>CBFGTA010000015.1:0-29035 GCA_965651595.1 uncultured bacterium | reverse complement strand
ACATTGCCGCACTGTGGGACGCCAGTTATGACACCCACGTCAAGTCGTTCGTTAACGTGGTGGCCACCCCGAGTGGGGGCACCCACGTGTCGGGGTTCGAACGCGCCATCACGAAAGTTCTCAACGAGCAATTGCGGGCCGCCCGACTGTTGAAGGCACAGGACGATAACGTCACCAAAGACGACGTGCTTGAGGGCTTGTCGGCGATTGTGACGGTCCGGCTGCCGGAGCCGCAATTCGAAGGCCAGACGAAAGAGGTGCTCGGCACGCCCGCGGCGGCCACCATAGTCAACCGAGTCGTCACGAAGCACCTCAACGAGTGGTTCGCGAAACCTCCCCGTGGCGCGAAGGTAGGGGCCCGACAGGTGTTGGAGAAGGTGGCGAGCGCGCAGAAGGTGCGCCTCGCGGCCAGGGCCCAGCGGGACGTGGCGCGACGCAAGTCGGCGCTGGAGAACTCTTCGTTGCCGGCGAAGCTCGTCGACTGCCGCAGTTCCGACACCCAGCGCAACGAATTGTTCATCGTCGAGGGCGATTCGGCGCTTGGAACCGCGAAGGTGGCACGCAACAGCGAGTTTCAGGCACTGCTGCCGATCCGCGGGAAGATATTGAACGTCCAGAAGGCCACGGTGGCTGACATGCTCAAGAACGCCGAGTGCAGCTCGATCGTGCAGGTCATCGGTGGCGGGTCCGGCCGGGGGTTCGATCTCGACGCCGTCAGGTACGGGAAGATCATTCTGATGGCGGATGCGGACGTCGACGGGGCGCACATTCGATGCTTGCTGCTGACCTTGATTCACCGCTACATGCGTCCGCTGCTCGACGCCGGACGGGTCTACGCCGCGGTGCCACCGTTGCACCGCATCGACACGGTGGGCCGCGGCAAGCGGGCCGGTGAAGTGATCTATACCTATTCGGACGACGAGATGCGCACCACCATTGAGGGTCTGCGGGCTGACGACGTGAAAGTGAAGGACCCGATCCAGCGGTTCAAGGGTCTCGGCGAGATGGATGCTGCACAACTGCGGGAAACGACAATGGATCCAGGTAGACGGCAATTGCGGCGGATGAGCATGGGGGAGGTCGAAGCAGCTGAGACGGTGTTCCAACTGCTGATGGGTTCGGACGTGGCACCGCGCAAGGAGTTCATCGTGGCCGGGGCCGAGAGCCTCGACCGCGAACGGATCGACGTCTAGCGAATCGACGTCTAGACTGCGTGCGCCGGCATGCCGGGCCGATTAGGCGTCCACGGGGCGGAGGGTTCCGGTGGCAACGTCGTAGATGGCCCCGCCGACGGCGAGGTCGCTCGGCAGGAACGGGTAGGCGCGGATGCGGGTCAGATCAGCTGCCAGGCCGCGTTCTTGATCCTCGACGACGCGAATCTCGAGGGAACGAATGTCGACGCCCTTCTCTTCGCGCACGTATCGGTGAATCTCTTGTTCACTGGCTGAGGCCATCTTGCACTGGGTGTGGGGCATGACAAGAACCCGGTTCACGCCGAGCAGGTAGGTGGCGAGCACCAGCGTCCGCAACACGTCGTCAGTTACCCGAGCTCCCGCGTTGCGAAGGATTTTCGCGTCTCCGGGTTTCATGCCCATGAGTCCCAGCGGATCGATGCGCGAGTCCATACACGTCACGACCGCGAGGCCGCGAGCGGCCCGACCGGTGAGAGCCGCCTGCTCGGAGTCGATCCGATAGTCAGCGTTGGCGGCCAGGATGTCTTCGAACCCAGCCTGGGGGAACTGGGGTGAATCCGCATCAGGAATCGTCATGGCCCCAGCGTAATCTCAGCCACGCCCAGCCCTGCCCGAGGGACGCATTTGCGTCCCGGCGACCGGGCAGGTTATTCGCCGGACGAGTGGCCGGGGAATATGCCGATACTGGGGTTGATGAGGGGGGCGGCATTGTTGACCGCAGTTGCGGCTTCGCCGAAGCCGGTCGCGATGAGGGCTACTTTGCCGGGGTATGCGGTGATATCTCCGGCGGCGAATACGCGCGGCAGGTTGGTTGCCATCGTCGAGTCGACGACGATGCGCCGCTTCTCCAGGTCGAGGCCCCAGTCGGTCATGGGCCCGATGTTGGCGATGAATCCGAGAGCGGCGACCACGGAATCGGCGGGGAGGGTCTCGCGGTGCCCGTCCTTGCTCGCCACGGTGACCTTCTCGATGGTGTTGGTGCCTTCGATTGCTTCAACTTCGGCATTCGTGACCAGGCGTACCCCCAGGTCACGCACCTTCTCCACGGTGGACTCGTGGGCGCGGAACGCGCCTCGGCGATGGACGATAGTGACTGATGCGGCAATCGGGTGCAGGGCGAGTGCCCAGTCGAAGGCTGAATCCCCGCCGCCGACTATGACGACGTGGTGGTCGCGGTGAGCTTCCAGGCGCGGCACGAAGTACACGAGCCCGCGGCGCTCCCACTCTTGACCGGTCGGTAGTGGGCGGGGAGCGAACGACCCAATACCGCCAGCGATGAGCACTGCCCGGGCGTCAATGACGGTGCCGTCATGGGTCGTTACCCTGACTGCCTCAGGGTAGCTCGCGAGTGTCGTGGCCTGCTGGCCGAGCAGCAGACGCGGATTGGCTGATTGTGCCTGCTGCCACAAGCCCTCGATGAGGTCCCGACCCCGCACGGCGGGGAAGCCGGCGACGTCGTAGATGAGCTTCTCGGGGTACATTGCGGTGACCTGCCCGCCGATCTCGGGCAGGGTGTCCATGACGATGGTGCGGAACTTGCGGAAACCCGCGTAGTAGGCGCCGAACAAGCCGGTGGGCCCGGCTCCGATGATGAGCAAGTCGCAGTCATGGTCAGCCACACTGCGACCCTACCGCGCCAACTCGCTCAGCTGCGGCAAATACTCGGTCGGCTATGCCGGTACTGCGGTCGCTGGTTCGGCGAGCTGAGCCGCACGTTTTTTGCGCAGCCGTCGAATCGGATGAGGCATGCGGGGTTTTCGCGGCACCTTCTCGGTCTCTTTCGGTGGTGGCATCCGCCCGGTGAGATACTTAGCGACTGAGTACACCGTGGCCGTCAAAGGCACCGCCACGAACGCGCCGATGATGCCGAACGTCATGGTTCCGAAAGCGATGACCGACACGATCGCTAGAGGATGCAAACTGACGGCGTGGCCCATGATGAGCGGCTGCATGATGTCGCCATCGAAACTGCCTACCACCACGGTGAGGGCCACGACGAGCAAAGCTGTCACGAGTCCTTCGCTGGCTAGGGCGACCACCGCCGCAAACAGGGTGGCGATGGGCGCGCCAATCACCGGAATGAGCGCACCGAACATCACGACAACCGCCAGGGCCGGAGCCAGCGGCACGTTGAGAATGACCAAGCCGATGTAGACGAGAATTCCGTCAGCGATTGCCACCAGAACAATCCCACGGGTGTAGCCCGACAGGCTGGTCCAGGCAGCGTGCCCGCAGTTGTCGGTCTCTTCTCGCACCCGCTCGGGCACCCAGGTGAGGATCCACTTCCAGATGGCGGCACCGGAGTTGATGAAGAAGAACGCTGCGAAGATGAACACGGCGAAGGCGGTGATGAAGTCGCCGATACCGCCGGCGAACGACGCCAGCGAGGCGGCCAGAGTTTCGGCCGCTGACGTTAACGACTGTTCGGCTTTTTCCACGAGTGACGTCATGGCCGTGTCGTCGAGGTTGAACGGTTCCCCGCGGAGCCAGTTTTGAATCTCCTGCAGCCCGGCGTTGGCGGCAGCCACCACCGCGGGGGCCTGCTGAATGATGGATGTCACGACAAACGCCAGAACTACGCTGACCAGTACGAACATGAACAGCAGCGTGAGAATCGTGGCGAGCACGTTCGGCATGATGCGTCCCAGAAAGCGCTGGACCGGCATGCCGAGAGCCGCGATCAGGCCGGCGAAGAACATGGCGATCGCCACACCGCCGAGCAGACCGATCAGCCACAAGACGCCAAAGACGGCCAGCACGACGAGGGCGAGTCGCCAGATGATGCTGGAGATGTTGATGAGTCCCTGAGGCACTTCGGTCGAGGTGAAAGCCCGGATGGGCCGCTTCTCGGGGTCGGCAGGCAACGAGGTGGCGTCAGTGGATTCCATGCCCCGCAATTCGGACGGATCACTCATGCGGCCGATCCTTGCAGTCAGAACTGCATCAACGCGCGCTCACCGGCGGTCAAATCCTGGATTACCCGCCCAGCACTTACCTGGGAGGGTCTAGGCGGTCTCGTCGGCGACTACCCCCACGTTGGTGGACCGGTAAATCAACGCCCAGGCGCACGTGAACCAGGTGATAACGAAGCCACCCACGATCCAGAACAGCACCGAAGCAACAGATCCGGTGATGAAGAAGGTGTTGAGTCCGACAAACAATGTCAGGATGCCCCAGAGGATCAACTGAATGATCGCCGTCACTAAGAAGCGACCGAAACGATTGCCGATGGCTCGGAAGTTGGCGCCCACCGGGTTGGGTTTGCCGTCGATGACTGCGAACATGAGGAACGGCGTGATGATGAACAGCAAGTAGCCGGGCAACTGCCACAGCGCCAGACCGACCAGAACCACGACGGTCCAGCCGATCATCCACAGAACGAACGGCACCAACCGGGGTCGCAGCAGTTCACGGGTCCCGGCGATCCCGCCCGCCTGCTTGGTCGCCGCGCGCAATGCCGTCGCACACACGAACCCGAAGCTGACGATGATGACGAGGTAGGAAATGATGCCCATTACGACCGAGTAGGCGCCGAACTCGGCCATCGGATCGGGCAAGACAATGATCGCCTGGATGACGGCGTTGATCACAATGGCGAAAGCGAACGCACCAAAGTTGCGGAACACGTTGCCCAAACCGGTGACCAGCGAAGAGGCTCCGTAAAGGGCCGCAGGCTTGCCGGGAACGGTAGTTTCAGTGGTTGTGCTCATTGGGGCACCTGCGCTGCCTTGGTCTGAACGGCCGCGTACGAACCGTTGTAGATTTCGTCGGACCCCACCGTGATCACCATCGTGGCATCGGTGGTTGTTCCGTTCGTGATGGTGACGGCGATGGCTTCCCCGTCAACTGTGGAACCGGTGCACGTCCACTTCTTGGAAGACTCAGGTGGGAACTCACAAACGGGTTTGACGAGAACGTCGATGTCTTGGCTGAGTAGCACGTCCGTGGCGGTTCCACTCGCAGCCATGAAGGGGGTCCCGGTGGAGTTGGCGAGTCCGTCGAGTTGGGTGCACCCCGACAAGGCGATGGCCCCGGCGGCAACCAGCGTCGCCCCAGCGGCGAGGTGACGCTTTCGGTGCGAATTTGGTGAACGTTTCATCATCCCTGCCCTCCTTGGTCGAAGGCCACGAGTCTGGCCCGGGCTGCTGCCTGGGCCTTCTCGATATCGGCGTCGCTGATCCCTGCCATGTCGATTGGGGAGGGAAGCAGCAACTCGGTGTTGCGGTCCAAGTGGCTGCCCGTGTGGGCGAGGGGGTCGATGAGCCAGTGGTTGGCGGCGAGTTCCCGACTCAGTGATCCCATCCCGCCGACGGAGAGGTCGCCTTCGTTCCATTCAGGGGCCGACAAGTGGTCGAGCGTGGTGGCGAAGATGGACAAGGACCCGTCCTGGTTGTCGACGATTTCGAGTAGCTGCTGTTGCTGCGGGTAGTCGATGCAGCTCGCGGTAGTGATCTCCCAGAACCCGCCCGTTCCTGACGGGTTCGGGTGGGCGGTGATCATGTTGATGTGGGTGTGTCCATTGACCCAGGCGATCATATTGGGATGCTTGTGCAGCATCGCCACGAACTCTTCCGAGTGGTAGAGCTGTTGACCGGGCCTGCCCGGGAGGGTGGCCGGATTCTCCAACGTGACCGAGTTGTGATGGCTCAACACGATCGCGAGCAAGCCGTCCTGCTGGGCCTGGGCGAGTTCCTGGTCCAGCCAGTTGAACTGGTCGGCCGGGACCGCGCCGTCAGCTCCGTTGACGTAGTTGCACGTGTCCAGGCCGAATGCGCGAACGAACGGGTTGAGGTCGGCCTTCCAGTAAGTCGTGTTGTTGTCGAGGTTCTCCTGGGTGAACCCGTGACCCTTCGGGCCGGGAACTTCTTTCGTGTTGAACAGTTCGCGAATGAAGTCCATCGAGCTGAAGGTGGCGCGACCGGCATCGGCGGTGACGTTCATGATTCCCGACGTCTGGCCGAAGTTCAGTCGCAGGTGGTTGGCCCAGCGTTGAGCCAGGCTCGGGTTGCTCGTCAACTGATCGAGGAACATTCCCATCGCGGCCTCGGTAGTTTTGGCCTTGCGGGAACCGATTGCCGACTCGCGCACCGCGGCGTTCTCCGCCACCGTTCCCATGAAGATGACATCGTGGTTACCGATCACGACGTAGTACGGAACCGGCAGGCCTCCGGAGTTGACGGTGGTGGAGACCGCGTGATCGAGCAGGCCCTCCACGCGGGGGAACCCGTACTGGCCGTAAATGTTGCCGTCGGGATTATCGGGCAGCCACACGTACGGCACGTCCCACACCTGCGGTCCTTCGTACACGCCGGGCGCACCCGAGTTGGGGACGACGTCCTCGCCGTCGAGTGTGTCGATCATCCAGCGCAATTCGGTGGTGGCGTGGGAGTCGGCGGTGTCACCGGTATTAACCGCCGCCGCCATCGGCGCGCCAGTCACCGGGCTGTAGCGGCACTCCGCCATGGCGCGGACCGTCTGGGCGTTCACCGCAGTGGTGAGCGTGTCCTGCGGGTGAGCGGCACTCACGAATGTGGACGGGGCGAGCTCAATCATGGGTTCGAGCCGGGCCGGATTCTGGGCGTCGACGTAGTGATTGTCAGACAAATGGCCGATGTAGAGCAGCGACCGCCGACTACGGGCGCGGGCCGACTCGTTCGTCACGCGGCCCATGAGGTCGTAGCGCGGGGCGTGAGGTTCGCCAGCGGACCGAACCAGGGGCTTGTAGCTGCCGCGGACCGCGGTGGTGCTTTGACGAATCGTCTGATTGAGCGTGGTCGGTGCGTCCTGGTTCGGAGTCAACGGGGCCGCCAAAGCTGCACCCATCATCCCTTTCGGCACAGCCCAAGCAGCGGCGAGCGCTGAAGTGGTGGCGAGGAACGCTCGCCTGGTCAGTCCTGCCACAAGGCACCTCCGAAAGTCCGACCTCTTCTCCTACGCCATTCAACCCGTCCCACAGGCCGGTTGCCAGTTATCGACCCAGCCTGGCGGCCGGGTGCAAGCCGATCAGGCGGCCAAGAGATCGCTCAAGCGGTTCCCGAATCGTCAGAAGCGGGTTACAGTGGGGGAGAACATCGTCAGCCCAGCCGGTTCCTCGACAGTCGGGGCGCGTGGTGCACGACGGTGGAATGGCTACCGAAAGGGTCCCTTAGTGTTCACCACAACTCGTTCCCGCATCATCGCCGGAGTCGGCTCGCTTGCTGTCGCTGTCGGGGCAGTGGCCATCGTGGCACCAGCCATGTCGCAGTCGACTGCCGAGCCGGTAGCAGCAGTGGCGCAGGTGGCACCGGAGGCGCCCACCGCTGATTCTGTGCGCGACGCCGTGAAGCGTCTCAAGGACCAAGACCCGCAACTCGAAAGCAAGTTGCTCCCGCGGTCGGCTTACGGTTCAGGTTTCACGAAGCCGGACCTGTCGGGGATGCGCTCAGAGGCGAAGAAGATGCTCGGTCAGTTCGGCGGAGCGAACGGACTTGACGGCCTCAGCGAGATGCTGGGCAGCGTCGACGTGTCGCCGGAAGCGTGCACCCGCCCCGGGGCCCGCATGGACCAGGCAACCGGACACGCGTACCGCGCTGCGGTTCGGGGCGACAACGTGTTCGCCGCAACACTCGCAGGCCAAGTAATCGGCCAGTTCCAGGACGCGGGAGCAGTGCAGGGATTGTTCGCCGAACTCGACGCGCGGCTCGCTGACTGCTCGTCCGTGACCATTTCCACGAAAATGGGCGAAGCGAACATCACGATCGATGCGCAAACTATGAACATCACCGGCGCCGATGACGCCCGACTCCTCACAATCACCGCCAACATCGGCGGATTCATGTCGATGTCATCACAAGTCGCCGTCGTTTCGTCGGGCGACGTGGTGACTGCTGTGGCTCGCGGATCGATGGGTTCGGGAAGCAGCGGTACCCCGATTCGGGAATTGGCCCAGCTCGCGGCCGACCGCCTCTAGACCCAGCTCCCCGAGTTGGTCAGCACAACAGTTGGGTGCGCAGGCGCGACCCGACAGTTGGCTCCCGGCCGTGTGCTGAACTAATCCCATGGTGATCGTCGAATCTGCGGCTCTGGCCTTGGCGGCCGGAATCGTCCTCGGCCTGCTAGGTCGACGGGTGTTGCGGTACCGAGTGCGATTGACGTTTGCTGAAGCAACCCTGTGCGGCATAGCGGGCGCAGCAATCGGCGGCGGCCTCACCCAAGTGGTTTTGCGTCGACCCGAAGGCCCAGTGCCCATCGCAACCGCCATCGGCGCCATCATCGCCACCTTGCTGGTGCTGCTCGCGGTCGAGGCAGTAGCGGCCCGGCGACGGGTGGATCGCCGCTCGATCCGCGAACTCGTTGCCGCTGGCGAGAGCGAAACGGTCGAGTTCAAGTCGACGGCCCGCACGAATGTGCACACTGGCGGGCGAGACCCCAAGATCGAGGCAGTCATCGGCAAGACGGTGGCCGCTTTCGCCAACGGCAAGGGCGGAAGTTTGCTGATCGGGGTGAACGACGCGGGGGAGGCGACCGGCATCGAAGTGGACTACCCGCATCTGAAATCCCCTGACGTGGACCGGTTCGAACTGTGGCTGCGCGACTACCTTGGGCACGCCGTCGGATCCGTCACCGCCTCCCGGTTGACGGTCGACTTCGACGAGTTGAGTGGCGGGGCCGAATCGGACTTCGGAACACGCATCGTGTGCCTGGTTCGAGTGCCAGCGAGCCCCACTCCGGTCCTGGTGTCCGAAGCCAAAGGCCAAGCCCGCAAGTTCTACCTGCGCTCAGGCAACTCGACGCGGGAAGTCGACGTGGGCGACGCCATCGCCTACGCCGCTACCCGGTTCTCGGCCCGCGGCGTGAGGAAACTAGCTCACCGTCAATGAACGTTGCTAGACGCGTTGCAGGCGACGGGTCGTCTCCGCAGGAAGTCGTCACCATCGAACCAGTCGACTCGGTGCTTACCCGCACACGGACCTCGGTCGCGCCGATCGTGACGAGCCAGTCTTCGCCGGATCTACCCACTCCGACACTACCCACTCCGACACCACCGACCTGTGTGTGTTGCAGATAGTTGCGGGCGGCGATCTCGGCAGCCTGGGCCAACGGTTCACGCCCGCTGTTGCCGCGGGCGAGCCGGAGGTCAACCCTGCCAGCATCCAGGCCCTCGGCCACGGCAATCGCCGAGTCGACGGTGAGCCTGCCGAACACCCATCCGCTCGGCAAGTCGACAGCAGTGGGGGCGAACCGGTGACCGCCGAGGTGCGAACACTCCCATACGCTCACGCGCCCGGCTAGGCGCGCATCCGAGTGCAACACCTGCGCCAGCGGCCGACCCAGGCGGGCACAACACACATCGCGTTTGGCGTGGGAACACACCAATAGCAGGCGCTCGCCGAATAGCTCCCAGCCCGCTGGCAAGCGCGCGCCGTTCAACCAATCCTGGAACGGCCAATCGAGTAGTTCGCGCGGATCGGCCACGACCGTGTGCCACAGCCGCGCGGAAGGGTCGTCGGGTCGGGTGAACCAGACTCGCCGAGGCCCGGAATGGTCGGCGTGGGCCCCGGGATGTCGCACGAGGGTGGGCCGCACACCGATCGGGTTCAGAACGGAGGCGAGCACAATGCCCACATCGCGGGGGAAGTGGCTCTGGGTCAGTGCGTCGCGACCGTAAGGGCCGGGCTGTTCGATGACGAGCCAACCGCGAGCGTATGGGGCCGTGCCAGCGAGGTCTTCGTCCGCGTCGAGGCTGCTGGCGACACAACTGGTGGGCCAGTGTCCGACTGCCGGGCTGGGGCTAGGTTTCGTCATCGCCGGGGACCAGGGCAGTCACCGCCGACGCGCCGACCGCCGCCACCGTCGCGGTGGTGAGGGCGGTTCCGGTGGCGTCGCGGTCGCGGAGGTCACCGGCCAGCGGCGTTGCTTGGCCAGACGCTGACTCCACCACGGGTTCGGCGGTTCCGGCCCAGGCGGCAATCAGAACGTCTTCTCCGCGGGTGAAGCGGTGGCAGCGAACGCCAGCCGTGCCGCGTCCCTTGCGGGGGAACGCGTCCGCCCGGCTGATCTTGATGCTGGTGGCGGAAGTGCCTTCCAAACGAGACGAGTCGCCCGCCACTGTCACCACGCGCGCGGTGTCCCCGACGTCCGGATCGGCCGGCAGCGCCGCGAACCCGAGCACGCGAGCGTCACGGGACAGACGAATGCCCGCCATTCCGCTGGCGCTGCGCCCCTGGGGGCGTACGGCAGCGGCCTGGAACCGCAATAGTTGGGCGTCAGTGGTGATAATGAACAAGTCGCTACCGTCGGGGGCAGCCATGGCAGCAACCACCGAATCGCCGGGTTTGAGGGTGATCACCTCCCATGAGTCCTTGTTGGGGGCAGACACGGCGGCGAGCCGCTTGACAGTGCCAGCACTCGTGACGAGCGCGACTGGCGCCCCAGCGTCGTCTGCTGCGGCTGAGTCCGGCGGGAGCGTCATCAATCCCACGGACCGTTCGGACCGGCCGAGTTGGCAGTACTCCGACACCGGGGCGCCAGCGACAGAATGTCCGCTCGAAACCATGGGAAGTTCTTCCACGTTGACGCGATACGCCAGACCCCGCGAGGTGACAACCGCCACGGTTCCCCGAGTCGTAGCGGGAGCCGAAGCCCAGATGGCGGCACCGCCAGCCGTCTCAGGACGGGTAGTTCCGGCGGTGCGGGCGAGCAGTCCGCGCGTCGTGAGAATGACCTGGCACGGCTCGTCGGACATCTCAAGGGGAGCCGACTGCGTTGCTACTGCCACCTCACCGTCGAGAAGTACAGTCCGGCGGGCCGTGCCGTGGGTCTTTGCGGCCGTTTCGAGCTCTTGAGCAACCACTCGCTTCAGCGACTTCTCGTTACCGAGGATTTCGCTCAGTTCAGCGATCGTCTGCTCCAAGCTGGCCTTCTCCGACTCGAGTTCGAGGCGCGAAAACTTGGTGAGCCGGCGCAACGGCATGTCGAGAATGTGGGTTGCCTGTTCGTCGCTCAGGTCGAAGATCGCGATGAGTCGTTGGCGGGCCGCCGCCGCGTCGTCGCTGGAGCGAATCACGGCGATCACTTCGTCGATGTTCAACGTTGCGATGAGCAGCCCGTCCACTAAGTGCAGTCGGGCCTGTGCTTTCGCGAGGCGGTACTGACTGCGGCGGCGGACGACCTCGATGCGGTGCTCCAGAAACACCGACAGGAATTCCCGCAGGCCGAGCGTGCGAGGCTGCCCGTCCACCAGCGCGACACAGTTGGAACTGAACGATTCCTCGAGCGGAGTGAGACGAAACAGGTTGTCGCGGACAGCCTCGGGAGAGAATCCGCTCTTCACCTCGATGACCAAGTGCAATCCGTGCTCGCCGTCGGTGAGGTCTGTCAGGTCCGCGATGCCGTTGATCTTCTTGGCCAAGACGAGTTGCTTGATGCGGTCGATGACCTTCTCGGGCCCGACCCCGTACGGCAAGGCGGTCACCACGATTCCCCGGCGGCGCGGTGACACCTGCTCGATCCGCGTCGTGGCACGCATCTTGAACGTTCCGCGTCCCGTCGCGTAGGCGTCCCGCACGCCGTCGAGACCGTGGATCTGACCACCGGAAGGCAAATCCGGGCCGGGAACGAAACCCATCAAGTCCTCGAGGGTGGCGCGCGGGTGTTTGAGTAGATGAATCGCCGCCGCGCACACTTCCCGCAGATTGTGCGGTGGAATGTTGGTGGCCATCCCGACGGCGATGCCAGCAGCCCCGTTGACCAGCAACAGGGGCACCGCGGCTGGCAACACGACGGGTTCGCGTTCGCGACCGTCGTAGTTGCCGACGAAATCCACGACGTCCTCGTCCAAGCTCGCGGTTACTACGTCGGCAGCCGGAGCTAGACGACACTCGGTATAACGCATGGCTGCTGGTCCGTCGTCGGCCGACCCGAAGTTCCCGTGGCCGTCAATCAGGGGCAGCCGCAAGGAGAAAGGCTGAGCCATGCGCACGAGGGCGTCGTAGATGGCGGAATCGCCGTGCGGGTGCAGTCGGCCCATCACCTCGCCCACGACGCGGGCGCTTTTGACGTGGCCTCGATCAGACCGCAAACCCATCTGCGCCATCTGGAACAGGATCCGACGCTGCACGGGTTTGAGTCCGTCGCGGGCATCGGGAAGGGCTCGGGCGTAGATGACCGAGTAGGCGTACTCCAAGAAGCTCTCTTGCATCTCGTGCGAAACGTCCACGTCGACGACGTTCTCGGCAGGACGCTCGGCAGTCGCGACCCTGCCCGGCTTTCTGGCCATCAAGCACTCTCCGCACAGTGGTGGATACGTCAGTCGCAGCCTGGCGTGCCAGGTTCGGCTCGGGCGTCGACCGTGACGCGTATCCGACGGTGATGGTGAACGGCAACAGCATAAACCGTCAGAAGCCAAGTTCTGACCAACCATGCGGGCCAATCAGGCCGCCATCACGTGGTTCGACCCGTACCCTAGTGAACGGCGCCCGAGGCAGTGGCGGAATCTCCACGCGAGTAGGCAGTGAGGGGCAGGTTCTGATCTTCGTGAACGACTCACACCCGCGGCGACCCTATCCACAGCACTGGGAATCCGACGTAGTGATGAGTGACGGTCGCCCTTGTCGGGTGCGGCCGGTGCGCCCCGATGACGAAGCGGAGCTAGTCGCCTTTGCTGGCACACTAGGCGAACAGACCCTCAAGACTCGCTACTTCTCTCCCGATCGGGAACTCGCCGTTCAGGATGCTCGCCGCCTGGCTCACGCCGATCACGTCGACCATGTGTGTCTGGTGACGATCGTATGCGACCACATTGTTGCCACCGCGTCCTACGACTCCGCCCATCGCGGTGAGGCCGAAATCGCGTTCACCGTGGCCGACAGCTTGCAAGGCTGTGGCATCGGATCGATACTGCTCGAACAACTAGCCGCCGTTGCCCGCGAGAACGGTATCCACCGGTTCGTAGCTGACGTGCTGGCGTCGAACCGTCGAATGCTCAACACGTTCTCCGCCGCCGGATACGATCCCGTCCAGCGGGTAGAAGGCGGCGAAGTGAGGATTGAGTTCTCCATCGATCCCCACCCCCGCGTGCTGGAGATCCAAGAACAGCGCGAACACCAGTACGAGGCCCGCTCGATGCAGCAGTTGCTGCATCCGTCGTCCCTTGCGGTGCTCGCCGACGACTTCGCGGCCGGAACGCTCGGGGCGCATCTGGCTCAAGTCCTGCACACCAGCGACTACGAGGGGACGATCAGCCTCGTCGGCCCACGGCCCACCCCGGATGACCACCTGCTCGACCCGGTGTACTCGACGGTGACCGACATCGTCGGTGACGTCGACGTCGTGCTGATGGACTTGCCCCCATCGCGTGTCTTCGCCACCATCGACTCCCTGGTCGAGAAGAACGTTTATGGAATCGTGCTGACTAGTGGCGGATATATCGACAACCACGACTATCGCTCGTTCGACGAACTCGTCGACAAGGTGCGGGAGGCTGGTATCCGGCTGATCGGGCCCAACGCCCTCGGCATGATCAACACCCACCCTGGGTTGGCGCTCAACGCTTCAGTCCTGTCTGACATCCCTGGTCGGGGCCGGATGGGGATGTTCTGCCAGACCGGAGCCTTCGGAGCGGCCCTGCTGACCGAAGCAATGCGGCGAGGGTTGGGCATTTCGACGTTCGTCTCAGCAGGTAACCGAGCCGACGTCTCAGCCACTGACCTGCTGCAGTATTGGGAAGACAGCGATTCGACCAACCTGGTGGTGCTCTACCTGGAAGCGCTGTCGAACCCACGCAAGTTTTGTCGAGTGGCCAAACGCCTCGGCCGCACGACTCCAGTGGTGACGCTGCGGGCCGGGCGGTCGAGCGACATCGCGCCGACCGGGCGGGCAGGTGTGCGGGCCGACCTGCCAGCGCGGGCCGTCGATCAACTCCTCGCCCAGAGTGGAGTGATCGAAGCCGAATCCCCGGCCGACCTGATGAACTTGGCGAGTCTGATCAGTTTTCAGCCCCTGCCGCGGGGTCGACGGGTGGGAATCGTCAGTGATTCCGACGCCGTCGCGTGGCTCGCCCACGACGCCGCCGTGGCCGTCGGACTCGAACCCAGCGACGACGTGACCCTCTTCGACGCTGCTGCCGATCCTGAGGCGGCTGAACAGGCCATCGCTGAGGTGCTCGCGTCATCGGAGATTGACGCGCTGATCGTCGCCCATGTGCCGCCGGTGTTCGGCACCGACGAGCACCTCGCCGATGTGCTGGTGCGGCTGGCCCGCCAGGCCACCAAACCGGTCGTCGGCGTGATCCTGGCCCACGACTACGCGCCCATCATGACCGCCCGCGGGCCTTACGACATGCCCGGACACGGGTCGGTGCCGGTGTTCGGTGACGTGGAATCGGCCCTCGGCGCGATCAGTCGGCTCGTCACCTACCACGAATGGGTCGAACGTTCCGACACCCCCGGTGACGACGACTTCGAGCCGGACTTGCGGCGGGCGATCCGCATCGTCACCGAACAACTCGAACAGGTGCCCGCCGACAATCAGGAGGTCCTGCAGCAGGGCGAACTCGTTGAGCTACTCAGCGCCTACGACATCAACCTGTGGCCCACGATCGAGGTCGGCAGCGAGCAGGAAGCCGTCGACGCCGCCGAGTTCATCGGCTACCCGGTCGTGCTCAAGACGAGGGTGGACTGGCTGACCCACCGCATGGACTTACGGGGGTTGCGGCTGAGTCTGGAAAACGAGCACGCCCTGCGTACCGCGTACTTGTCGATGGCGGCGACCTTGCCCACTGATGCTCTGGCCCGACTGGTCATCCAGCGCATGGCTCCGGCTGGAGTGCCGTGCGCGGTGACGGCGCGTGAAGACCCTCTCTACGGGCCGGTCGTGAGCTTCGCCCTGTCCGGTGCGCTGCCCCCGTTGCTCGACGACGTGAGCTATCGGCTGGCACCCGTGTCTCGGTCGGAGGCACGAGACCTGGTGCGGTCGCCGAAGGGGTCGAGACTGTTGTGGGAAACGATCCCGAGCTTCTCCGGCCGGGCCGGGAGAGCGCGCACCGGCGACCTGGAGGAACTGGTCTACCGGATGGGTGTACTCAAACGCGACGTCCCGCACGTCACCGACATTGTGCTCAACCCGGTCGTGTCGCACCCGGAAGGAGTAACCGTTCTGGGTGCCATCGCCAGTATCGGTAATCCACAACTGCGCGTCGACGTCGACGCCCGTCGTCTTGGTTGATTGGCCCGGTCCTGTCGGCCTCGTATGTCACACTAGAACAATGTTGAGATCGACTGCCGTCGTTGACGAGATGCGAGTCGCGATCGAGCGCACGGGGTACTACCCGGTGCTGGTGGGGGACTGCATGACCGCCGCCATCGCTGGAGAAGAAGTCACTTGCTTTGCTTTGCACCACGAGGCCACGTTCGACCGTGACGAGCTTCGTCGCCACGTCACCGTGTTGGCGCTGACCCCGTCGCGGTTGCTGATGGGCCACGTGGACGAACATTCGGCCGCACCGGACACTCCCGGCCCCACCACGGCTAGCGCTGCTACCGAAGCGGTTCGCCTCGAGCGGATTCGCTCAGTCGTCATTACCCGTGTGGTGGCCGATCCCGCCAACTATCGGCCCGGGCAAGCCCCCACCGAAGTGATGCTCAACGTGTCGTGGGGCGCGGTGCGCCGGCTCGACATCGAGCCCGCCACGTGCCCTGATCCGCAGTGCGACGCCGACCACGGGTTCACCGGCAGTAGCGTTGACGACGACCTGTCGATCCGGTGCTCGGAAGCCGCCGATGGTCCGGTGGCGGTGCAGCGGTTATTGCAGTTTGCTGCCGAGCTTTCGCGGGTGACTGGCCAGCACTCGTAAATGGTGGCCAATCGGCCTGCGAGCCCGGCAAAGGTCCTCGCCGAGGTATTCGGTTACAGCGAGTTTCGCGGCCAGCAGGGCGACATCATCGGCCACGTCACCCACGGTGGTGACGCGGTCGTCTTGATGCCGACAGGTGCGGGCAAGTCGCTGTGTTACCAGGTTCCCGCACTCGTGCGGCCCGGCACCGCCGTCGTTGTTTCTCCCCTGATCGCTCTGATGCATGACCAGGTCGAGGCGCTGCGGTTGCTCGGAGTGCGCGCCGCCTACCTCAACTCCTCTCAAGAGCCACACGTTCAGCAACTCGTTGCCTGCGACTATCGTCGCGGTGATCTCGACCTTCTGTACGTGGCCCCCGAGCGTTTGGCCCACTCTCCGACCCGGGCCCTGCTCGCCTCGTCGCCGATCAGCCTTTTCGCCATCGACGAGGCCCACTGCGTGTCCCAATGGGGCCACGACTTTCGACCCGACTACCTGCAGATCGCCGACCTCATCTGCCATTGGCCTGACGTTCCCCGCATCGCGCTGACGGCGACGGCAACGGCCGAGACTCGCCGCGAAATCGTCAGCAAACTCGGCCTCGGCCAGGCCCGCATGTTCGTGTCGAGTTTCGACCGCCCGAATATTCGGTACCGCATTGACGAGAAACTTTCGCCGCGTCAGCAACTCCTCGAATTCATCGACCGCGAGCACCGTGGGGACTCGGGCATTGTCTACGTCCTCTCGCGCAAGAGCACCGAACAGGTCGCGAATTACCTGACCGATCGCGGAATCGACGCCGTCGCCTATCACGCTGGCTTGTCAGCCGATGTGCGTCGGCACACCCAGGATCGATTCCTGCGCGAGGACGGGGTGGTCGTGGTGGCGACGATCGCTTTCGGAATGGGGATCGACAAGCCCGACGTTCGGTTCGTGGCCCACCTTGACCTGCCGAAGTCTGTCGAGGGCTACTACCAGGAGACTGGCAGAGCCGGACGTGACGGCCTGCCGTCCACTGCGTGGATGGCCTACGGGCTGGCAGACGTGGTGCAGCATCGAAAGATGATTGCGAGGTCCGAAGGCGGTGAGGACTATCGGCGCCGTCTCACTCGGCAGATGAACGCGATGCTTGCTTTGTGTGAGACGGTGGCGTGCCGCCGAGTCAACTTGCTCGCCTATTTTGGTGAAGCGTCCGACCCTTGCGGCAACTGCGACACCTGCTTGGACCCGCCCGCTTCCTGGGACGGGACAATCGCCGCCCAAAAACTGCTGTCGACGGTGATGCGCCTCAAGAGGGAACGCAACCAACAGTTTGGTGCGGCTCAGTCGATCGACATCTTGCTCGGCAACCCCACGGACCGTGTGAAAGAAAACCACCACGACGAGTTGTCAACGTGGGGCATAGGTGCGGAACTTTCGGCCCAGTCGTGGCAAGCCGTCGTGCGCCAACTGCTCGCCGACGGTGCGCTGGCGGTCGACACTCATGGTGCCCTCGCCACCACCGACCTGATCGGGCCGATCCTGAGGGGCGAGACAGCTGTGGCCCTCCGAGTGCCGTCTGCCCCCCGCCCGCGGGGCAGAAGCGGCTCGCCCCGTTCCGCGGGCGCGGGCGTGGGCCGCGGCTCGGGGGCGTCCCGCTTGGGTTGGGAGAACCCCACCGACGAGGCCGTCGAGTTGTTCGAAAGGTTGCGCGACTGGCGACGGACTCGGGCCACCGGGGACAACGTTCCCGCCTACGTCATTTTCCCCGATGCCACGCTGCGAGAAATCGCCACCCTGCGGCCGACGACTACTGAACAGCTGAGCGAAGTCAGCGGGGTTGGCGTCAAGAAGTTGGCAACCTACGGGCCCGAAGTGCTCGCTCTGACAACCGACACTGCTCCCGTCTGATGGCGCATACTCTCGCTGCTGCCGCTTCTGGCCCGGAACCGAAGTGAGGTGCCACTGGCGGCGCTAACCCTTGTCGCCTGAAGCTTCGTCTCCGAAAAGGAGTTCCTCCCAGAGGGGAGTCGTCTTGGCTTCAGGCGGCTCCCCAGATCCCGTGCGCGAAGGCGGCTGTTCAGACTCACGCTCGGACTCACGTTGGGGCTCGGGTTCAGACTCGGGTTCAGGCCCACGCTCGGGTTCTGGCTCGGGTTCAGGTTCAGGCTCGGGTTCTGACTCCGCGGCTGGGCGGGGGCTCTCCTCGGTGTGGGTAGTCGGTGAGGCTGCTGGGGCGGGATCGGTCGGCTCGCTGGCGGGCGCGCTTTCCGACGGTGACTTTAGAGCAGTTCCGGGAAGCTCAGTCTTGAGCAGCGCGGCCCCGTTTCGGTCAGCGGCCGACAACGACTTGGCGGCGGGCAGAAAACTGAACAGTGCCGCATGGTCGCGTCCGCGAACCTCAGCGGTGAGTTCGATGATCCAGTACCCGTCCGGGTCGCGCCAGGCATCCCACGACATCGATTCGACGTTCCCGTCAGCGGCCTCAATGTGTTCACGTGCCCGCTGATCGAGTGACACACCCGAATCCCGATCCACGACCACCTTGCGGGCCTGGTCAGACATGTACAGGCGTTCGGTCAGGACCGTCACAGCAAAGCGGCCCACCTTGTCGACGTCCATGCCCGCATCGTGGGCGATCTGTTCGACTGTCGCGCCATGGCGCACGCGATCTTGGATCTCTCGCGGAGTCAGTTCCGTTCGTTCCGGCGCGCGCGGGGCATCGAGGGCGGCCGACTCGGCTTCGAACCGTCGCACGACCGACACGAGGCGGGAGTCAACAACCACCTCGTACTGGTTATTGTCCTCGTCAGCAAAGAGCACGCTCTTGCCGTCGTGTGAAGGTCCCACGAGCGTCAATCGCCGCATCAGCTTGTCTCCTGTCGTCGCGAGTATCCGGGCGCGCAACAATGGTGACATGTTAATGGTCGACGCCGTGCTATTGGTCTCCTTCGGCGGCCCCGAAAGTTCGGATCAGATTGTCCCGTTCCTGCGCCGAGTCACGGCCGGTCGGGGCGTCCCGGACGAACGCCTGGCCGAAGTTGCTGTCCAGTACGAGGCGCTCGGGGGCCGGTCGCCGATCAACGACCAGAACCGGCTACTGGCGCGGCAGCTTGAGACCGAACTTGAGCGCACCCTCGGTCAGCGCGTGCCGGTCGCGCTCGGCAACCGTAACTCCGAGCCGTGGCTAGCCGACGCCTTGGCCGACCTCTCAGAGGCAGGGCACGACAACGTCGCTGTGGTAATCACGAGTGGCTACTCGTCGTATTCGGGGTGTCGGCAGTACCGAGAGAACCTGTGGGACGCGCTTGAGCAGGTGCGGGAACGAGGATTGACCCCGCCCAGCTTGGTGCGGGTGCGACGGTGGTTCGATCATCCCGGCGTGGTCGACGCCGTCACCGACCACGCCGACCACGCCTTTCAATCTCTGGGCATATCGCCGTCTGCGGTCGCGGACGGTCGGTTCGTGATGTTGTTCTCGACGCATTCCCTGCCCGTCGGCCAGGCCGCGGCAGCGGGCGACCCGACCGCCGGTGGGCACGCCTATGTGCGTCAGCACCAGTTCGTGGTCGACGCCGTAACTGATCGCCTCAGCCAGCGGTGGGCCGTGCCCATTCGTTCGGAACTCGTGTTCCAGTCCCGGTCGGGGCCCCCGCGCGTGCCGTGGCTAGAACCCGACGTGTCCGAACGCATTGAGGCCCTCGCAGGTATGGGCGTGGAAGGCGTCGTTGTCGTTCCGATCGGGTTCGCGACTGACCACATGGAGGTTCTCTGGGACCTCGACCATCTCGCCCGACAGGCCGCAGCCACTGCCGGGGTGGCGTTCGCTCGGGCCGCCACGGTGGGCTCCGACGAGCGGTTCGCGGTGGTACTGGCTGACATGGTCAGAGAGATCGCCGTCGGCGTGCCACCCTGTGAGCAAGCCGCACTCGGACCCGACGGTGCTGCCGCCGGGGTGTGCCCGGCCAGTTGCTGCTCGGCGGGCCCAACGCCCCGACCGGCCCTGTTTGAGGGGGAGACTGCGGTCGGGAACTCGAACCCGAGGGCGACGGTGACACCACATGAGTGAACCGCTGGTGCAGTTTCGCACCGATCGCCTCGCCCCCGCCGACGACGCACTAGTGGCCAGCCTGTTGGATCGGGCCCGTTCGGTGGTGGCGCGGGTTGCTGGCGTTGTCGGTGACCGGCCTGCGGCGATCTCATTCTCTTCCAAGAGCACTCCCACCGATGTCGTCACCGAAATGGACCAGCGGGCCGAGCAGATGCTGGTGCACGGTTTGACCGCTGACCGGCCCGACGACTCGGTGTACGGGGAAGAGGGTGCCCAACAGGAGGCCCACGGTCGAGTCCGCTGGATCATCGACCCGATCGACGGGACCGTGAACTACCTGTACGGCCTGCCGATTTGGGCGATCTCGGTGGGAATCGAACTCGACAGCCAGGTTGTGGCGGGAGTCGTCTCGATGCCTGGGCTAGGCGAGGAGTACTACGGGACCGTCGGGCACGGATCGTGGGTTGAGTCGGGCCGCGGCCGTGAGTCCTTGCAGGTGAGCTCCGAGCAGCGCCTGCGCCACAGCCTGGTGGCCACCGGCTTTGGGTACTCCGCCCAATTGCGGTCAGTCCAGGCCGAAATCCTCACCGGTCTGATCACGGAGGTGCGCGACATCCGGCGCGCTGGATCGGCTGCGGTCGATCTGTGTTGGTTGGCCGCTGGGCGACTCGACGGCTATTTCGAGCGCGGACTACACGCCTGGGACCTGGCGGCGGCTGGCTTGATTGTGCTGGAAGCTGGCGGTCGGGTCGGTTCCATCGACGGCCTCCCCGCGAGTTGCGAACTCGTCATGGCTGGTAACCCGGAAGTTTTCGATCAACTCGACCGAGTGCTCGCCCGCCTCAACCCACTGCGGGCGGTGCCCATCACCTAGTCGATTCGGCGCAGGTCAGCGTTGTACCAGTGCGAGTTGCGAACATAAATGTCGGCGGCATAGTCCAACGCCTGGGGGTCGACGGCGTCCTCGCGGATCTTGCACGGCACTCCGAGAGCCATGGCTCTCGCGGGCACTTCGAAGCCGTTGGGAACGAGGGCCTGTGCCCCCACCAGGGCGCCCTCGCGAATCACTGCCTCGTGCAACACCACCGATCCCGACCCGATCAGACAGTTGTCTTCGATCGTGCAACCTTCCAAGTGCACGTTGTGCCCGACCGTGCACCGCCTGCCGATGTTGGTGTCGAGAGTCGACGTGCAATGCACGATGGTGCCGTCTTGTACTGACGTTTGGGCTCCGATTCGGATGGTTCCGTGGTCTCCGCGCAACACAGCGGTGGGCCAGACGCTGGCTTCGGGGCCAACTATGACGGAACCGATGATGACGGCATCCGGGTGCACAAATGCAGTGGGATCAATGGTGGGGGTAAGGTCGCCAAGAGCGTAGAGAGCCATGAGCCTAGCTCACCATACGGGCCGCGGACCCGCCACGGCACCTCACTCTTCACCGGCCCCTCACAGCACCGTTGGGGCAAGAGTTCAGGTTCCGGCGACCCGAATCAGAGAATTCCTGCCGCATGCGCCAGAATGGTGTCGCTAATCGGGCGCGAAGCGGCTAATATTTGCCGGGAAATTATCTCAAGGATTTTCAACCACCGCAGATGACGGCAGTAAGGGATGGTGTGAGGCCGCTATGGCGACCGATTACGACGCTCCTCGCAAGACCGACGACGACCTGGCTGAAGACAGCATCGAAGAGTTGCGCGCCCGCCGGGTCGACAAGTCGGCTTCGTCGGTAGACGTTGACGAGACGGAGCTCGCAGAAAACCTCGAGCTGCCCGGGGCGGACTTGTCGAAAGAGACGATCGCCGTACAAGTGGTGCCCAAACAGGACGACGAGTTCACCTGCTCGGTGTGCTTCCTCGTCCACCACCGCAGCCAACTCGACCACGAGGATGGCGGCCTGCCTGTCTGCACCGAGTGCGCGTGACGCCGTCCATTCCCGCGTGACGCGGTTAGCGGTCTTCGATCTGGATTAGCTGTCTTCGATTTGGGCGGTCGTCGCTTCCCGATTGGCTTGGTAGCGCGCTGACGCCCGCAGAATCGCCACTTCGATCGTGGCTGAAACGGCTGCAGTAACAACAGTCCAGGCGATGACGCGCCCAATCGGAACTTCCACGTCTTCGGCAATCGGCGGGGCGTGGCCGGTGCGTTTGGAGTAGGCCGAAGTGAGCGCCTTGCGGGCGAGCCAGGTCGCTCCAAACGCAGCGAGGGGGGCGAGGAGGGAAGGATTCACGGAGTGTCCTTTCACATCGATGAAGTCCGGCTCGGCGCGGTCGGTGACGGCGGGGCAGTAATGCCGGGACGAGCCATCTGCGGTCTCGTCTTACCCTAACGGCCACTACCGCAGTTCGCCGGACTAACCACGTTGCCGGGCACGAACTTTCTCCGGGTAAGTCTCGAACGCTAGTTGGTTGTGCAACGCAGCTAGAAGCGTTCGATTGGAGCGAAGCGGGCCATCAGGCTACGTGCGGCGCGCACTACGATGTCGCGGTCGTGGGTCAGCACATAGCGGAACTCGCGTTGAGGCTCGGGGACGTCGAGGCCAACGTCCTGGGCGATCAGTGCAACGGCGTAGTGGGGTCCGAGGGCGACAACATCCCATTCGTCGCGAACGGGATCGTCGGGCTCGAGATTGGCTTGGCGCACCTGCCGCACCTCGACTTCAGGCAGATGGGCAGCCATCACACCAACGAACGACGACTCGTCGGCGATACCCGCGTACAAGTTCTGCTCGAAGGGGCGCAGCCGGTCGGCGGTTTGGAAGGTAGCGAGGATTACGCCCGGTTCACCGATGGACGCGGCCTGCGATTCGAGGTGGCGCGTCATGGCGAGCAGCAGCGGTTTGCGGCTCGTGGTGAGGCGCGGGGAGTCGGCGACTATGGCAAACGGCCCCTCGTCGAGTTCGGTGCGGGGGCGAACTGTGAGCGGTTCGCGAGGCCGCTGGTCCGGGAAGTTCCAGGTATCGGCGCCGGCGGGCCGACCCAGATGCCATCCCTGCCCCAGGGTGGCTCCGAGAGCAATCGCCAAATTCCGTTGATCTTCGGTCTCGATTCCCTCAGCGATGATGGGCGTATGGCAACGTTCGGCGTGAGCGTTAACTGCGGCCACAATCCGCGCTGACTCTTCGGTTGGTTGGTCATGAACTAGGCGCAGATCGAGCTTGATGATGTCAGGTTCGATCAGTGGGAGCAAAGCCAGGCTGCGCTTGTCAGCGCCGACGTCGTCAATTGCGATGCCCCATCCGCGAGAACGAATCGCCCGGACCAGTTCGAACAGGGCAGCAGGATGAGCCGTGAGGGCGCGTTCGGTAAGTTCGATGAACACCTTGATGCCGGTAGGCGGAGACACGTGGGCCAGATCCAGGTTGTAGCCGACGGCAGCTGGTTCTACGTTGATGAACAGTGCCAGACCGGCCCCGAAACCGTGGTGTTCGGCGAGCTTCAGAGCGCGTTGCTGACACAGGGCGTCGAGTTGAGCTAACTGTTCGGTCGAGGCAACCGAACCAAAAAGGCCAGCGGGTGTAGTGAACGGGGAGTCATGGGGCCCCCGGGCCAGCGATTCGTAGCCGAGCACCTCCCCGGTTGCCAGATCAACGATCGGCTGGAACACCGGATCGATTGCGCGGGCGGTGATGACGTCGTCAAGAGTGGCAAACTCGCGAAGTCTTGCTGCGGGATCTTGCGCGTGCACGGCACCAGTTGAGCCAGTTCTGTGAGCACAGGCCACCAGTGATCAGGAGGCTCGGAAGGCGTCTCGAGCTGCCACGATCGCGTTGGCGAGTTCCTGGGGGTGGGCGGTTGTGACGAGCCAATATGGGTGAGGGTCTTCATCGTCGAGGACTTCGATGGTCACCGCGCTTCGGGCGGCGAGGGTTCGGGCCACCACGAAGGCACGCGGATCGGCTTCCCGGCTGAGAGCGAGTCGCGTGGCGTCCTCATCGAGGGTGGCAACCAGCCCGACGTACGGCCAGTCGAGGTGGGCGTCGTTGACTGTGAGGGCGTCATCCGTGACTGTGACGGTGACAGCTGATGCAGTCACCCACCAAACGCCGAGCGCGACGACGACCGCTGCCCCGGTGACGAATCCGTACCATCCGAAGGCCACGACCATGACAATCCCAGCCGAGGTAGCTGCACCGGCAATGACCAGCCACGTCCATAGCGGTGCTACCAGGCGTTCGTGGTAGCGCGGCCGCGACTTTGCGTGCGGAGTTGTCGAATTGCCCACGGCCCCACCCTACGCACGCGAACACACCAGACGGTGAGGTGGTTCGGTACTCTACGGATGTGAACCCTGCCTCCGATCGGTCGCTGATCAAGGTGCCTGCCGAGGCCGTGACGCCTCAGCGACACCTCGAAGCGGCTCGCCCGGGAGAGAGTCTGCCGAGCCACTACCCGGACTGTTTTGGTTGCGGCGCCGAGCATCCGGCGGGCTTACATATGCGCGTCGTCGCTGGCGAAGGACTCACGGTATCGGGCGAGTTCGAGGTGAGCCCCTTGCACCAGGGAGCGCCGGGACTAGCGCACGGTGGTCTGCTCGCGGCCGCGTTCGACGAGGTGCTGGGGGCTTTGAACTGGTTGACTCGGGTACCGGCCGTGACCGCCAAGCTAGAAACCGACTTCTTGGCGCCGGTGGCTGTCGGTTCCACGATTCACATCGACGCCGAGTTGTGTGGACAGGTTCGGCGAAAGATCTACACGCACGCGGTAGGGCGCGTGGGCGACGCTGAAGGGCCGGTTGTGTTGACGGCGAGCGCTTTGTTCATCCAAGTGGGCATCGAGCACTTCACTACCCACGGTCGAGCCGAGGAAGTGGTCGCAACCGCTGAACGCCGTCGCGCTAACCAGGACGACCCGAGTCGGTATTGGCAGGTGAACCCGTGAACCAGCCTGTGCCGGTGCTGGTGCAACAACTCGACCCGCGCCTGCCCATCCCGTCTTACGCCCATCCAGGCGACGCCGGAGCAGACCTGCATGCGCGGGTAGCTTGCACGATAGAGCCGGGGCAGCGTGTCCTGGTCCCGACTGGTATCGCGATCGCTTTGCCGTCGGGCTACGTGGGCTTAGTTCATCCGCGGTCGGGACTGGCATTGCGGCACGGAATCGGGATGGTGAATGCTCCCGGCACGATCGATGCGTGCTATCGGGGTGAAGTGTCAGTGCTGCTGGTCAACCACGACCGGGACGAAACCTACGAAGTCGAAGTCGGTGATCGAATCGCGCAGTTGGTGATTCAGGCCGTCGAGCAGGCCCGCTTCGTGCCCGTGGAGCGCCTGCCAGA
This sequence comes from uncultured bacterium, assembly GCA_965651595.1. Lineage (GTDB taxonomy): Bacteria > Actinomycetota > Actinomycetes > S36-B12 > UBA10799 > CBFGTA01. The sequence goes on along the minus strand of CBFGTA010000015.1, from coordinate 3,726 downwards.
ATCGGAACGTTCTCACGGAGGGTTCGGGTCCACCGGTCACTGAGAGACAACCTACCGCGGGCGAGTATGTTGGCAGCGTGTTCAAGAAGAAGAAGGAAAACGACCTCGACCAAGACGAAATCGCCGACGTTGACGGCCAGTCGACGAATGCCGACGAACTAGCCACTGGCCCGTTCGACGCCGCCGATGCGCCCGATGATGGCATGATGCGGATTGATTTCGGTGCCCTGCAGATTCCCGCAGTCAACGGCATGAACGTCAACGTTGAACTCGAAGAACAAACTCAGACCGTGGTTAGCGTAACGATCGTCCTCGAGTACGGTGCCGTGCAGTTGCAGGCATTTGCGGCACCCCGGACCGGTGGCATGTGGGAAGACGTCGTGGAAGAGATTTCTGGGTCGATCGTTCGCGATGGCGGCCAAGCCGAATCTCGCGACGGGTCGTTCGGACTTGAGCTACTCGCGCAGGTTCCGGCCCGTGACGAGCAGGGCAACGAAGGCACCCAAACGATCCGCTTCGTCGGTGTCGAGGGTTCCCGCTGGCTGCTGCGCGCCCTCATGTATGGAGCAGCCACGACCGGTGGCCCCGAATCAGAAGTATTTGAAGACATCGTCCGCGGCTGCATCGTTGCGCGCGACCCGCAGCCGATGGCCCCCGGAGAGCCCTTGCCCCTCACATTGCCGCCAGACGCGGTGGAAGCCGACGAGGGCGACGACGAAGACGAGGAAGACACCTACGGCGATCTGGACCCCTTCGAGCGGGGTCCGGAGATCACGGAGATTCGCTAGGGCCGTGGCGCGGGAGGTTCGTCCGCGGTGGCAAGCGGTTTGGCCATGCGGTGGTAGTGGTCGAATCCGAACAGCCCACGGAACAAGGCGCGTCCGATACGCGGGTACGTTCCCGTCACTCGGAACCCTTGCCTCTCGTAGAGGCGGCGAGCACCAGGGTTCGAATCGATGACGTCCAAGGAGACTGTGGCCAATCCGCGCTGCTCGGTGGTCCGGTCGGCGTGATTCAGTAGAGCGCTCCCGACTCCCTGGCCCCGGGCCTTATCGCTCACCACCAAGCTGTTGACGTAGAGCTCATTCGGTCGCAGCGGAGGGTCTAGCAGCGACAAAATGGCCAAACGGATTGCAGCTTCGGGGAGGAAGAACTGCCGGCGAATCGCAGCGAGTTCGTTAGTTGAGGCACGGTGGTCGGGGTCGGAGGTAACCATGACTCCGACGGTGGCGCCGGTGGTGGTGTCGACGGCAGCGGTGAGCGAATCGGGTACAAACGTGTCGGTGAAGAACGCGCGCGAGATGTCGGCGTTACGTAGTGGCCAGCGGAACTTGCGTTCGAATCCCTCCCACAGCAACTGCGCGAGGTCGGGGTAGCGGTTCGGATCTGGTGCTGTGGTGATTTCGATCTGGGACATGCCGCGCCTTTCTCGTCGATGGGGAGCCGCTATTAGCACCGGTCAAAGACGGTCGATAGTCGGTGACTAGTATTCAGGGCACAATGACATGCCGGGCCGTGGTGGACACTACCACCGTCCAGACCTGTCGCACGGATCTGTGAACCCGAGCGCAGATATCGTTCCATGGGCCGCTGACTCAACGTCCGTCCGGCCCAACGTTCCTCCGATCCAGTGCTAAGGAGTCGCACAATGACGACCGTCGTACTCAGCCCCACCTGGTTGGTTCCCGTGCAGCCGGCCGGGGTTGTGTGGACCGAGTCGTCAGTGGCCTACCGCGACGGTGTGATTGTGGCTGTCGGGCCGCGCGAGGATGTTCTGCGCGAACACCCGGAGGCGCGCGAAGTGCCGTTGCCGGGACGGGTGCTGTTGCCGGGCCTGGTCAACACTCACACGCACGCTGCGATGACGCTCTTGCGTGGCATGGCCGACGATCTTCCGCTCGCCGAATGGCTCAACCATCACATTTGGCCTACCGAGGCCCGATGGGTGGACGAGCAGTTTGTATACGACGGGACGGTCGTGGCAGCGCACGAGATGATTCGGGGTGGGACGACGTGCTTCAACGACATGTATTTCTTTCCCGATGCGGCCATCGATGCCGCGAACACGGCCGGGATTCGCATGGTGGTCGGACTCATCGTGTTCGACGCCCCCGGGCACTACGCCAGCAACGGTGCCGAGTACCTCGCCTACGGCAAGAAGGTGCACTCAAGGGTGGAGTCGCTGCCCCGGGTGACGGCCGCTATCGCTCCGCATTCGCCGTATATGGTGAGTGACGAATCCTGGCAACTGATCGGTGACCTGGCCCGAGAACTCGAAATTCCCATTCACACCCACATCAATGAAGCCCACCACGAGGCCGCCGATTCGGTTGATCGGCACGGACTGCCGCCCCTGCAGCGCTTGGCCCAACTGGGAATCCTCGATCGGCACGTGGTCGCCGCGCATATGGTCCACCTCACCGACGACGATCACGGGCTGCTGGTGGGGCGGAACCTGCACGTCGCCCACTGTCCCGAGTCCAACCTGAAGCTTGCCAGTGGCTTCTCACCGACGACGCGCCTGCTCGACGACGGCATCAACGTGGCGATCGGCACCGACGGGGCTGCGAGCAATAATGATCTTGACATGATCGCGGAGACCCGAATGGCGGCACTCTTGGCGAAGGGCCAGTCGGGCTCGGCCGCGGCGGTTCCGGCCCACCAGGCCCTGTTCATGGCCACACTCGGTGGTGCGCGGGCCCTGGGCCTCGGGGACGTGATCGGGTCGTTGGAGGTAGGCAAGGCGGCCGACTGCGTGGCGATCCATCTCGACGAGACGGCCAACCACCCGATCTACGATCCCGTGTCCCAGGTCGTCTACACGGCGAACCGTCAACAAGTCAGCGACGTGTGGATCGGGGGAGAGCACCTACTCGTCGACGGTGGATTCGCGGCGAAGTCAGCCGTGGGCGTCAAAGACAAGGCCGCAGCGTGGGCCGAAAGGATTCGTCCCCGCTAGCGCCGTCTGTTGGCCCATATTTTCCGCCTCGTCAACCTCTATCGCCTGGTGGGCCGTGGGGGTGGGCTTGGTCCGGAGTCGCAGCGTCCGGGGCGTCGGGGCGAGTCGCTTCGAGTTGGCCCTGGGCGGATTGCTCGAACTCGGGTGTGTCGAACACTTCTCCACCGAGGGGATCTTAGGGCATCCGGTCCGGAACCGGCTCGATGTGGCCTGACTCCGGGTCGATCTGAATGCCCGCCGGGTCCACTTGCCGGATCGCGAAAATCGACGACGGAGGGCCGCCGGAGTCTGTCTCGGCAGCGGGTAATCCGCGCAACGTCGCCGACACCCCACCAGCCTCGCGTACTGCCGCTCGCAGGTGCGCCGACGCTGGCCGGCTGGCATCGTTCTCGCCCTCGCGCGGGCCTGCCTCGCTGAGGTCGTGGGTGATGGCGACGAACTGAGGCGAATGTGCTGCTTCGTAGTGCAGGGCCTTCAGCAACGCGAAACAGGCGAGCACCATCACGACCGAGAATGGGGCCGCGGTGACGATGCTGGCCGTTTGGAGCGCGACGAGGGCCGCCGAGCCACCCGCCACGAGCAGCACCGCCGCAGCCACCCCTTCGAGAATGGCCCAGAAGATGCGGGTCACGCGGGGGGTTTCGGTCGCGCCACCGGCCGCGATCATGTCGATGACGAGTGACCCCGAGTCCGACGAAGTGATGAAGAACAAGGCGACGACGATGATGGCGATGACGCTGAGGACGAAACTGAACGGAATCGCATCG
>CBFGTA010000014.1:0-29888 GCA_965651595.1 uncultured bacterium | reverse complement strand
CTTGACGGTTGCGCGACAATAGGCGCATGGCCGACACCAAGCTCAAAGCCCGGGATCTCAACTCCGTCACCCGCTACACGATGTGGTCGGTGTTTCGCGTCGACCGCGCCGCACTACGATCGCACCCCGGTGCTCTCGAACCCGTCGGCCTGCCGGGTCTGATCGAAGGTGAGGACTGGGTCACCGACGGGGGACTAGTCGTGCGGGGCTGGTACGACGTGGCAGGTCTGCGGGGCGACGCCGACATCATGCTGTGGGCTCACGCGGGCACGAGCGAACAACTTCAAGACTTCTACCATCAGTTCCTCGCGAGTTCCGCTGGCTCCTGCTGTGAGCCGGTGTGGTCGCAAATGGCGCTGCACCGGCCAGCAGAGTTCAACAAGAGTCACATCCCGGCCTTCCTGGCCGATGAAGTAGCTCGGGACTACGTGTGCGTCTACCCTTTCGTCCGCTCCTACGAGTGGTACTTGTTGCCCGATGCCGAACGTCGAGAGTTGCTCGTCGAGCACGGCCAAATGGGTCGCGACTATCCCGATGTGCGGGCCAACACGGTTCCGGCCTTCGCTCTTGGGGACTACGAATGGATCTTGGCCTTCGAGGCGGACGATCTGACGCGAATCGTCGACTTGATGAGGCATCTGCGGGCGTCGCGGGCCCGCTTGCATGTACGTGAAGAGATCCCCTTCTACACTGGCCGCCGTCGCGAACTCGTCGACATTCTGGGAGCGATGGTGTGACTGAGCGCATGCCCGCAGATTCCAATGAAGCGGGGGAGTCGACCTCCGATGTTCCCCGTCAACGCAGCGAGCAGCAGTGGCGAGCCCTCCTGACGGAGCAGGAGTATCGGGTCCTGCGGCAAGCTGGCACGGAGGCACCATTCACAGGTGAATACACCGACACAGAAGCGATCGGCACCTACTGCTGCCGCGCCTGTGGGGCCGAACTGTTTTCTTCCGCGGCAAAGTTTCATTCCGGCTGCGGTTGGCCGAGCTTCTTCACTCCCCTCGCAGGCGACGCTGTCATCTTGCGATCCGACCCCAGTCTAGGTCGGGTCCGTACGGAAGTGTTGTGTTCCGGTTGCGGCAGCCATTTGGGGCACGTTTTTGATGGCGAAGGATTCGACACCCCGACAGATCAGCGGTGGTGCATCAACTCGATCAGCCTCCGACTAGATGAAAGTGATGACTCCGGCAATCAACCACGCAGCGACACCGGAGCCTTGTGACCGCCAGCGTTCGGAAGGAGATTGCTGGCCACGAGGTGCTGCTGTCTCACGCTGAGCGGGTTGTGTTCCCTGCTGTCGGCATCACCAAGGCAGAGTTGTTCGAGTATTACTTGACGGTGGGGAGCGCACTGATGGGCGCACTGGGCAGGCGACCCACCACCTTGGAGCGGTGGCCGCGCGGACTCGTCGATGCCGGTTCAGGTTCGACCCATTTCTACCAAAAGCATCTGCCACCGGGGCGACCCGAATGGGTGGGGCAGTGCACGGTGACGTTCCCTTCTGGACGGACCGGAGTGCAACTATGCCCCGAGTCGCTGGCCGATATCGCTTGGGCTGTCAACCTCGGAACGGTCACCTTCCACCCGTGGCCAGTACGGTCGGCCCACCCCCACGTCCCCGATGAACTGCGGGTCGATCTCGACCCCGCTGACGGGCTCGGCTTCGTCGATTGTGTCGCGGTCGCGCAACTGGCGCGCGCATGGTTCGCGGACTTCGGGGCACGCCCACTGGTGAAGACCAGCGGATCTCGGGGAATCCACGTGGTTCTCCCCATCGATCCACAGTGGAGCTTCGTTCAAGTTCGCCACGGGGCCATCGCATTGGCCCGTGAGCTTGAGAACCGCCGACCGGATCTGGTGACGTCGAGCTGGTGGAAGGAGGGCCGGGGCCCGAGAGTTTTCGTCGATTACAACCAGAACGCACGCGACCGCGTAACGGCCGGTGCCTATTGCGTGCGAGCAACACCCACTGCGACCGTGTCGTGTCCGTTGGAGTGGGATGAACTGCCCACGTGTCGCCCGCAGGAGTTGACGGTGCGAACTGTTCCTGATCGCCTGGCCGAGCAGGGCGACTTGTGGACGCGGCCGGAAGACTTGACGCCCGAGAACCGTGCCATGTCTGCGCTCGTGGACCTGTACACCGAGTCCGAACAGGCCCTCGAATGCGCTGAAATGCCCTACCCGCCGGACTATCCCAAGATGCCGGGCGAGCCGCCCCGCGTGCCGCCGAGTCGCGCTCGGGAGACGCCGAGCGCCAACGGCTGACCACGTGGCAGGGTGAGCGCTGAGGAACTGAGTATGAGGGAAGCTAGTCGGGGTGCGCGACAGTCCAGCGGGTGAGAAGTGAGTCATCGGCGAGCAGGACGTGGGCGAGTTGAGCGGACACCGGAGTTGGGAACGCTACCCCTGCTGTGATTCGTCCGGGCGGGGCCGTCGCGTCGACATCCCCTCCGACCTCGCCGACGAACAGTGGCGATACCGTCAGGCACACATCGTCGACCAGATCTGCCCGGAGCAGGCTAGAAAACAGGCGGGGGCCACCCTCACACAAGATGCGGGTGAAGCCAAACTGGGCGAGTGCGATGCTCGCTCGAGCCAAGTCCACGCTCGGGTCACCGTCATCGTCGGCGTTCTCGGCCACGATGACTTCACAGCGGTCGCCATGGTCGCGGCGGACCCGGGCAGATCCGTCCTTGGTAGTGACGACGTACACAGTTGGCTGCTGTTCCCATTCGTGGGCAGCGGCACCAAGATCACCGGAGCGGGTGACGACGCATAGGTGGGGGGAGCCCGATCGTCCGGCCATCTGACGCAGGCCGACAAGTTCCGGCGCTACCCGCGGCAGCGCGTAGTTCTCGGCCCGGGCAGTTCCCGCTCCGGCCACAACTACGTCGCAGGTGGCGCGAAGAATGCGAAACACCCGCTTGTCAGCGCTTCCCGACACCCCAGCCGAGACCCCATCGGCGGCCACAGGTGAGCCGTCGATGGAGGCTGCGAAGTTGACTCGCCACCACGGACGAACCGTCCTGGCTGCTACCGAGCGAGCCGGCCACTCGTACACTGAGCCGAGGTCCTGATCAGACAGTGTGTGGGCAGCCTGAGGCCAGAGTGCTTGCATAACGTTGTGCCTACCACGTTGGCGCCCCGGATGGCCTATCCGGCGGGCCGCGTTCGTATCGGAGGAAGACTGCGTGGCTGACGAACAGAGCGAGCCCGGTGTTTCTGACGATGTGGACGACGACCTAGCTGCCGAACGAGCGATGCTGACCAACGCGATTGGCGGCTGGCGCGGAGTCGTCGACTCGGCTCTTCCATCGGTCGTCTTCGTGGTGGTGTACCTCGTCAACGGCAACGACCTCATGCCAGCGGTGTGGGCCGCCGTGGTGGTGGCGGTGGTGATCGCTGTGTGGCGCATCATTCGGAAGTCGTCGCTGCAGCAAGTCATCGGCGGGTTCGTTGGGGTTGCCATTGCTGCTTTTATCGCCACTCGGACAGGTCGCGCGGAAGACTTCTTTCTGCCCGGGATCCTCATCAACGCTGCCTGGGCGCTCGTCTTTACCATTTCGATCGCCGTTCGTTGGCCGATCGTAGGAATCTTCATGGGCGCAATCGTGGGCGACTTCAGTCGCTGGAGGCACAACCCGGAGTTGCGGCGGGCCTACACAGCCACCACTTGGGTGTGGGTCGGGGCCTATGTGCTCAGGCTCGTGGTTCAAGTGCCGCTGTACTTGGCCGCGGCCGTCGGCCCGCTCGGATTCATGAAAGTCGTCATGGGCTGGCCACTCACTCTGTTGGCGGGATGGTGGAGCTACCTCATCATTCGACCCCACTTTCGGGCCGCGAAGAAGCAGGCCGAGTCGCCCGGAACCGCTCCCAACGAGCAAACCGACTAGCGCGCCCGATTCGGCGAGTCGGTAGGCTCTAGGGTACGGGTCTTCCGTCGTCGCGCAGCAAGGGCGGCGGTGCCGCCGGTGATGACGATGAGGAGGCCGTACGGACATGGTGAGCGAGAACAGCTTCGGAGCGCGAGCCCAACTGGCCACTTCCGGCAACAGCTACGAAATTTTCCGTCTCGACGCGGTTGCTGGAGCCGAGCAGTTGCCGTTCACCCACAAGGTCCTTTTGGAAAACCTGTTGCGCACCGAAGACGGGGCCAACGTGACGGCGGCGGCCATTGAGTCTCTGGCGTCCTGGGATGCGGCGGCCGAACCGACCCAGGAAATTCAGTTCACGCCCGCCCGGGTCGTGATGCAGGACTTTACTGGGGTGCCATGTGTGGTGGACCTGGCCACTATGCGCGAAGCAGTGGCTGAACTAGGCGGAGACCCGCAGCGCATCAATCCTCTCGCACCCGCTGAACTCGTCATCGACCACTCGGTGATCGCCGACTTCTTCGGCACCCCGGAGGCGCTTGAACGCAACGTGGAACTCGAATACCAGCGCAACGAAGAGCGCTACGCGTTCCTGCGCTGGGGACAAGACGCGTTCAGCGAATTCAGGGTCGTGCCACCGGGGACCGGAATCGTTCACCAGGTCAACATCGAGCGCCTCGCCCGGGTCGTCATGACTCGGGCTGGCCAGGCCTACCCGGATACGTGCGTCGGCACTGACTCACACACGACGATGGTGAACGGACTCGGGGTGCTCGGTTGGGGAGTCGGCGGCATCGAAGCTGAGGCCGCGATGCTCGGTCAACCGGTGTCGATGTTGATTCCCCGCGTGGTCGGGTTCGAACTCACCGGTGAGATGCCTGAAGGCGTTACCGCCACCGACCTAGTCCTGACCATCACGGAGATGCTGAGGATGCACGGCGTGGTGGGCAAGTTTGTCGAGTTCCACGGTGACGGCGTAGCCCGCGTGCCGTTGGCAAACCGCGCCACGATCGGCAACATGAGCCCCGAATACGGGTCCACCGCAGCTATCTTCCCCATCGATGACGAGACCCTGCGCTACCTCGAACTAACCGGCCGTTCACCCGAGGAGCTCGCCCTGGTGGAGGCCTACTCGAAAGAACAAGGCTTGTGGCACGATCCCAGCAAGACAGCCCACTACTCTGAGCATCTTCAACTCGACTTGTCCGAAGTCGAGCCGAGCCTGGCCGGTCCTCGCCGACCCCAGGACCGAGTGCCGCTGGCTCGCTCACGGCAGATTTTCCGGCGGTCTCTCGTCGAGTTCGCGCCACACGGCAACGAACTCGACGAAGCCAACGACGAGTCGTTCCCGGCGTCTGATCCCATCGCACCGGCCGGAGACAACGGTTCGGCCGGACGTGCTTCAGCCCCGACCGATGTGGTGCTGGCCTCCGGAGAAACAGTCACCATCGATCACGGCGCCGTTGTGATCGCTGCGATCACTTCCTGCACCAACACTTCGAACCCGTCGGTCATGCTCGGTGCGGCCTTGCTAGCGAAGAAGGCGGTTGACCGGGGATTGCGCAGTAAACCGTGGGTCAAGACAACGTTGGCACCTGGATCCCAAGTCGTCACCGACTACTACGAGAAGTCCGGGCTGATGCCGTACTTGGAGAAACTCGGCTTCGACATCGTCGGGTACGGGTGCACCACCTGCATCGGGAACTCCGGCCCACTTCCTGCAGAGGTTTCCGCGGCGGTCAACGATGCCGACCTGGCAGTGGTCAGCGTCCTCAGCGGCAACCGCAACTTCGAAGGTCGCATCAACCCGGACGTGAAAATGAACTACCTGGCCAGCCCGCCGCTGGTTGTTGCCTATGCTCTCGCTGGAACGATGGACATCGACCTGTACCACCAGCCCCTCGGCACCGACGACACTGGTGCACCGGTGTACCTGAAGGACATCTGGCCGACCGCCGCGGAAATCCAGGCGACTATCGAATCTGCGATCGATGCGGACATGTTTACCCGGCGCTACCAGGACGTCTTCGCCGGCGACGAACGCTGGCAACAACTGGCCACTCCGGCGGGGGCTGTATTCGATTGGGATGAGGCTTCCACCTACGTCCGCAAGCCACCATATTTCGAAGGGATGGCGCGGACACCCGAGCCCGTCACTGACATCAGCGGGGCCCGAGTCCTGGCGCTACTCGGTGACTCTGTGACAACAGACCACATTTCCCCAGCTGGGGCGATCAAGCTCGACAGTCCGGCTGGTCGGTACCTGGCTGGCCACGGCATCGCCCGCCGCGATTTCAACTCTTACGGATCTCGACGCGGCAACCACGAGGTCATGATTCGGGGCACGTTTGCCAACATTCGCCTACGCAATCAGCTTGTTCCGGGAGTCGAGGGAGGATTCACCGTCGACTTCACCGAAGACTCCCGCGCGGCGGTGCCGATCTACGACGCGGCCACGAGTTATGCCGAGCAGAACATTCCTTTGGTGGTGCTGGCCGGCAAGGAGTACGGCTCGGGATCGTCTCGGGACTGGGCCGCCAAGGGTACGGCCCTGCTGGGAGTGCGGGCAGTCATAGCCGAGTCGTTCGAACGCATCCACCGTTCCAACTTGATCGGCATGGGTGTGCTCCCGCTCGAATTTCCGGCTGGCCAATCCGCACAGTCCCTGGGACTGACTGGGGTGGAAACGTTCGACATCGAAGGTATCGTTGCCCTGAATCAGGGAACAACTCCCCGGACAGTACAAGTTCGGGCGACGAGTGCGTCTGGAGAGATCCGCTTCCCGGCGACCGTGCGCATCGATACGCCAGGCGAGGCGGACTACTACCGCAACGGAGGCATCTTGCACTACGTTCTGCGGTCGTTGCTCGAGCAATAGCGCACGCGTCTCGTCGGAGGCACAACTAGTGGAGGCATCGGTGGGCTTACTCGCTCAGGTTCAGCAGCCCCGCGATCTGGATCATCTCTCCGAAACAGAACTCGAACAACTCGTCGCGGAGATCCGGGCACACCTCGTCGAGAACGTATCGGCCCGCGGTGGACACTTGGGACCCAACCTCGGTGTCGTCGAATTGACGGTGGCACTGCACCGAGTGTTCGACAGTCCCCGCGACGCGATCGTGTGGGACACCGGACATCAGGCCTACGTCCATAAACTCTTGACCGGTCGGGCCGCCGATTTCTCCACCCTGCGACAGACCGGGGGGCTGTCGGGATACCCGAGTCGAACTGAGAGCGTTCACGACATCGTTGAAAATTCCCATGCGTCGACGTCCTTGTCCTGGGCTGATGGCATAGCCAAAGCGTGGGGCTTGTCGGGTGAACTGTCAGATGGTCCGAGCATCGGCCGTCATGTAGTTGCCGTGATCGGCGACGGTGCACTGACCGGTGGGATGGCGTGGGAAGCGATCAACAACATCGCTGGGAGCGACCGTCAAGTCATCATCGTGGTCAACGACAATGAACGTTCCTACGCTCCCACCATCGGCGGAATTGCTAGTCACCTCATGACGTTGCGAACCACCGGTGGCTACGAACGCTTCCTCGAATGGGGTAAGCGGCTCCTGGGTCGAACCCCACTGGTGGGAGAACCGGCCTACCACGCCCTGCATGGGGTCAAGAAGGGCTTGAAAGACATCATCGCTCCGCAAGGCATGTTCGAAGACCTGGGGCTGAAATATCTCGGGCCCGTGGACGGCCACAACCTGGTCGACCTCGAACACATCTTCCGGCGGGCCCGCAACTACCCGGGGCCGGTGATCGTGCACGCCATCACCCAGAAAGGGCGCGGCTACGCCCCGGCCGAAAACGATGACGCGGATCGTTTCCACGGGGTGGGTGTCATCAACCCCGCGACCGGCCAGCCTGTCACTCTCGGCGGCCGCACCTGGACGCATGTTTTTGGCGATGAAATTGTCCGTCTTGCGGAGAAGAACCCGCGGGTTGTTGCGATCACTGCCGCCATGTTGCGCCCCACTGGCCTGGGCGAGTTTTCTCGGGCGTTTCCCGAGCGATGTTTCGATGTGGGGATTGCCGAACAGCACGCCGTTGCCTCAGCTGCGGGTATGGCTTTCGCCGGTCTCCACCCGGTCGTCGCCATCTATTCCACATTCGTCAATCGCGCCTTCGACCAAGTCCTGCTCGACTGCGGCCTTCATGAGGCGCCGGTGACGCTCGTTCTGGACCGCGCCGGAGTTACCGGCCCCGACGGCGCGAGTCACCACGGGGTGTGGGACCTGTCAATCCTCGGCATCGTCCCTCACCTGCAAGTTGCGGCTCCGCGGGACGGCCAACGGCTCCGAGAACTACTCGCTGACGTGATCGCCTACGATGACGGCCCCAGTGCGATCCGGTTCCCGTCCGGAACGGTGCCTGCTGACATTCCCTCCGTCGAGTCGCACGAGTCCTTCGACGTGCTCGTCCGACCGCTCGCCGTTGGCGAATGTGACGTCGTGCTTGTGGCCGCCGGTGCCACGGCGGCGGCGGCCACGGACGCCGCGGAACGAGTCGTTGCCCATGGGTTGACGTGCGCGGTCATCGACCCGCGCTGGATGAATCCGATCCGAGCCGACTTGGTGAGCTTCCTGAAGTCAGTCGAGCACGTTGTCACGGTGGAAGACAACATCCGTACCGGTGGATTCGGTACCCGGTTGGCTACAGCACTGTCCGATGCGGGTGCCGCTGGGCGCGTAGATGTGGTGGGTACGCCGGTTGAGTACCTACCGCACGGGACCAGGTCCGATGTTCACACCCTGGTGGGTCTGACTGGTCAGGACCTGGCCCGTACGTTGGTGGAACTAGCCGCTAAGAGGCAACTGACGCCACGCCGGGGGCCAAGAACCGTGAGCCGGTAACTCGCTCAGAGGTTCCGGTGCGGTCCAGGTAGGGCGTGATGCCGCCAAGATGGAACGGCCAGCCAGCGCCCATGATCATGCACAGGTCGATGTCTTCGGCCTCGGCCACGACACCCTCATCGAGCATCAACTGGATCTCCTGAGCCAGTGCGTCGAGGGCCCGCTGGGCGACCTCCGCCTGGGTTGACGCCGAGTCGCCCTGCTCGAACAGAGCGGCCACTTCCGAGTCCACCTGTTGACTGCCCGAGTCCCACGACCAGATCGACGTCTTGCCAGCGTCGACGATCCGCCGCAGGTTATGAGAAACGTAGAAGCGGTCGGGGAACGCTTCGTGCATAGTCTCAGACACGTGGAAGGCGACCGCCGGGCCGACGAGACCGAGCAGAACAAACGGACTCATCGGCAGGCCCAGTGAGTCGAGGGCACCATCGGCGACCTCGAAGGGGGTTCCCTCGTCGACGGCCTTGGTGATCTCGCCCATGAAACGAGTCAGGAGACGGTTGACCACGAATGCCGGAGCATCCGATACCAGGACGCACGACTTCTTGAGCTTCTTGCCGACGGTGAAGGCTGTTGCCAACGCCGCGTCGTCAGTGCGTTCAGCGCGGGCGATCTCAAGCAGCGGCATGACCGCCACCGGGTTGAAGAAGTGGAAACCCACCACCCGCTCAGGGTGCGCCAGATCGGCGGCCATCGCCGTGACCGATAGTGAACTGGTGTTGGTGGCGAGGATGCATTCGGGGCTAACTACAGCCTCAACCTCAGCGAACACCTTCTTCTTGACCGCGAGATCTTCGAAGACTGCCTCGATCACGAAGTCGGCATCGCTGAAGGCATCCTTGCTGACGCTGCCGGTGATGAGTGCTTTCAACCGGTTGGCTTTGTCGGCATTGAGGCGGCCTTTGGAGGCGAGCTTGTCGATCTCTCCGTGGGCGTAGGCGAGGCCCTTGTTGACTCGGTCTTCGTCGAGATCGGTCATCACTACGGGAACTTCCAAGCGCCGCGAGAACAGCAACGCCAACTGGCTGGCCATCAACCCAGCCCCGACAATTCCGACCTTGTTGACCGGCCTCGCCAACGATTTGTCGGGAACTCCGACCGGACGCTTCGCGCGCTTCTGGACGAGGTTGAACGAGTACAAGCCAGCCCGCAACTCGTCGCTCATCACCAGATCGGCTAGCGCCTCATCTTCCGCCGCATAACAGGCATCCTCTGACTGGTCCTTGGCCATGGCGATGAGGTCTAAGGCCCGCAATGGGGCCGGGGCGGCGTTGTTGAGTTTTGCGGCGACGAAACGACGGCCGGACTCGACTGCCTCATCCCAAGCCCGGCCACGGTCGATGGACTCTCGCTCCACGGCGACGCGGCCGTTCAAGACGCCGGCCGCCCAGCGCAGGGACTCCTCGAGGTAGTCAGCACCATCGAACATCGCGTCAGCGATGCCGAGTTCAAGAACTGCGGGTGGCTTGAGCATCTTGTTCTGGTTCAGGGCGTTCTCGACGATGACCGAAATCGCCTTCTGCGGACCGATCAGGTTCGGGAGTAGGAACGTCCCTCCCCAACCCGGGACGAGTCCGAGGAAACACTCGGGCAACGCCAGTGCGGCCGCACTCGAGTTGACCGTGCGGTACGTGCAGTGCAGGGCAATTTCGAGCCCTCCGCCCATGGCAGCGCCGTTGATGAAAGCAAATGTGGGCACCTGGAGTTCATGGAACCGCCGGAACACGGCGTGACCGTACTGGCCGAGCTTGAGGGCGTCGGTTCGATCGCGAGCCTCTGGCACCGCAGTCAAGTCGGCGCCGACGGCGAAGATGAAGGGCTTGCCGGTGAGACACACTGCAGACAGATCGGGGCGGGCCGCTACTTCATCGAGGGCGGCGTCGATCGCGGCGAGTCCACCGGGGCCGAATGTATTCGGCTTGGTGTGATCGTGACCGTTGTCCAGGGTGATGATCGCTGCAGTTCCGGCACCATCTGGGAGCTCGGCGTAGCGCACGATCGCTGCGGTGACGACCTCGTCAGGAACTTGGGTTGCTGTTGTCATGTCGTCTGCCTCACTTCGAAGGGGTGTAGTGGGGGTTTTCCCAGATGGTGGTGGCGCCTTGGCCGAGCCCCACGCACATGCTGGCCAGGCCGTAGCGAACCTCTGGATGGTCTTCAAACGATTTCGCCAAGTAGTGCAACAGCCGGACTCCAGACGATGCCAGCGGGTGGCCGACAGCGATGGCCCCACCCATGGGATTGACACGCGGGTCGTCATCGGCGATGCCGTAGTGATCCAGAAGTGCCAGCACCTGCACTGCAAAGGCTTCGTTGAGTTCAAACAGCCCGATGTCGTCAATAGTGAGCCCAGCTTTGGAGAGGGCTTTCTCGGTGGCGGGGATCGGCCCGATTCCCATAACCTCCGGGTCGACGCCAGCGAACGCCCACGAGACGAGCCGCAACTTCTTCGACAGGCCGAGCTCGTCGGCGGTGTCCTCGGCGGCGAAGATTGCACCGGTAGCGCCGTCATTGAGTCCCGACGAGTTGCCTGCCGTCACGCGTCCGTGCGGGCGGAACGGTGTCTTCAGGCTAGCCAGGCCCTCCAGCGTGGTCTCGGGGCGCGGGCCTTCGTCGGCAGTTGCCAAGCCCCAGCCCTTCTCGGCCGTGCGCACCGCGATGGGGACCAAGTCCGCTTGGATCTTCCCCTCAGCGTAGGCCTTGGCCGTCTTGTGCTGTGACGCCAGAGCGAAAGCATCCGCCCGCTCCTTGGTGAGTTGCGGATAGCGGTCGTGCAGGTTCTCAGCCGTCTTGCCCATCAGCAGGGCTTCAGGATCGACCAATTTCTCGGCGATGAATCGAGGGTTGGGATCCACACCTTCACCCATCGGATGCCGCCCCATGTGTTCGACGCCACCAGCGACCGCAATGTCGTACGCGCCGACAGCAATATTGGCCGAGACCAGCGTGGCTGCCGTCATTGCCCCCGCACACATCCGGTCCACGGAGAATCCTGGGGTGGTGTGGGGGAGCCCAGCCAGAATGGCTGCCGTCCGGCCCAGGGTCAGGCCTTGGTCGCCGATCTGGGTGGTCGCAGCGATCGCCACCTCTTCGATTCGATCCTTGGGAAGGTTGGGATTGCGGCGCAGCAATTCGCGGATCACTTTCACGACCAGGTCGTCAGCGCGGGTCTCGGCAAACACGCCCTTGGGGCCCGCCTTGCCGAATGGGGTGCGTACGCCGTCAACGAGGACGACGTTCCTACCGGTGAGAGTCATGGGATCTCCTTCGCTGCGTACTCAGGGTGCGCCTACGGCGTGGGGCCTCGACCCGCGATGAGTGTCGGCCGCCAGGAGGCGTGTGCCTCGTGACCGATGTTACCCGCTGGTAACTAACGGGCGACGAACCGCCCGGTCAGTTCACTCCATGGCTGCTAGGAGGTCCGCGACCTCAGCGACCTGCCAGGGGCGAGCACCGAGTTCCTGGAAGATCTCCGCGATCCGAGCCGGGGAACGCTCGCCAGGATGCTCCCAGCAGAATCGGCGCACCGAGTCGGGGGTCATCAGGGTGTCGTGAGTGATTCCCAGGGTTTCGGCTCGTTCGGAGATGGCAGTGCGCGCCTGGCCAAGTGCTGCGGCCGCTGCGGGATTCTTCTCCGACCAGAACTTGACCGGCGGGGGCCCGTCGTTGGGCACTGACAGGGGCGGATATTCACCAGGGGGAGTGCGCCGCCTGGCAGCGGACTCGTCCCAGACCCGGCGGGCCGCCTTACGGTGGCGAGGTCGGGCGTCAGACAGGAGTTGATACATCTGCGACGACCGGGTCGGTTGAGCCAAGATGAGCGAAACCAAGAGCGCGTCGGGTACTAGCCGGCGAGGGGCGATGTCGTCGTCCCGGGCGATCTGATCCCGGGTCTCCCACATCACTTGCAGTTCGTAAAGTTGCTCGCGGGTCTTGAGTCGATGAATACCCGCTGCTTTTCGCCACGGGTCCGCCGGAACCATCCTCGGTGGGCTCAGTCGAACGTAGTCGAATTCCTGACGAGCCCACTCCCACCGTTGTGTTTCATGGAGCTGCTCAGTCAACCGGTCGGCGAGTGGCAGGAGTCGCTCCACGTCGAGCGCCGCGTAGACCAGCCATTCTCGGGGCAACGGTCGAGTCGACCAGTCCACTGCCGAATATCGCTTCTCGAGGCGCACCCCAAACTCGGTCTCCATCAAAGATGCGAGTCCCACCCGCGGTTTTCCCAGTAGTCGGGCAGCGATCTCGGTGTCGAACAAGCCTCCCGGGCGCAGCCCGAGGTCGGCCAGACACGGGAGGTCTTGGGATGCGGAATGGAGCACCCATTCGGCACGGTGAAACACCTCCGCCAGGGCAGCGACGGCCGGATCGCCGAGGACTCCCGTCGGGTCGATCAAAGTGGTGCCGAGTGAGTCCGTCTTCACCTGCAAGAGATAGGCCTGACCTCCGTAGCGGTGGCCGCTCGCGCGTTCGGTGTCGATAGCTAAGCGGTGAGCGGGGGAAGATTCCAACCGCCGACACAACGCGTTGATCTCGTCGGGTTCACCGAGCACTGGGGGGAGTCCGTCGGTCAGATCGAGCAGAGGCAGCGCGGCGCTGGTCTCGGTGTCGGCTGGTGCTTCGGTCACACCGGACAACCTATCCGAGCCTGCCACCTACCGAATCAGCCCGGACCGCATAGCCAGTGCCACCATCTCGGCCCTGTCGCCAGTGCCGAGCTTGCGGGCGATGCGGGCGAGGTGACTCTTCACCGTCAGGGCTGACAGCCCGAGCTCCTCGCCGATGGTCTTGTTGGAGCGCCCCTCGGCGACTGACTGCAGGACCTCTAGCTCGCGGCTCGAGAGCTCGTCGGGAGTGGAGGATCGGCGACCTCGCGGTACGGGAACGACGCCGCGTATTCCGCGGGGAGACCCCGAGTGTCCTGACACGATGAATCCGCGCACGCCCGCCGCAATCGCGGATCGAATCGCGTGCGCGTCATCGCGCGGGGTGACAATCAGGACGCGTCTCCATCGCAGAGTCCGCAACTCGGCGATCACCGGCAGGACAGGGCCGTCAGCGTCGACTGCGTCGACGATGCACATATCGCGGCTACTCTCGTGGCGGGCAGCTGTGAGCGCCTCCGTCGCGTTGGCGCATTCCTTGATCCCTTGGGCCCCGAACTGGCGCAGTCGTCCAACGATGGCTGCCCGACGAATAGGGTCGGCGCACATGAGGAGAACGCTGAAACGGCCGCGCAGAGGAAGCATTCCTGCCCGGGCGGGATCGGTCACGACAGCCACGCTCACCTCCCAACGACGACTCTCCGACGACGTGTGAATCAATGGCACCACAGCGGCCAAGCGAATGCCATTCGGAGTGACGTCGATACGGGTAGTGACGAGGCTAACAGCAGAAATAGGGTGTTGCAGCTTCGTGGAATAGCGGGCGAGACTAGGGCTGGACCGGCAGCGAGTGAACTCCATCAATCAGTGGGGGCAACCCACATGCCGTTTCGATGAGGTCGGTCCAAGCGAGAGCATGCTGTCGAATCGTCGGCAGTTCGGCCGTCCACGATGCGCGAACTTGCAGTTTGCCTTCGTCGGGGCGAGCGCTCATGGACCCGAATGATGTGGAGTACTCCTTGGTCGTCGTCCCGCCGAGCGCGCGAACCTCAAGTTGGCGGCTCGCGATGGCTTCTTCGAGCCACGACCAGCCGACACCGTTGAGGACCGGATCGTCGGCCACATCCTTTTCTACCAGCGCAAAAGCGTGGGCAACCACTCGCGTATCGCCGTCCCAGGATTCCTGTCCACCCGGGCTGTGCAGTATCACGAGCCGCCCACCTCCGACTAGTTCGTCGTCGACGGTCACTTCGCAGTTGAGGGCGTAGGCGAGCGGGGCGAGGCGGCTCGGGGCAGGAGCAACGGCCACTGCCACTTCTCGACGGTGCGGCAGATCGCGCAAGGGATCGGTGAACGCTGTGAACGCGTCGGCTGCTGGTGACGCGTTTTCCATAGGCACACCCTAGCCCGGCTGACGACAATCCGGTTGGAAACGGGCGGGGAGGCGGCAATGGTGTGTGTGAGGGGGCATGCCGATGCGGCAGGGCAGAGCAGAGTCTGAAACGATCGAGGCGTGCTTCCTTCCGATCACCCGGTCGTCACTGGTGTCACGGCCGATTCGACCCTCGTGCGAGCTACCCGCGGCCAGAGCGTCACCCATACGCCGGTGTGGTTGATGCGGCAGGCAGGCAGATCCTTACCGGAGTACCGGCAGTTGCGGTCCACCGTTTCGATGATGGACGCTTGCTTCAGTCGCGATGCAGTCACCGAAATTACCCTGCAGCCGGTTCGTCGGCACGGAGTCGACGCCGCGATATTCTTTTCCGACATAGTGGTTCCACTGCGAGCGATCGGCCTGCAGGTCGACATTGTGGCGGGAACCGGGCCAGTGTTTGACCCACCCGTTCGTACTGCGGCAGGCCTGGCGGCGCTGCGGGACTTGGATGAATCCGACGTGGAGCCGATTCTGGGAGCTGTCGATGATCTCGTTGAGGAACTCGGGCCCATCCCGTTGATCGGCTTTGTCGGTGCGCCGTTCACAGTGGCTTCTTATTTGATCGAGGGTCGCCCGAGCCGAGACCACCTAGAGACGAAGGCTCTCATGCTCGGCAACCCGTCCCTGTGGCATGAACTGCTCGATCGGATTGCCCGCATCTGTGGACAGTTCCTGCGCTTGCAGGTCCTTCACGGGGCCAGCGTGGTCCAGGTGTTCGACTCGTGGGCGGGAGCACTGAGTCGAGCCGATTACGAGCGGTTCGTCCTTCCCCATACCCGGACAGTGTTTGATGCCATCGGGGATTTGCCGGTGCCGAAGATACATTTCGCAGTTGGTGCAGCACACTTGCTGACGTCGATGGCGACAGCTGGCAACGATGTCATGGGCATAGATTTCCGACGCAATCTCGCCGAGGCGATCGACGAGCTCGGTGGTCGCATGCCAGTCCAGGGCAACTTGGACCCTGCGTACCTCTTTACCAGTGCGGCAGTTCGTGAAGCGGCGGCGCGTGAGATCATCGCCGACGGTCGTTCGGCTCCTGGGCATGTTTTCAACCTCGGACATGGTGTCCCTCCGACCGCCGACCCGGAGGTGATTACGGACCTGGTGGCGTTCGTTCACGAGTCCAGCCGTCGTGGACCGAGCGATGGCTGAACCCGTTCGGCTCGTTGATCGCCACCCGCAGGTACCGTCGACGGAAATTGTGGCCGGGCTCGTGCCGCCACCACATTTTCGTGACTGCCGCTTCGACACGTACCAGCCTGATCCGGCGCACCCGAGTCAGAGTCGCGCACGTGAAGTCGCCCGTGCCTTCGCTGCCGAAGTCGGGCGGTCAACTCCCACCCGTTGGCGCGATCGCCACAAGGTGTGGCGGGCGCGGAGCAGGCCTGGTGCGCCCCAAGTGAAACCGGGGATCTATTTCGACGGCGGATTCGGTGTGGGGAAGACACATATTCTGGCGGCAATCTACGCGGCCGCGTCGGGGTACCGTCTGTTCGCCACTTTCACCGAAGTCACCAACCTGGTGGGCGCTATAGGATTTCAGACAGCGGTCGAGGAACTGTCCGCAGCTGATCTGGTGTGCATCGACGAGTTCGAACTCGACGACCCCGGTGACACGGTGCTGATGTCGAGTTTGCTCGCCGAACTGGTGGGGGCAGGAGTCCGGCTCGCGGCGACTTCCAACACCTTGCCAGACAGGTTGGGTGAGGGCCGCTTCGCATCTGATGACTTCCTCCGGGAGATTCAAGGACTGGCCGCTCACTTCGACACGGTGCGCATCGAAGGCCCCGACTATCGACATCGCGATGCGCAAACATCTGCCCGAGTGGTCCCCGTGCCAGCTGCGGCAGCGACGGCGCCCATTGCCGGTCCGGTGGCGGCGGATGACTTCGCGGACCTCCTGAGCCACCTTCGCACTGTCCATCCGAGTCAGTACCGCGCGATGGTGGCCGATCTCGCTGCGGTCGCTTGGGATGGAGTCTCTGAGCTGACCGATCAAGCGGATGCGCTGCGACTAGTGGCGCTCGTCGACCGTCTCTACGACAATCAAGTACGTGTGTGCGCGTCTGGGACCCCGATGGACGAGGTCTTCTCCGCCGACATGTTGAGCGGGGGATATCGCAAGAAGTACTGGCGAGCCATCTCGCGACTCGCCGCCCTCACCCACCTGGAAACCGAGCCTCTCTAGCCAAATCGGTCAACAGCATCGAGTCGTCACGACGCGTCGACAAGAGCCCTTTCCACAATCTGTTGGGTGTGGACGGCTCCGAGGCCAGCACCGAAGGTCCGTGAACGCAGTGCCCCCGGGACGCTATTGATGCGGGTGGCGAGAAATCCTTCGGCGACGAAGTCCGGGGCGTGCTCGATCAGGGTGGCCGCCTGCAGCAGCAGAGCCATCCCTTCGGCGAGTGTTCGGGCGTGGAGTTCGAGTTCGCTCGGATCTGAACCGAGCAGTCCCAACAGGTGCGCGATCATGGCGTCGGCAGCCGCGCTCGTGCCTTGAACCGGTGCGATAGCGGTCAAGTAGGCGTCTAGCGAATCCCGCGATCGCCCCACCGCCCGAAGCAGATCGAGAGCATTGATACTGCCCGAACCTTCCCACACCGAGTTGACCGGAGCTTCGCGGTACAGGCGGGGCATCCCCGACTCCTCGACGTAGCCCGCCCCGCCGAGGCATTCGAGCGCCTCGGCGGTCACATACGGCGCCCGCTTGCAGACGTAGTACTTGCTCATGGGCAGGGCGATGCGGCGCAGGGCGGCGGCGGACTCGGCTGCCGAGGAATCGGTGTTGGCGAGATCGGTCAGATGGGCGAGTTTCATCCCAAGCCAGACAGCCGCTTCTGCCTCGAGTGCTAGATCGGCGAGGACTTGCTGCATCAGGGGTGCGTCAACCAGGGTGTGACCGAAGGCCTTCCGGCCGGACGTGTACCACAGAGCTTCCGATAATGCTCTGCGCATGAGTGCGGCGCTCCCTAGGACGCAGTCGAGCCGGGTGGCGCTGACCATCTCGACAATCGTGCGGACACCTCGTCCCTCGTCCCCGAGGCGCCACCCGATCGTCCCAGCGAGTTCGATCTCACTGCTGGCATTGGAACGGTTGCCGAGCTTGTCCTTGAGTCGTTGGATGCGAAAGACGTTGCGGTTACCGTCGGGCAATACGCGTGGAACGACGAAACACGTCAAGCCTCCCGGTGCCTGAGCGAGGACCAAGAAAACGTCACTCATGGGTGCTGAACAAAACCACTTGTGGCCCGTCAAGCTATACATGGGGCTTTCGGCCAGGGCAGTGGCTCTAGTCGTATTGGAGCGAACGTCGGACCCTCCCTGTTTCTCAGTCATGGCCATGCCAGCGATGAGACCGTGCTTCTCCGAAGCTGGCCGCAGTCCAAAATCGTACGAGTGTGTCGTCAAGCCTGGCTCCCACATAGCGGCTAGGGCAGGGTCGGTGCGCAAGGCGGGAATGACGGCGTACGTCATGGAGATTGGACACCCGTGGCCAGCCTCCACCTGGTACCACGTCATGAAACCCACTGCCCGCGCTGCGTGGGCGGCCGGGTCAGTGCTGACCCAGGGGGAGCCGTGCAGACCTGCTGCGACAGCGGTTCGCATCAATTCATGCCAAGCGGGATGGAACTCCACTTCGTCGATGCGATGGCCGAACCGGTCATGGGTGCGCAGCTCGGGCGAATTGCGATCGGCTTGCTCAGCCCAAGCCCTCGCCCGCGCAGAGCCCGCCTCGCGTCCGAGGGCCTCAAGGGCCACTCTGCTGTCGGCGGTGGCCCACTCGGTGTGGGCCGCCGACAGCCAGCGATCGTCGCTGAACGCGTTGTAGCCCACAAAGTCTGTAGGTTGGTTGAGGACTTCGTGGGTGTCCGCCGCACTTGTCACGGCCGTATCCGGGCTTTGGGTCATACAGACACGCTACTGCGGCGCTCGACCCTACTAAAAGAGGGATACCTCACATCTGAATAACGGATTGGCGAATATGGTCGCGCGTGGAGCTGCCGTTCCGTACTAAATTCGTACACGGGTTCCCATTTCGGAGTCCTTGGCCCTATTCTTTTCTGTATACGTCCGGCGAATGCGCCTCGTGCGCGACGCCCCAACTGTAGGGAGGGGGTGCCTGGTGCCACTATCTGAGCACGAACAGCGCCTGCTAGAGCAGATGGAGCGCGCACTCTACGCCGAAGATCCCAACCTGGCTAGTACTCTGCGCAGCGGTACTCGCCGGACATTCGATGGTCGGCGGATCGCCCTTGGGGTTGTGTTGTTCCTAGTGGGCATCGCCGGACTGCTCGCGGGTGTCATTGTCTCGTTGGCCGTCGTGGGGGTTCTCGGATTCCTCTTCATGCTCGGCGGAGTTCTCGTGGGCGGGACTGGATTCAGGTCCTCTGACGACTCCTCCTCTGACGACGTTCCGACAGTGAAGGGCAAGCGCAGGAAGACCTCGAGCGCCGCTTCTTCCGGGGGGTTCATGAACAAGATGGAAGAGCGGTGGAAGAAGCGTCGTGAAGGCGACGGATTCTAGACTCCACCTCGTTGCCGATCTCCCGCGGCCGATCGCTTTCGTCCTGGCCGGCGGTGCGAGTTTCGGAGCAGTTCAAGTTGGCCACTTGCGCGCGCTGGCCCGCACAGATATCACGCCCGACTTGGTCGTCGGAACCTCAGTGGGCGCACTCAACGGCACGGCGGTTGCACTCGATCCCGACACCGCCGCGGACCGACTCGCCAGCGTCTGGGCGTCACTCAAGCGAGAAGACATCTTCGGCAGTCCCTTGACGTCGGCCTATCGGCTCGCCGCCCGGCAGTCGTCGCTAGCAGACCATTCCGCACTGCGTTCCCTGGTGGAACGAATGTTGCCCGTACGGCACTTCTCGGATCTGCAACTTCCCCTGACGGCTGTGGCGACAGACTTCGATTCCGGGGACCTGGTTGACCTGCACAAAGGTGACCTGGTGACCGCCATTCTGGCTAGCGCCTCAATACCGGGAATCTTTCCCTTCGTTGAACGCGGTGGGAATCGCCTCGTCGACGGGGGACTCGTGGCCAACTTGCCCGTCACTGTCGCGGCCGAGGCCGGCGCGAAGACAATCGTCATACTCGACTGCGGACTTTCCGTGATGCCCTATGCCGATGCGTCGATCATGGGGGCGATTTTTCGATCCTTCGGAATCATGGCAACTCGTCAGACTCGGCGAGACCTCGCTAGCATCACCGATCGGCATGTTCTCTACCTCCCAGGCCCTTGGCCCGTCGCCCGACGGCCTGACGACTTCAGCAACTCCAGTCCGATCAGCGATGCGACCTACTCGATAACCCGCGAGTGGCTCAAGACCTTGCGGATCGACGGTCCGGGCATCCATGGGAGTTCGCCGTTCGACATGACTCGTGAGCGCAACACCCGGACCGGAATTGCGCAGTTCGCGGACTGACCGCGACGCGCCGGCCATCTAAAGGCGAGTTTCCAGTCATGGCACCGACGTCCCTCCGGTAGCCGCCGCCCGCCTTCTTCGCATCAGCAGCGAGTTGGCAGACTTCCTCCAGAGACGGTGGTGGACAGACACCACCGCAGTTCCAGGAAGGAAAAGCCATGGCGGTACACAAGGCCGAACTCGGACGATTTTTTGAGGACTTCGAAGTGGGGGACGTCTATCAACATCCCTTTGGTCGCACGATCAGTGAGGCCGACTCCACGTGGTTCACGCTCTTGACCTGCAATACCAACCAGAACCACTTCAACGCTCACCTGGCTGAATCGAACCCAATCACAGACGGCAAGATCATTGTCAACTCAGGTCTCACCGTGGCACTCGTACTCGGGTTGTCCGTTATCGACATGAGTCAAAACGCGGTGGCTAACCTCGGCTGGACTGACATCAAACTGACGTTTCCGGTCTACATCGGCGACACGATCTATGCGGAGTCGATTTGTGTGGACAAGCGCGAATCGTCGAAGCGACCCTACGCCGGGATCATCACGATGAACACCCGCGGTTTGAACCAGCACGGCGACCAGATCGTCAGCTGGAAGCGTACTGTCATGGTTCCTAAGCGCGACTCGGGTATCGGTCAGGACTACTTCCCGGAAGCCAAGGGCGGACCGCTGGAGATGCCAGAAGCCTGAAGAGTGGAGCATGTGACCCGCCAAGTGGGGGAAATGGGTTGAGAATGGAGGGAAGTGGAGTAGGCTACTAGGGAACCTGGTATCCAGCGTGGGAAGGAGTGGGCCATGTTCTTGGGCACACACACTCCCACCATGGATGAGAAGGGGCGGCTAGTCATTCCGTCTAAGTTGCGGGAAGGGCTAGCCGGTGGCGTCGTCGTTACCAAAGGCCAAGACCGTTCGCTAGTGGTGTGGCCGAGTGGGGCCTTCGCCGACTACGCGTCCCGCATGCGGGACGCTTCCCGTTCCGATGCTCGTGCCCGGGCCTATTCTCGGGTGCTCTTTTCGGCTGCCTTCGATCAGATTCCGGATCGCCAGGGGAGACTCATGATTCCTCCACCTCTTCGTGACTACGCCGGGCTAGAGCGTGACACGGTCGTCGTCGGCAACCACGACACAGTTGAAATTTGGAATCCGGCCCAGTGGCAGGCCTACTTGGCCGAACAGGAGCCCATGTTTGCCGACCTTTCGGAAGAGGTGGTGCCCGGACTGTTCTGATCGTTCGTCGTCTTTAGTTCCTCCCCGCGGCATGCAGAGGCGCGATACTTCCCCGATCTCGCCTCGGCGTCGAAAACTCTGTCTTGCGGGCAGGGACTTGGAATTGCGAACCCCACCGGCCGTACCGGAAAGCGGTGCGAGTTGTGATGGGTCAGCACGCCACCGCGAATTTGTGTACGTCCGTTCAGGTAGTGATCACGAGGTGAGGCATGTGACACACGAGCCGGTCATGCTCGAGGAGTGTTTCGGGTATCTCGAGCCTGCCCTGAATCGGCCCGATGCCACATTGGTTGATGCCACCCTCGGGCTCGGTGGCCACGCCGAGGCGTTCTTGGAGCGCCTGGACGAGGTTACCGTCGTGGGCATTGATCGCGATCCGGAGGCGCTGCGTCGTGCGTCGGAGCGCTTGGCCCGATTCGGTTCTCGTTTCCATGCCGTCCATGCCGAACATCGCTTTATCGCCGCCGCGCTTGACCGGGCTGGGTTTTCTCGCGCAGACGGATTCTTGTTTGACCTTGGTGTTTCTAGCATGCAGATCGACACAGTGGAGCGGGGGTTCTCATACTCACGCCCTGCTCCGTTGGACATGCGGATGAACCCGGCCGATGAGCTGACAGCTGAGATCGTCGTCAATACCTACGATTGCGAGCGGCTTGCGGGGATACTCAGGGAGTTCGGGGAAGAAAAGTTCGCCTATCGCGTTGCCCGGGCGATCGAACGGCGCCGTAGTGGTTCCCCTATCACGACGACGGCTGAACTTGCCAGTGTGGTTGACGAAGCCATCCCGGCCGCCGCCAAGTCAGGACGAGGCCACCCCGCTAAACGGACATTTCAGGCAATCCGTATTGAAGTTAATGGTGAGCTTGATGGTTTGGGTCCAGCAATTTTGGCTTCGCTCGGAGTGTTGCGCGAGGGTGGCCGCCTCGCTGTGATGACCTATCACTCACTGGAAGACCGGATCGTCAAGCGGATTTTCTCAGCGGGTGCCAAGGATGCCAGTCCTGTCGGACTACCCGTGTCGCGTCCTGACGATGACAGTTTCCTGCGACCGGTGACTCGAGGAGCGGAGGTGCCCGGCATGGACGAGATTGCTGGCAACCCGCGCGCGCGTTCGGCCAAGTTGCGAGTGGTGGAGAAGTTGCGCGAAGCTCCGGGTCGTCTGACAGAACTTCAGCTAGAGGGAGACGGACTTCACCGTCGCGGAAACAGGCGGCGCCGGTGATTTCTGTCCAATCCTCTCAAGGGGCTCGACGGTCGCGACTGGTGCGGCCGTCGGCAGAAGCTGTCCAGTCCGGGTCTCGTCACGCAGGTTTACTCGAACAACACGCCCAGAGTGTCGTAGGTGCGCCCACGGTGGCCGCTGGTGCGGCAGCCGTGGCGGGCACCTTGGTGACCCGCCCGTTGCGCTTGGTGTATTCCGGTGGACGGTTCCGACTGAGTAACGGGGCTTTCGTGCTGCTGATTCTCAGTCTGTTGTCGTTGATTCTGATGTCGTTGCTCCTGCTCAACACAGTCCTGGGCCAGAATAGTTTCGAGCTCAACCGAATTCGGGTCGAGGAACGCGAACTGATGATTCAGGAACAAGTATTGGCGGCCCGATTGGCCGAAGTCGAATCCCCGGTGGGTCTCCAAGAAGTAGCCCGCGACAGCGGTCTCGTGGCTGCCAGCAACCCGGTATTCTTGGACCTAGACGGCGCGCAGGTGCTCGGTGAACCGATGCGGGCCGAAGCACCCCCGCAAGAGAAGAAGAAAAAGAAGAAGAAGGACAAGCCACCTGTCGAGACGAATGGCGCCTCGCCTGGCCCATCGGCCGGGGGCGGATTCGTTCGCGAAACTGACGGCGCTAGCCCGGCGGTTCCAGCCGCTCCCGTCCGGCCCAGTGATGTGCCAGCCTCCGGGGGCGCGTTCGTGCGGGGAGGACAATGATGGGCGTCCACTCGCCGCCGCGTCCCGATTGTGACGTCCACGACGATGAGCAGTCACCTGCGTCAGGACTAGTCGTACGCTTATGGCGCCGGATCCGCGACTATTGGAACCGCCCGTTCGCCCTGCGGGACGGCCGCGGCCGCATGAAGGGCCTACTAGTGGTCGTATTAGTGATCTTCACCCTGTTCGGGGTACGACTGATCGACATTCAGGTCATCAATGGTGATGCTCGAGCCAGCGAAGCCAAGGCGAGCCGGATGATGAAAGTGGCGATTCCGGCGGCTCGCGGAACGATCTTCGACTCCACTGGTGTTCCGTTGGTACAGTCGGTGCCCGGCCGCGACATCACAGTAGATCCGTACTTGGTCGACGACCCCCAGGCGTACGCCGAGGCGCTGTCACCGATATTGGGAGTGCCAGCCGAGCAGATTGTTCCCAAGTTTGACCGCCGCACCCTCGCCGACGGCACGCCGATCAAGTTCTCCTATATTGCTCGTCGAGTGACGATGGACGTGTGGGAGCAAGTGCGCGGGTTGAGGCTGCCAGGGGTGTTCAGCGAACCCTCATCGGTGCGCAGCTACCCGGGCGGTCCACTTGCTGCCAGCCTGCTCGGGCACACGAACATCGAAGGCCAAGGTGCGGCGGGACTCGAGGCCGCGCTGAACGAAGAGCTCGCAGGAGTCGACGGGTGGCGCGTCTACGAACGTAGTGCGAGTGGAGGCGAGATACCCACCGGTTCAGGGTCGGAGGCCAACCCCACTCCCGGCACCAGCTTTACGCTCACTATCAACCGAGACCTGCAGTGGGTGGCTCAACAGGCAGTGGAGCGCAGCGTCAAGCGCTTCGACGCTGACTTCGCCATTGTGGTGGTGCTCGAAGCCAAGACCGGACGGCTGCTCGCTCTCGCTCAGGCCCCGTCATCAGACCCCAACGACATGACGTCACGCCAGGCCGAGAACTTCCGAAACTTGGCGATTGAACAGGCATTTGAGCCCGGTTCCATCCAGAAGGCCCTCACTGCGGCGGCAGTCATCGAAGAGGGCAAGGCCGATGCGTCAACTGTCTTCGAAGTTCCCAACCGCTTGCCCCGCAAGAACGGAAATGGCGAGTTTCAGTTCAAAGACGACGTCAACCACCCGCACTATCAGATGACGCTCGCTGGTGTGTTGGCCCAATCCAGCAACGTGGGCACGATCCAGGCCGCCGAACTGATCGGGCCCGAGAAGCTGCGAGAGTATCTCGACAGGTTCGGACTCGGCAAACCTAGTGGGCTCGGTTTGCCCCTGGAGAACCCTGGAACCTTGTTGCCGGTGAGTGAGTGGGGTGACCTCACGTTTCCCAACGTTTCATACGGCCAAGGCCTGTCAGTCAACGCGGTTAACTTCGCGGCCGCATTCGGAGCCATCGCCAACGACGGCGTTCGTATGCAGCCGCGACTGATCGATTCTAAGATCTATCCTGATGGCTCCGTCGAACAGATGGAAACCGTCGACGGCGAACGAGTTGTGTCAGAGGAAACTGTGCGGACCTTACTGCCGATGATGGAGCAGGTCGTCTCAGACCGTGGCACAGCCAGTACCAATGCCCGCATTCCCGGTTATCGAGTGGGGGGCAAAACCGGCACGGCTCAACGTTATGACCCGGAAGCTAACGGTGGTCGAGGCGGCTACAACGGGTATGTCGCGAGCTTCTTCGGGCTCGCGCCAGCCGACGATCCCGAACTCGTCGTGGGGGTCATGACCCACAATCCCAAGCGGGAGTACTTCGGCGGCGTCACAGGAGGCCCAGTGTTCAAAGAAGTGATGGCTGCAGCCTTGCAGATGATGAACATTCCTCCGTCGAAGGACCCTGCACCCTCGCTGATGCTGCACACTCCCCAGTCCACCAAGGGCGGGCCCTGGAACTGGTAGCCGTGGACCTCCCACCGATCCCTCGTCCCCAGACCGCGCCCCGGAACCTGAAGGAATTCAACTCTGGCCGGATGCGGATCAGTCGCGATGCCTTTCCCGATGTCGAGGTCACCGGTATCTCCCACGACTCCCGGAGTTTGGTCGCGGGGGATCTCTACATGGCGCTTCCGGGCGAAAACACTCATGGCATGCGGTTCTGGGCTGACGCCGTCGACCGAGGCGCCGTGGCTATTGTCACCGATACCCAGGGACTTACGTTGGCTGCGGATCCACCACCGCCAGTTCCAGTCGTGGAGGTCGAGGATCCGCGGGCAATCATGGGTGCCTTGTCGTCCTGGGTATATGGGGAGCCTTCCCACGCTTTGCGCATGATCGGCATCACCGGAACGGATGGCAAGACCACGACCGCACTGATGGCAGCGGCGGCCTTGAGGGCTGATGGTGAACCGACCGCGGTGATCGGAACCGTCGGGATTGATACGGGAGACGCGGTGTACTCGGCCACCCGCACCACGCCGGAGGCCACTGATCTGCACGCCTACCTGCTGTCACTGTCGCAGCAAGGCGCACGAACGGTGATCATGGAAGTGTCGAGCCACGCACTGGTGTTGGGTCGGGTAGACGGGGTGCAGTTCGATCTGTGCGCACTCACCAACCTGGGTTCGGACCATCTCGATTTTCATGGCACGCAGGAGGAGTACTTTGCCGCCAAGTCTCGACTGTTCGAAGCGGATCGTTGCGCCCGCGCCCTCGTGAACGGGGCCGATCCGTGGGGTCTGCGACTCGCCACCGGAGTTCATGTTCCCACCGAGTTGCTTGCCGTTGAAGGCGACGAGCTGCCGCGCGCAGACAGAGCCCGTACCTGG
The DNA here is from genome assembly GCA_965651595.1 of uncultured bacterium. GTDB lineage: Bacteria > Actinomycetota > Actinomycetes > S36-B12 > UBA10799 > CBFGTA01. Next base: position 3,755 of record CBFGTA010000014.1, on the reverse strand, counting down.
GTGATGAGGGACGTTGAAGCTGTCGGAGCCGGTTCCCGGGGACGTGTCACGGCCCCGCGGGCGTCGGGAATCGCTGAGCAGGTGGTCGAGGTCGCACTGCCGGGCCGGTTCAACCTACGCAACGGACTCGCCGCCTTCGCTATCGCCGTTTCCGCCGGCGCCAACCCTGAGTTGGCGGCGGCCGGGATTGCAGCATTCGCGGGGCCGCCCGGGCGAATGGAGCAGGTGACTGTCCCGGGTTCCCTGGGCGCCATTGTGCTAGTTGACTACGCCCACACCCCAGATGGCGTTGAACGGGCGCTCGGGGTGGGTCGGGAACTAGCCGACCGTCGAGGCGGTCAACTCATCGTTGTCATCGGCAGTGGCGGCAACCGTGACCCCCACAAACGTCCACTGTTTGGGCGGGCCGTCGCCGAGTCTGCTGACATCGCCATCATCACCGATGACAATCCCCGCGATGAAGACCCTGCCGCGATCCGCGCGGCGATAGTTGCCGGTGCCCGGTCGGTTCCCGATCACCGGGCCCAGGTATTGGAGGTGGCTGGCCGCGTGCGAGCTCTTGAATCCGCCGTAGAGCGGGCCAGCGACCGGGACGTAGTGATGGCTCTCGGCAAGGGACACGAGACGACCCAGGAGATTCGAGGCGATTTCGTGGAACTCGACGACCGCTCCGTGTTGGCCGCCGCAGTGTGCTCGCTGCCCGGGCAGGACCGATGAAAGGCATCCGACTCGGGGATGTCATCGAGGCCGTCGACGGCGAAGTCGTCGCCGGTACGGCGCCCGACGCGACGATCAACACGACCGTGACCCACGACTCCCGCACAGTGAGCCGTGGTGACATCTTCGTCGCCATCGCCGGGGACAGTCATGATGGGCACGACTTCGTGGATGCCGCGATCCAAGCCGGTGCCGCGGCCGCACTGGTTGCTCGTTCCCACCCCATCGTGTCGATGTCGCCATCGTCAACCGGCTGCATCGTCGCGGTCGACGACCCCCTGGCCGCACTCGGTCGTCTCGCTCGCTGGTGGCTGCGCCAGCACCCGCAGGTTAACGTTGTCGCGCTGACCGGTTCGAGTGGCAAGACCAGCACTAAAGACCTCATTGCCCAAGTTCTCGCAGCTGACGGCCCGGTCGTGTGCCCGCCCGGCTCGTTCAACAACGAGGTTGGCATGCCGATGACGATTCTGCAGGTCGATGACACTACCCGCCATCTGGTGTTGGAAATGGGAGCGCGCGGGCGTGGGCATATCCGCTACCTCTGCGACATTGCATCTCCGCACGTTGGAGTCGTGCTCAACGTGGGGCGGGCCCATGTCGGAGAATTCGGCTCCCTCGATGACACTGCCGATGCAAAAGGCGAACTGGTCGAGGCGCTGTCGGACACCGGTGTAGCGATCCTCAACTGTGACGATCCGCGCGTATGGCAGATGCGCAACCGAACCAGCGCACGCGTCATCGGATTTGGCGCGAGGGCCGACGCCGATCTGCGGATTGACAACAGCGTTCTCGATGACGATGCCCGGCCCCAATTCGATCTGGTGTTCCCACCCACCGTCGGCGCGCCCCCGGTGGACCACCCGGAAGAACCCGGGGATCGCGCTACGGTCACAGTTGGATTGAACCTGCATGGCGCCCATCACGCCAGTAATGCCGCGGCCGCCGCCGCCGTCGGGGTAGCGGCCGGGATGAGCCCGCAGTTGATCGCCCGACAACTGTCGACTGCCGAGTCGCAGAGCCGTTGGAGAATGGAGGTCAAGACCGGGCGGTCCGGGATCACTGTGATCAACGATTCCTACAACGCCAACCCCGAATCGATGGCGGCAGCTCTCCGAGCTCTGGCAGCCTTGACCCGTCCGCGCCGAGCAGCAGGAGCGCGCGCGTGGGCAGTGTTAGGAGAAATGCGCGAACTAGGGTCCGACTCACAAGTCCATCACGATGAAATTGGACGGCTTGCCGTTAGGCTCGGCGTGGACCGGCTCGTGGGGATTGGTGAGCTGGCCCGACCCATGGTTCTTGGTGCGGCCCAGGAGGGCTACTACGGTGGTGAAGGGCGGTGGGTGTCCAGTGTGGAAGAGGCCGAGTCCCTCTTGGCCCAAGAGCTTCAGCCGACGGATGTGGTCCTCGTGAAGGCGTCGCGAGCTCTGGGACTCGAACATGTGGCAGAGTTTCTGCTCACCGACGGCCATGATGAGGAGCGATCCGAGTGATTTTCGTTCTGGTGGCCGGAGCCGTGGGTTTAGTTGTGAGTCTGCTCGGCACTCCGCTGCTGATCCGCTTCCTGCGCAGTCGCAACTATCAGCAGGCGATTCGAGTGTCCACCGACGACGCGGCCTACCCCGAACACTCCGCCAAGGTCGGCACACCGTCCATGGGCGGAGTGGCGATAATCGTCGCGGTCGTCTGCGGTTACACGGCGTCACACCTGGTTTCCGGGCGAATGCCTTCGGCGTCGGTGCTGCTCGCTCTTTACCTCATGATTGGCCTGGGGCTAGTGGGGTACGTCGACGACTACTTGAAGATTTTTCGGCAGCGCTCGACCGGCATGCGGGCCCGGACGAAACTGATCGGGCAAGCTCTCGTCGCACTGAGCTTTGCCTGGCTGACGACGTTCTTCCCGAACGCAGAAGGCATCACGCCAGCGTCGCAGGCCATCAGTTTTGTTCGTGAAACCCCATGGGTGTTACCGACTGCTCTGTTCGTGATCTGGATCTGGTTGCTCGTGACCGCTACCACCAACGCGGTCAATCTGACTGACGGTCTCGACGGACTCGCCTCCGGGGCGGCGGCCATGACGTTCGTGGCGTTCACGATCATTGCGATCTGGCAGTACGGTCAAAGCTGTACCTTCACGATATTTTCTCGCTGTTATGACGTCCGCGATCCCCTGGACTTGGCGGTATTTGCGGCTGCGTGCGCAGGGGCGTGCTTCGGCTTCCTGTGGTGGAACACCTCTCCTGCTCAGATATTCATGGGCGATACCGGTTCGCTCGCCCTCGGCGGGGGGATTGCTGCTCTCGCGATCCTCAGCCGTACGGAGCTGCTGCTCGTATTCCTGGGCGGACTGTTCGTCATCATCACCTTGTCTGTGATCGGACAGGTCGCAAGCTTCAAGCTCACCGGCAGACGAATGTTCCGCATGGCCCCCTTGCACCACCACTTCGAAATGAAGGGGTGGGGTGAAGTCACCATCGTGGTGCGCTTCTGGATCATTCAAGGATTGTGCATCGGGGCGGGACTGGGGATTTTCTACGCTGAATGGGTGCAGGCATGACCGACGTTGACCCACAGTGGGCTGGCCGTCGAGTCGCGGTGGCAGGCCTCGGGGTAGCGGGCTTCGCGTGTGCGGACGCGCTGGTCAACCGAGGCGCGCGAGTCACCGTCCTCGACGAATCGCCCGCGGCGGCTTCCTCCGATCGGGCATCAATCCTTGAGATCCTGGGGGTGAGCCTGGCTCTCGGGGAGCCTATGCAGTTGCCCGAAGTCGATCTGCTGGTGGTGTCCCCAGGGTTGCCACCGAGTGCGTCAGTTATCCAGCAGGCACTCGATCGGGCAGTGCCGGTATGGGGTGAACTCGAACTCGCTTGGCAGTTGCGAGGGCCCGGGGCGGCGCAGTGGCTGTTCGTCACCGGCACCAACGGAAAGACCACCACCACGCTCATGCTCGAGTCGATCCTGCTCGCAGCCGGAAAACGCACCGCGGCAGTCGGAAACATCGGTTTCAGCGTCGTCGATGCAGTGGCTGGCGAACAACGGTA
>CBFGTA010000013.1:0-30574 GCA_965651595.1 uncultured bacterium | reverse complement strand
GCGAACACCGGCTCTATAGCCCGGCCAGCGGTTCCGGCGATACTGTGTTCCATTGGGTAACTCGCGGCCTGCTGCTAGTTGAGTTCCTGAGTTGGCGTGACCACCGGGAGGTGCAACAGCGCCCACAGAATGATCGAAGTCCCCAGGATGATCGTCCCCGCCTTGCGAACGAAGTAGCGGGCGGAATCCCAACATTGCACCAGCACCAACCGCGGCCCAGGCACCCGGTACGGAGGGATCTCCATATAGAACGGAAGCGTCTCCCCTTTAAGAGTTGTGCGTTTGAAGATTGCGGCAATCACTAGTGCCGAAGCGGTCCCCAGCAGGTAGAGACCGAACAGCACCAGACCCTGCAGCCGTAGCGGACCCCAGACTGTGGAGTTGGGAACGAATGTGGCGATGAGCAGCGTGTAGATCGGGAGTCGGGCCGAGCACGTCATCAGGGGTGCGACGAGAATCGTCGCGATTCGGTCCTTCGACGAAGGGATCGTGCGGGTCGACATGATTCCGGGCACCGCGCAGGCATAGCTCGACAACAGCGACACAAAGGCGCGACCCTCTAATCCCGCCTTGGCCATGACTCTGTCCATCACCAAGGCGGCTCGAGCCATGTACCCAACGTTCTCCAAGAAAGAGATCATCAGAAAAAGCAAGATGATCTGGGGGAGAAACTGCAGCACCGTCCCGACCCCAGCTATCACCCCGTCGCTGAGCAAGCCAGCCAGCGGCGGCCAGGTCACATACTCGTCGACCCAGCTGCCGAGCCAATCGAATCCACTCGACACGAGGTCTTGAAGGGGAACGGCCCAGGTGAATATCACTTGAAAAAAGAAGATCATGACAGCAAAGAACGTCACCACTCCGGCGACCGGATGGAGCAGAACTCGGTCGATACGGCCTGTCCACGGATGACCGCCCGGGCGGCAATGACCGACGCGCTCCAGCACTGAGTCAAGCCACGCCGACAAGTCCTCGGGGTCAGAGGGAATCGGCACGCTGGCCACCGGCCAGTCGCGAGCCTGTGCCAGTAGGTCCATCAGGCGGTCGCGCCGATCGAGCTTGGTTGCGACTACCCCGACGACAGGAACCCCTAGAACCGCTGACAGTCTGCTCAGGTCGAGACGACCATGTCGCGCGTCAAGCTCGTCGACCATCGTCACGACGACGCAGGTGGGCAGGCCAAGCCGAAGAACCTGAGCCACCAGAATCAATGAACGCTCGATGGTGGTGGCATCCACCACAGCCAAAATCGCCGTCGGAGCTTGCGCCCCCGACAACTCCCCAGACAAGGCATCAGCGACCACTTGTTCATCGGGACTGACAGGATCCAAGCTGTAGGTACCCGGGAAGTCGTCGACTATGACATCACCGGATGGAAGTCGGGCGATGCCCTCCCGCCGCACAACTGTGACTCCGGGATAGTTGCCCGTCTTGGCCCGGAGCCCCGTGAGCGCATTGAATATCGTGGTCTTTCCAGCGTTCGGACTGCCGACCAGGGCAATCCGGGGCAACTCTTCTGTTGCTGCCACCGGGCCAGATCCGGCGTCATGACACGAACTCATGGGCCGACAGGCCCGTCGACGAGGACGAAACGGGACTGATCAGACCGCAAACACAGCAGGTAGCCCCGGACAGCGAACACTGTCGGCGAACCCAGCGGGGCACGTCGAACCATCTCCACTGAGGTTCCCGGCAACAGCCCCAAATCGCGTAGACGGCGACTGACGTTACCGGGACAATCGGCACTGACACCTCGCACGCGACTCGCCTGGCCCACGCCCAGGTCGTCCATCGTCACCGTCGGCTCGGATGTGCTCTTCATCACGGGCTCCTTGTCACTCCATCTGCAGGACTAGACACCAACTAAGTTAGGCGAGCCTAACCTAACCTAGTTGTTGGTGTTAAGTCGAGTACACTCTCGGGAGCCTGGCCACCCGGCCCAGTGCACCTCCCCTGAAAGGCGTGCCATGGAAACCTTCGGCGAACTGTTCTTGACGACGCTGTGGATCTTCTTGCTCATCATGTTCCTGATGGTGTTGTTCTACGTCATCTCCGACCTGTTTCGAGATTCGAATCTGAGCGGCTTGGCCAAGGCCATCTGGATCATCTTCCTGATCGTCTTGCCTCCGATCACCTGCCTCGTTTACCTCATCGCCCGCGGTGGCGGGATGCGCGAGCGGGCGATCACTGCAGCCCAAGAAATGCAACAACAGGAGGCGGACTACATCAAGTCGGTCGTCTCCACCGACAGCCCGGCCGATCAGATTGCCAAGGCCAAGGAACTGCACGATCGTGGCGTCATCAGCGACGCCGAGTTCGAATCCCTGAAGGCCAAAGCACTCAGCAGCTAAGGCAAGACACGGTGGCGTGCGGTCGTCGATCTATCGACCTCACGCCACCGCGTTTTTGGGACCCACGTCAAGGTGAGCCGGGGCTCGGGCGGTGTGGCTGGCCCGAGCCCCGAAGGTGAACTAGCGCTGCAGCAGTGGGCAATCACCCTTCATGGTCACTTCGACGGTCTGCACTCCGCGGTAGATGCCGATCAGGGGGCTGGCCTTACCTGCCGCTTCGTAACGCTCGCCCAAGGACATGCCGTAGGAATCAGACGTCAACCAGATCGCCTGTTGCCACACACTCCACGCCATGAACGGCTCGGGGGCCGTGCGCGCGGCGTCGAACGCTGGCTTGCCATGGAAGTTGGCCGAGTCATTTCCGTACTTGCCTCCCCAGTATCCGAAGGCGTAAGCCGTGACCAGGTCGCCATAGATCCAGCCGTATATGTCGTTGCGGACCATGTCCGTATGGCCAGTTCCAGATGCCAACCGATAGGGATCGGACACGCCATCCCCCGTGACCTGGCCGTCGAGCGTGTAGGGCCCGTTCTGCAGGTAGATCCCGTAGCCGCTGAACTGCTTGTTGACCTGCCCGTACAGTTCCTCCGCAGCCACAAACATCGTCGCGGGCTTCGGGTAGCTCGCGTTGGGCTTAGACGGATCGTCGGCGTCGCGCAGAGTTCCGGTCAGGTAGACATTGCCTTCGGCGTCCACGCGAGCCGAGTAGTCGTAGTAGGCCGCAGCACCCGCCGCTGGTCCGCCAGCGAACCGGCCTCGCACTCGCAGCGTCTGGCCCGCCAGCGACTCGACGTAGCCCTGCAGGCTCGGGTGGCGCGTGGCGTCGGCGTTGGGTGCCACCAGCCGCCGCAGGCTGCCGTCAGGGTTGAAGATGGCGGCGTTGGCGGGGTCCCAACCGGCTGGCGCGTGGGCCTGAATCTGCTCGTAGACCTCGGATGAGCAGGCGATGTTGCGCTCCGCTGGCCCCCCTCCTGAGCTCAACAGATTGCCAGCCGAATCGAGCAGCCGCAGCCGTGACGGAATGCCCACCTGGTCGACCGCACTAAGGTTGCCGTAGAAGACGCCATTGGTGATGTTGATCTCGGCAATGTCGAACTGCATCTGTGCGTCGTGGGCCGCTGGCCAGTGGTGGACGAACGGTTCGCCAATGCTGTAGTAGACCCTTCCTCCGGAGTTGCCGTGGATCACAAACGTGTAGGTGTGGCTTGCGGGGTCTGTGCCCGGGCCGTTGAGTTCCGTGAGCCGAACGCCGTTGCCGAGACCGGGCTGGAACCGATCACCTACGGAACCACTGTAGTGCGCGTTCCCGTTGCCACCGGTGTCAGTGGTGACGTACACGTTCCTGTCGGGATGGCCGGTGTTGTTGACGAGTTTGACGATCAGCCCTGGCGTCGTCAGTGCCGGAGGCTCAGTCGGTTCAGCTCCGATCGTCGGAACCGGCTGGGGAGTTGGGGCCGTCGACGGAGGCGGACTGCTCGGCGCTGGCGACACGGTCGGAGCCGGGGACTCGGGGATGCCCGTCTGCTCCGGAGCCGGAGCAGACGGACTAACAGGCAGCGTCGAGGGGGTCGGATCGACTGGCTGATCCTGGCCCGCTGGGCCGGAGAACTGGAACCAGTTGAGGTTGACGAACGGATCACCGTTGTGCGACACAAACGTGATGGACAGGTTGCGGGTGCCCGACAGATGGTCGGCCAGAGCTACTCGGACTGTCGTGTAGTCCTGCCAAGACGCGGTGGGGGCGACAGTCACTGCACCCACGATCGGCCCGGTGATGCCGCCATCGCGCACCAGGATCATTCCTTGGCCCGTATTGACCGCGGATGAGATGCGCAGATCGACTGCGTCGGCGATCCGGCTGCCGAACTCGACATTGCCGTAGGTGACCGTCGACCCGGCCCGGAGCAAAGCAAGTCCGTGGTTGTGGGGGTCCTCGCGGTCGCCACTGGGTTGGCGCAAGATGGGGCCGGATGCGCTGGCGCAATCTTCAGCCTCGATTCGAGGGAACACCGACCGGGGCCCCGCCTCGTCGACCGGAGCCGTTGCAGTGGGCTCTGGCGAAGGCTGCGCTGGCACGGACGGACCGGGAGCAACGGGCGACTCGGGACCTGCACTGGGATCGGGTGAGGGAGCCTGCGAGGGCAGCGGTGTCGGGGAAGCAGTGGGAACCGGCGGCGAGGTGGGGCTCGCTGTCGCTGTCGGCGAAGGAACCGCGGTTGGAGACGGTGACGGGACAGCGTCGGAGAACTGGAAATGCATCCAGTGGACGTTGACGAACGGATCGGCGTTGTCGGCGGAGAACGTCAGCGATATGTTGCGGACGCCCTCGACGGATGCATTTAGTGGAATCTCGACCGTGGCGAAATCCTGCCATGATCCGGTCGGCTCGACCACGACACTGCCGATGACCTGGCCCTTAACTCCCCCTTGTCGGACGACGACGCTGCCGCCGCCAGCGTTGACTGCCGAGGCGAGACGAACCTTGACAGCCGACGGTGCCCGGGAACCGAAATCGACGTCATGGAAGGTGACGCCAGCCCCGTTGCGGAGCAGCGACAGTCCATGACTGGTGGGGTCGGCCCGGTCTCCCGTCGGCTGCACCAGAAACTCCCCGCGCGAGGTATCGAAGTCGGCGACCCGGATGCGATGTTCTCCGGATCGCGTCACGCTCGAACTGACGGAACCGCCAGCGTCGGCAAGTAGCGAGGGTGAACTGCTCGCGAATGCTGGTGCCGTGCCGACGGCCACAGACATCGCCAGGAACGCCGCAACTGATGCAGTACGAACGGTCATGATATCTCTCCTCCAGATGGGGAACTACAGCATGACCATACCCTCAGATGTATACATCTATGTATAGTTAGCCCGATTTTTTGGACTAAATCATCCAATTGGCCTAGACATGGATAGGTAGCTGCAAGCTCGGTGGAGATTTTCCCGAGCACTGGTGCGCCCGAAAGGATCACCTAGGCGGGCGCCGCGGCCCCAGATTGCGTAGCGTGTCGTCATGTCCACTAGCAATCTGCTCGATACTGCCCGTCAACAGGTTTCTGCCGTGCTCGGTGACCGCCCCGAATTCGTCGATCGTCCTGCCGCGTTGCGAACTGCCGACAACCTGGCTGGCCGCATCGACCACACACTCCTGAAGGCCACGGCTACCGACGATCAGGTCCGGCAACTGTGTGCCGAGGCCCGCGAATACGGGTTCGCGTCCGTCTGCGTCAACACCCGCTGGGTGCCCTTGGCGGCCGAACAGTTGGCTGGCACTTCCCGCCTTGTCTGCACCGTCGTGGGATTCCCCCTCGGCGCCATGTCCCGCCGCGCTAAGGCAGCCGAGACGGCCATTGCCGTTGAACAAGGCGCCACCGAGGTGGACATGGTCTTGGACATCGGAGGGCTCCTCTCTGGCAAACTGCAGGACGTCTACGACGACATGAGGTCTGTCGTGGATGCGGCAGGATCGATCCCGGTAAAGGTCATCCTGGAGACCTGCTACCTGTCGGATGACCAGAAGGCGGTTGCCTGCGAGCTCGCGATTCGAGCGGGCCTGGCCTATGTGAAGACGTCCACCGGCATGGGCACGGGCGGTGCGACAGAAGACGACATTCGTCTCATGCGGGCAGCAGTCGGCGACGACCTCGGGGTCAAGGCTTCTGGTGCGATCCGCTCAAGGGACGACGTTGAGCGCATGTTGGCCGCAGGAGCCGACCGAATCGGGGCGAGCGCTTCGGTGGCCATCGTCAGCGGCGGCGACGCCTCCGGCAGTGACTACTAGAAACGGGGATCCGCAATGGCACTGGTTCAAGAGATCATCGCCCAGAAGCGCGACGGTCAGGCACTGTCTGATGCAGACATCCGCGCGTTCATTTCTGGGGTCGCAGATGGGACCATCCCTGATTATCAGTCAGCGGCCATGCTCATGGCAATCTTCATCCGCGGCCTCAGTGATCACGAACTCGGGGTGTGGGCGAATTCGATGCTCAACTCCGGCCATCGCTTCGAGCGCGGGATCTACGGGCGCCCGGCCGTGGACAAGCACTCGACGGGTGGAGTCGGGGACAAGATCTCACTGCCGCTAGCTCCGGCAGTGGCCGCTTGCGGGTTGGCTGTTCCGATGATCAGCGGCCGAGGCCTGGGGCACACGGGTGGGACTCTCGACAAGCTGGAGGCGATTCCGGGACTGAGCGTCGAAATAGGGCCGGACGATTTCGTGACCCAAGTGCGAGACATCGGGCTCGCCATCGTGGGCCAGACCGCCGAGATTGTGCCCGCTGACAAGACTCTGTACGCCCTGCGTGACGCCACGGCCACAGTCGCCTCCGTACCGCTCATCGCTTCGTCCATCATGTCCAAGAAGTTGGCCGAAGGTATCGACTCGCTGGTCATCGACCTCAAGGTGGGTCCGGCGGCGTTCATGCGCAGCAGTGACGACGGCCGCGAACTCGGGCTGGCGATGCAAGCGATCGGACGAGCCGCGGGGACTCCGGTCACGATCATGATGACGCGGATGGACTCCCCGATCGGAACGATGGTTGGCAATGCCCTGGAGATTGCCGAGACGGTTGACGTGGTCAACGGGGCAGGCCCGGCTGATACGCGTTCGTTAGTGGTTGAGATCGGGGCCGAAATGCTCGTCATGGCCGGGCTCGCGGCGACAGTTGAGGCTGGCCAGAAGGCAGTGGTCAACGCCCTAGACGATGGCCGGGCGGCAGCGGCTTTGGCGGCGATGATCGAGCGCCAAGGCGGAGATCCGCGGGTGGTGGAGGACCCGTGGTCAGTGCTCCCGAAGTCTCAGCATCGCGAGGATTTTGTGGCCAGCCGCTCGGGCACCATCACTGATATCGAAGCCACCGAAGTGGGGCTCGCAGCTCTCGAACTCGGCGGCGGCCGCCGCACCAAGTCCGACGTCCTGCTGCCTGCAGTCGGTGTAGAGATGCTCAAGAAAGCCGGTGAGAAAGTCGCAGCAGGCGATGTGTTGGCGATCGTGCACCACGACGGACCCGGTCTCGACGACGCCCACCGTCGACTCAGTCGCGCGTTTGTCATTGGTGACGACGACTCCGCTACCTCACAACCGCAGGCTGCGTCTCGCGTCCTTGACGTCATGCGACCTTGAAGTAGCCGGGCCGCGCAACGCCCGCCTCGCACCTCGTCCGGGTTGACAGTTCGACCGCGAACCCGCGGTAACTCGTCAGTGCTCGGAGCCCAGAGCTGCCAGGGTTTGCTCACGCGTCGGCATCGATGGGCCAGCCCCGAACACTTCGCAAGCCAGAGAAGATGCGACCACGGCGAACCGAACCGCATTCGCCATGTCGGATCCGCGGGCTAGCTCGGCACTCAGTGCGCCGGCAAATGTGTCACCTGCACCGGTCGTGTCGACCACTTCGGCAGGTCGGCCCGGGACGTGGGTCACGGTTTCGTCGGCGATCAACACACCAGCCGGTCCCAAGGTCACGACGATCGTCTGGTTCGGGCTGCGCAATATTTGAGCCATCTCGGTGACCGCCGGGATGTCCTGGGTGGCCAGGGACACGTCGCCCCGAGAAAACCAGGCCAGTTCAGTCTCATTCAGGATCGTCACGGAAGCATTGGCCACGATGTCTTCCACACACGGGAAAGCCGGTGACGGGTTGACCACGCTGCGAGCGCCGACGGCCTCGGCGTGGACGAGGGTCGCGCGAACCGTGGCCAAGGGAATCTCGAGTTGAGTGACGACGACGTCCGCGGGCCCGATGTTGAGGCCGTGGAGTGCGTCTGCAGTGACACTTGAGTTGGCGCCAGGGATGACGACGATCGCGTTGTCCACGCCCTCGACCAGCGTGATCATCGCTGCCCCACTTGACCCGGCAACCTGATTCACGTGGTCGACGTTGACCCCCTGCTCACGTAGATAGTCGGTCAGTTGACTCCCGAACGGGTCGGTGCCGACTGCACCCACCATCACAGTGGGCGCACCCGACCGAGCCGCCCCGATGGCCTGATTGGACCCTTTCCCCCCGGGCACGTACCGCAGCTTGTTGCCCATCGTGGTCTCACCCAGCGTGGGATAACGATCAGTAGTAGCCACCAAGTCCATATTGATCGAACCTACAACGATCACGCGGCCTTCAGTTGTCATCGCGCACCCCCTGATACGTGGCCGAGCCTTTCGGGCAACAGCTGACCGAGTAGACGTTCGGTATCGACCTCCCAGGCGACCGCCACCGCGTGCTCTGGGTCCTTCGGTGCTCGTGGACGCCGGTCTGCGACCAGCATTCCCCGGGTGGGCCCAGTCAGTTGCATGTCGAAGCCGTAGGTCCGTCGGGTCACGATGTCGGGAGCGATTGCCACCGCCACAGCCAGCGGATCGTGCAAGTAACAACCGTCGACGTTTTCGTACGTGCGGTAGAAGTCCATGTACATTCGGGTGCAATCCCTCACAAACATGGTGCGGTCGGTGGGGTGCAGTCGCGCCCACTTGTCCACCACTTCCCGCGGCAGGAAGGCCTGGACCGATGCGTCGAGTCCAACCATTGTGATGTTGGGGTTGGCTCGCAGCGCGACATGAGCGGCGTCAGGATCAGCCCACATGTTGAACTCCGCGTATGGTGCCACATTGCCGGGCAGATCGACGGCGCCACCCATTTGGACGATTGTTCCGACCCGAGCGAAGCTCACCGGATCGATGCGGGCCACGACTGCAAGGTTGGTCATCGGCCCGATACCCACGATCGTCAGGTCTTCCGGGTTGTGCCTAATCTCGCGCATCAGCACTTCGACTGCATGCGGAGGATCGGCAAGCGGAACGACTGAGCCGTAGCGAGCGGTTCCGTCAGTGTTGGTGTATTCGGTGAGGTTGCCTAGCCCGTCGTCGCCGTGGATCGAGGTCGCGACCACCACTTCTCCCAGCAGTGCCCGGTCGCACCCTGGCGCGATCAGCACAGGAGCCTGGCTGCCCGACAACTCCACGATCCGCTGGACATTGGTCGTGGCTTGCTCCACGGAAACATTCCCGGCCACCGTTGTGATGGCGACGACCTCGATCTCAGGTGAAGCGAGAGCGAGCAAGATGGCGAGGGCATCGTCGACCCCACCATCCGTGTCGATGATCACACGTCGCGCCATATGCACCCCTTCCTCTGGCGTCATCTAACCAGAACCGCGGGTACGCATGCCGGTCGTGAATCCCCCGCGCCGGGTCCAAGGCTCCTAACGCGAGCATGTGCGTGGGCGGCGCCACCTATGCTGGTGAACACAACCTCAGACCCATATCAGGAGCAAACGTGGCACTCAATTCAACAATGGTTCCCCTCGGCACGCCGCTGCCCGACTTCACCCTGCCCGACCTCGATGGGAATCCGGTCAATTTGGGGCGCCTTCGGGCCGACGGTGTCCTGCTCGTCGCCTTTGTTGCTAACCACTGCCCGTATGTGCGGCACGTTGAGCGGCAGCTCATGGACACCCTGAACCAGCGCGCGCACCCAGACCTAGCGGTGGTCGCTATCTCGTCGAACGACGTCAGCAACTATCCAGACGACGACGTCGACGGAATGCGTGAGCAGGCCACCCGCGCCGGATGGGACTTTCCGTATCTGCGAGATGCCGACCAGTCGGCGGCGAAACAATTCGGGGCGGCCTGCACACCTGACTTCTTCCTGTACGGGCGCGACGGACGCCTAGCCTATCGGGGGGCCCTCGACGGGTCGTCCCCAAAAAACGGCGTGCCGCTGACCGGAGAGTTGCTAACGTCCGCCCTCGAGCAGGTGTTGGCCGATCAGCCCGTCCCCGAGCCGCATCGTCCATCGATGGGGTGCGGGATCAAGTGGATCACGCCGACATCCTAGGTTGTGGCGGGCGGGTGACGGTACTCGGCAGTCCTGCACATGATCCACTAGCCTGCCGACATGACTGTCAGTGTGCTTCCCGAAGGCCTGCTCTCTCTCGCCGAATCGTGGATGGAGCAGGACCCTGACGAACAGACACGCTTCGAGTTGCGCTCGGTTCTGGACCGAGCGTTGGCAGGGGAAGACGCGGCCGTCGCCGAGCTCACCGACATGTTCGACGGAACCTTGGAGTTCGGAACTGCTGGCCTGCGTGGCCAGCTAGGCCCCGGATCCAACCGGATGAATCGCGTCGTGGTGTCGCGAGCGGCAGCGGGGCTTGCGGCCTACCTCAACGAACGCGGCGGCGGTTCGATCGTGATCGGATACGACGCGCGCTACAAGTCGGATATATTTGCTCGCGATACTGCCGAGATCATGCAGGGCGCTGGAATAACTGCCTACCTCTATGACCGGTGCTTGCCGACTCCGCTGGCGGCCTACGGCGTGCGGCCACTAGGGGCTGCCGCGGCCGTGATGGTCACCGCTTCCCACAACCCTCCGAAAGACAACGGCTACAAGGTCTACCTCGGAGACGGCAGCCAGATCGTCCCGCCGGCTGACGCCGATATCTCCGCCCACATCGATGCAGTCGGCGATATTCGCGACCTGCCGCGATCAGACGACTACACCGTTCTCAACAACGAACTGGTGGATGCCTACGTCGAACGCGTCCGCTCACTGTTGGTGGCGCGCCCGCGCGACGTGCGAGCCGTCTACACTCCCCTGCACGGCGTGGGTGGAGAGACGTTCGATCGCGTTGTCCGGGAAGCCGGATTCCCACCGATCGTTCCGGTGGCAGAACAGTTTGACCCTGACCCCGCGTTCCCTACTGTTGCGTTCCCGAACCCGGAAGAACCCGGGGCGATGGATCTTGCGATCGCGACGGCTGAACGTTCTGATGCCGACATCATCATCGCGAACGACCCAGACGCGGATCGGTGCTCGGCCGGCATCCGCACGCCCACCGGCTGGCGCATGCTGACCGGCGACGAAGTGGGCAGCGTGCTCGGTTGGTGGATATTCAAACGCGCAGAACTGTCCGGAACGACCATCGACGGGCAGTTCGCGGCCAGCGTCGTGTCGGGAACGCTGCTGCGCCGACTCGCTGAAGCCCACGGCCTGAGTTTCCAAACCACGCTGACCGGTTTCAAGTGGATTTCGAAAGTCCCCGACTTGGTTTTCGGCTACGAGGAGGCCCTCGGCTACTGCGTCGATCCCGCGGCAGTGGCTGACAAGGACGGAATCAGTGCCAGCCTGCTCGTGATGGAACTCGCCGCCTGGCTCAAAGAACAAGGCCTCGACATCAACTACGTGCTCGCTGAACTCGCCAACGAGTTCGGCCTCTACCTCACCCGCCAACTCGCGATTCGAGTCACTGACGTGTCCCTCATCGCCGCCGCGATGCAACGACTCCGCTCGGCCCCGCCGAGTCACGTGGGCTCCACCCCGATCGTCACCATCGTCGATTTGGAAGACGGCGTCGACGGCGCTCCCCCGACCAACGGCATGCGGTTCGTCATTGCAGATGGACACATTACTGTGCGGCCGAGCGGTACCGAACCGAAGCTGAAGTGCTATATCGAAGTCGTCACCGAGGTGACCTCGGACGTGGTGGCGGCGCGGACTGTTGGTGAGATGCGGATCGCGGAACTGCGTGAAGCGATGACGGAAGTACTCGGCCTGTGAGCGAATGCCGGTTCAATTCTCAATCCGTTGAGCGCGCGAGGTGGACTGATTGCCTGTTAGCCTCCGGCCAAGCTCTCACTAGCTGTCGAACCGGAGGAGTGGCCCCGTGAGCGATGTCACCGAAAACGATTGGGAGACCCTCCGGCAGGCCGCCGTTGCGGCCCTCGATCACTCTTACGCCCCGTACTCCCGGTTCCCCGTCGGAGTTGCCGCATTTGTCGAAGACGGTCGAATCGTCTCGGGCGCCAACGTGGAGAACGCCTCCTACGGGCTCACCCTGTGCGCCGAATGCTCGATGGTGTCGAGATTGATGGCGACCGGTGGGGGAAAGTTCACCGCCATCTACTGCGTGGACGCCAACGGCGAAGCACTGATGCCGTGCGGGCGCTGTCGGCAACTCCTCTGGGAACATGGCCGGCCGGAGACAGCCATCATGACTCCTGAGGGCGAGTTCACTCTCGCCGACATCCTTCCGCAAGCCTTCGGCCCGGACAATCTCGAAACAACGGGGAGCTGATATGACCAACACTCCAGGACCCAAGGTCACTCTGGAAGGTAAAGCCACCGCCCGCGCCTGGGCAATCTTGGCAGCCATGGGCTTTGGTGCCCTCATCGCCCAAATGTTCTCCACCGTGATTGGGCCAGCATTGCCCACGGTGCGTGACGATCTCAGTCTTTCCCTATCGGCAACGACTTGGCTGATCACCGCTTATTCTTTGGCGTTCGGTACCGCGCTGGTGGCAGGCGGCCGCCTCGGCGACCTAGTCGGCGAAGTCCGCATGATTGTCATCGGGTTCTCCCTGTTTGCTGGCGGCCTGGTGCTGTCGGCCATTGCCATGAACGGCGCGATGATCATCAGTGGCCGCACCATTCAGGGCATTGGTATTGGCATTTCGGCACCGGCGACACTGTCCATCGTGGTGAACTCCTTCCCCGTTCTCCAGCGAGGGTTCGCTATCGGCACATGGGGATTCGCCCATGGCGCCGGCCTGCTGGTAGGGCCGCTGATTGGCGGCATCCTGACCGAAACCATCGGCTGGCGCTGGGTGTTTTGGATCGCCGTGCCACTCACCGTGCTCGTCATCTTCGTCACTCTCGTCGCCACTCGCGGCTATCGAAGCGTCCTCGCCCAGGGAACCTACGACTTCTGGGGCCTCATAACCGGCGGAATCGCCATCACAGCCATCACCTACGGTCTCCAGGAGGCTGCTGGAGGCCTGGGCAAACCAACCGCGTGGGGTTCGCTAGTGGTCGGCGTTCTGCTCGGCATTGTGTTTGCGATCACCGAGATCAAGGTCCGCTACCCCTTGGTGGACTTTTCCTTGTGGAAGGAGCGGCTCTTCTCGGGAGGCTTCTTCGCCCAATGTGCCGTTGGTTTCGTTTATATTCCGATGCTGACGTTCATCGGTTCCATCTTCTTCGTGGCAGTGCTTGGCATGTCTCCGGTCGAAGCGGGCTGGGTGATCATTCTGACGACGGGTACGTGCATGGTGCTAGAACCGCCGGCAGGCAAGTTGGTCGACAAGATTGGGCCAGGAATCCCAATTACGATCGGTCTGTTGTTCCAAGCTGTGGCACTGTTCTGGTTCGCCACATTCACTCCCGACGCCACGATCGGCAGCATGGCCGTACCGCTCATCCTGATGGGTGCTGGCGTGGGAATCTGCCTGCCCGCATGCAACACCTCGGGCATGCTCGCGGTCGACGCTCCCCGGGCAGGCATGGGTTCGGGCCTATTGCAGATGACGTTCAACATTCCGGCAGCCCTCGGGGTCGCCCTCATTACTGCCATCGTCGGATCCCTGTCGGTGTCGAAGGTGGTGGCCCAACTCCCGACCGAGCAAGCGCAGCAGGCCGGTAGCGAGTACGTGACCCAAACCAACGCCGGCAACGCCGACGCCGCCAACCAGGCAATCGCCAACCTGCCCGCGGGAGTTGCGGAGTCGGTCGAGGCCGCGTCGCGTGTCGCGGAAGCGTCCGCCATTGGCGTGGGCATGATCGTGCTCGGAATCGTCGCCGTGGCTGGGGCGATCTTCGCGGCAGTCGTGATCGGTCGCCGCCGCACACCCGACAACATTGAGATGACGCAGGCAGCCGAGATCTAGACAATGCGACTCTCTAGAGACTGCGACTCTTTGCGCAGCCACGGGAGATCACTGGGCGCCGACTAGTATTGGCCCAAAGCTGTAGGTGCCTCCCGCCCCTGGGCCGGAGTCCCTTCACCGCGAGGCTCTGGAGGAGATCGCCATGCCCGCCACCGAATCCACGGCCGCGACCGACTCGCCGCCCTCGCCCTGGCACACGTTGACGCCCGAAGCGGCAGTCGCCCGACTCGGAACTGACGCCACTTTAGGCCTCAGGCGGGCTGAAGCGTCCCGCCGGCTGGCCGTCGATGGACCCAACGCCATGCCCAAGGCAGCGGGTCCTGGCTTCTGGGCCGTCGCTGCCGCCCAGTGGAAAGACCCGATGAGCGTTTTGTTGTCGCTGGTGGCGATCGTCAGTTTCGTATTCGGTCAAGACGGCACCGGTTTCCTGGTGGCGATCCTGGTGTTGGGCAACGTGGTGATGGGTACCGTTCAAGAACGCAAGGCGCAAGCGGCTGTCGACGCCTTACAGGGTGAACACGCCCCGACCGCTCGCGTGATCCGCGGTGGCCAACTCGTCGAGATGAGCGCGGCTGACCTGGTGGCAGGAGATGTCGTCACTGTTGAAGCGGGAGATGTAGTCCCTGCCGATGCGCGCATCATCACCTCGGCCAGTCTCGAAGCGGCGGAGAGCGCTCTGACCGGGGAAAGCACTCCGGTGGATAAAGATGCTGGAGTGCTGACGGATCCGGCGACAGCGCTCGGGGATAGGTCGTGCCTCCTGTTCCAAAGCACCCTGATTACCCGTGGCTCTGCGACCGCGGTCGTGGTGGCGACTGCCGGGCGCACCGAGATCGGGCAGATCGCAGAAATGCTCGACACGGTCGACCGGGTCCCCTCCCCTTTGCAGGTGGAACTGCGCCGATTGACGATCCGGTTGTCGATTGTGTGCTTGGCGGCCGTGGCCTACATCGTGGCTGTCAACCTCACCCGGGGGATGTCGACTGACGAGGTCGTCTTGGTGGCCATCACCACGGCCATCGCCTCGATCCCATCCGGGCTGCCCACCTTCCTTACCGCGATGCTGTCGTATGGTTCGCAACGACTCGCGAAGGCCAACGCCGTGGTGCGGGACTTGCGAGACGTCGAGACCCTCGGTTCAGTCAGCGCCATCAACTCCGACAAGACCGGCACTCTGACGCTCGACAAGATGACTGCGACGTCCATGTTCACGTCAGGCCGATGGTTTTCGATCACCGGCACCGGTTACGACACGAACGGCCAAATCCTGGGTGCGGCCGGCACGAAGGCCCCCGATTTCACGGCCCTGGGTTACGGCCTGACGCTATGCAGCGACGCCACTGTCAGTTCCGACGGTGAGGTGGTGGGCGACCCGACCGAAGCGGCCCTCGTGGTATTGGCCGCTAAGGCGGGTGTCGATGCGGGTGTGTCCCGTCGGGAGTACCCGCGGGCGGCGCTGGTCCCGTTTGACTCGGCGTACAAGTTCATGGCGACGTACCACGTTGCCCCTTTGGCTGACGGCGAACCCGACTCGCTACTGGGCCTGGTAAAGGGAGCGCCGGATGTGGTGCTCGATCGTTGTAGTCACGCGTACTGGGACGACGAACTCGTCGAGATCGAAGGCGTGCGTGAGCGGCTTTTTGACGCCAACAACGAGTTGGCTCAACAGGGCCTGCGAGTCATGGCTTTCGCGGTTCGCGTCCTGCCGGTCGATTCAGTGGAATCGGTGACAGCCGACCCGATGGCCGCTGTCGACCAACTGATTTTTGTCGCCCTGGTCGGCATCATCGACCCTCTGCGACCCGCCGCCAAGCACGCCATCTCTGGGGCACTCGACGCCGGGATTGAAGTGCGGATGATCACAGGCGACCATACGGTCACGGCCGGGGCCATCGCGCACGATCTGGGCTTGGGGCCAGGGGTCATCACCGGACCCGAATTCGCGCGACTGACGGACGACGAGTTGCGCGAGCAACTGCCCAACCTGCATGTGTTCGGCCGGGTCGCGCCCCAAGACAAATTGCGCCTGGTGCAGGTGATGCAGGAGTCCGGCGACGTTGTCGCCATGACCGGTGACGCGGTCAACGATGCGGCCGCCCTCAAGCAGGCCGATATCGGTGTCGCGATGGGGTCGGGTAGCGAGGTTTCCAAGCAGGCCGCGAAGATGGTGCTGACCGACAACAATTTCGCCACGTTGCTGCATGCAATTGAACTCGGCCGCGACATCTACGACAAGATCAGCTCTCAGATTCGCTACGTCATGATTGGACTGTTCTCGGTCCTGCTGCTGATGCTGTTGGCGTCAACTTTCAGCCTCAACGATGGCCAAGCCTTGGCCCCGATCCAGTTGCTGTTCGTGACGTTCTTCATTGGCCTGTTTCCCGCCGTGGCCATCTCGCTCGACACCCCGGCACCGGGACTGATGAGTCAGCCTCCTCGGGACACGGACGTGACGATCCTCAACCGCGTTACCCTGATCCGCTGGCTGTTCTTCGGTGCCGTGGGAGCCGTGGCGGCGTTGTTCGTCTACGTGCTGGGGACTTTCGAGTCGATCACGTGGTCGCAGCAGACTCAGCAGACGATGGTCTTTGCGGTCATGGCTATCTCCACTGTGCTGGTGGCGTTCGCGATTCGTCGCGATCTTGCCCCCGCCTGGCACGGGCCCCATGTTCGCTACTTCGTATGGATGGTTCCACCGGCCCTCGTCACCTGGGCGGCGGTGGAGGCCGAGGGACTCCACGACGCCCTGGGCATGACAACGTTGACAGGCCAACAGTGGCTCATCGCCGCCGGTCTCGCGCTCGTGAGCCCCGTCGTCATGGAGATCACCAAGGCCATTCGCCGCGCCCGGGCTGGTAGCAGCCCAAGTTGAGGTGCCCCATGACACCTTGCTCAACCGGGGTCGTCGATTGCGGGACTCGCCCGGCATGACCGGTCTACCCACCTTGATGTGGCATGCGTCACTCTGTTGGTCTAGCGACGGGACCTGTTTGCGTGAGAAACCCGAACACGAGCAGGCGCCTCCGGGCTAGCCGAGTTTAGCGTACCTATATAGCGGTGCAGGGCCGCACGACGTGGCGGGGGAACGTCGAACAACGACTCAACCTCGAGGTGAGAAATATGCGATCCAATGTCGGCTTAATTGCCGGTGCAGGGGTGGTGGTGGCGGTCGGTATCGGTGCTGCCGCCCTCACGGCGAACAATACGATTGACGACACGAATGCGGGCCAAGGACTGAGCGTTACATCCGGCTACACCGTGGACAACATCGACTACACGACAGATGTTGCAAATGACAACAACATCGAGAACGTCCGCGTGACGGACATCGGCTTCGACATCGTGCGAGACAACCCCCCGGGCCAAGGCGACGCGAACGTTGCGGACGCGAATGCCGAGGTGTGGCTGCAGGTGCGTGGCGGCGACCCGTTCAGCCGGAACAACTGGACTCAATGTGTTGCAACCGCGGGCCGAGCGGAGTGCGACTTGGATGACAACGGTTCGTCCATCCTTCTGTCCGACATCACTGAGATCTCCGTCGCGGCATACGACCTCACCCCGCAACCCTAGGCGCTCATTTCTGATGGCTAGCCCGCCGATCGCTGCAGGGGGTCGGCCTGCGGTCTTATTGCCGAACACCAGTAGTTGTGACGCGCAGGACTTGAGAGTGGTGACATGAAAACGTTTCTGGCGACGACGGTTGCCGTCCTGATGGCCGTACTGGCGTGGGTTCTACTCGCGCCCCCGGCCATGGGCGGCAATTCGTCGTACGTCACGATCGTGGGCGCGTCGATGGAGCCTGCCCTCCACGACGGCGACGCCGTCATGTTGCGCCCCGCTGATCGCTACGACGTCGGGGACGTCATCGCCTATCGGTCCAGTCTCGGTGGCGCCATCGTCTTGCACCGCGTCATCGGCATCGACGGCGACAACTACGTCGTGAAGGGCGACAACAACAACTTCGTGGACGTCGATACGCCTTCGGCCGACCAAATCGTCGGCCGCCAGGTGTTCCTGTTTCCCATGGCGGCGGGAGTTTTTAGCGCGCTGCGGAGTCCGGCTGGAATCGGCATCATCATGGCCCTGGTGGCGTCAGCAGTGATTGCTGCCGTTGCTGGCAGTCGGAGGAAGCGTGGCTCGACGGGGGTCGGACCGGGTTCCGGGTCAGGTGCGAGTTCGACGGCTACGGCCGCGGCGATGCTCGGGTCTCCGGCCGTCTGGGGGGCTCTGGCCGGGGTGTCAGCGGTGTTCGCAGCCTACGCCTGGTTCAGCCCGACGGTGACTCGCGAACAGGCGCTGCGGCCATACACTGTGGAGTACACCTTCGACTACTTCGCTCCCCTGCCACCGAACCCCGTATACGAAAACCGCGTTCTGCAGTTCGGTCAGCCCATCTTCCGCAACATCGTCGACACTGTCGAGATCACTGTCAAGTACTCGACGAACACCCCAGGAGTCGACATTGATCGCGGCCTGATGCGGCTACGTGCCGATGTGGTGAGCAAGGACGGCTGGCAGCGCACCGTCACCACGAGCCCGATCGTCAACGTGGTCGACCGCGAAGCAGTCGGAGCATTGACGCTCAACTTCAACGAGGTGTCGGCGGTTGTGCGGCGCGCCAACGATGCGACGGGGCAAAGTGGCGCTGTCGAAGTCCGGGTGGTTGCGGAATCGGTAGTGGACGGGCAATTGGTGGCCGCGGGAATGGACCCGGCCAATGTGTCCGGCCGCACCCAGGGCGAACTCGTCTTCAGCTTCACTCCTGCCGTTGCGCGCCTCACCGCAGGCGCCAGGGAAGAGTTTGTGCCGGCGCCGAACCAGAATCTTGAAGGGCAGCTGCTCGCGCGCCCGGGTCAGGCCGGGGCAAGTGGCAACACCGGACCAGGCGGAGCAAGTGGCAACACCGGACCAGGCGGAGCCAGTGGCAACACCGGACCAGGCGGAGCCAGTGGCAACACCGGACCAGGCAGTGCGAGCCGCGACACGGGCCCGAGTCAGGGGCAGACGGTCACCTCCGGGCGGCAAAACTCGACCGACATGCTCACCGTCACCACTGTCGCTGCAAACAATGTGACTCTCGGGCCGGTGAGCATCGAGATCACTCTGATGCGCATTCTGGCTGTGGTGTTGTTCTTCGTCTTTGCTGGCCTGACAGCGGCCACGGCGGTTCTGCGTCGGCGCGCTGCCGAAGCCGGTGAGGCCGACCTCATCGCTGCCCGCTACGGTTCGCGACTGATCCCGTTAGCTGACCCGGATGCGGGCAGCCGATGGGCGGATGCGATCGCTGTTCCTACGTTCGCCGCCCTTCTGGTGATTAGCCGCGACGCCGAGCGGTCCATCCTTCACGCACACGCGCCCGACCACGACTCCTACTACGTGGCGGACGGATCGAGTGTGTACGTGTACCGGATCGGACCGGACCCCGATTCCACCGCCACTGATTCAACCGGACTGGGAGAGATCCTTTCGGACGACAGCGGCAATTCGCCTTCGACTGCTGGCCCGGCGATGGGACAGGACGCCGGGCCCGGGCCATGATTTTCCGGCGCTGGTGGCCCCGGCGGGTGCTGCGGCGGTTCACAGCGACGCGCTGGGGATGGCTCGCAGTGCCCGCTCTCGTCCTTGCCGCAGTCGCCCTCACCGCCGGAGCGGCGAGCAACCTCGTGCCCAACACGAACGCAGGCCAAACCGAACCAGGCCTTCCGCTTGCCCCCACGATCACCTCCGTCATCGGACTCGACCAACAGCTGTCTGTCACCTTTGACCCGAGCCCCACCCCCGACGTCATCGCCTATCAATACAGCACGGACCACGGATTGACCTGGTGGGTTGCCAACGAAACTGCGGCGGGAGTCATCACCGTCACCACCACGTCAGCGTCGGAAGGGGTCGACTCGCTCGTCAACGACACGACCTATCCAGTCACGCTGCGGGCATCAACGGCCGTCGGTGACGGACTGCCGTCGAACACGGTTGAAGGGACCCCTACCCTGCCGATGCAGATGACTTGGCGCTCGAACGGCAGCAACGTCGTGCGCTTGCCGTTCCTGACTGCGGCACAGGGCGGTTCCTATAGCGTCGCCATCGACTGGGGAGACGACACAACAACAGTCATCAACACCAGCGAGGCGGCGCTGACAGCCGCGGCCGTCACCCACACCTATCCGAATCCCAACACCAACTACACAGTGACAGTTGCGGGCGCGGCACGCGGGTGGCACTGTCGCACAAACGTCCACGGCACCAACACGCAACGGTGCACCAACCAACTCGTCGACATCTCGCGGTGGGGCGGTTTCGCGTTCCAAACGAACGCGGCGGGAGCGTTCTCGCTGATTCCAGCATCCTGGACTTGGTCCATCACGGCCGCTGACGCGCCGGACCTCCGTACGACTCAGTCTCTAGCCAGCCTGTTCGCGGGTCAATCCGGGGCAGGACAGACCAACAACTTCAACAGTCCGGTCGGCCACTGGGACGTGTCGAACGTTGCGAACACGTCAGAAATGTTCTACTTCGCGAACCAGTTCAACCAGCCACTCAATGCCTGGGTGACATCATCCCTCACCAATAGTCGGTACATGTTCTGGCGTGCGACTTCCTTCAATCAACCCCTCGACCAGTGGGACACCGACCTCGTCACCCAGATGGATGGAATGTTCGGCAACGCGACTACTTTTGATCAGCCGATTGGGTCGTGGGATGTGTCGTCGGTGACCACGATGCAGGCCATGTTCATGGGTGCCACTGCCTTCAACCAGTCGCTCGCCGATTGGGACGTGTCATTCGTCGAAGTCTTCTACGGAATGTTTCAGGACGCCACAAGCTTCAATGGGGACGTCACAACCTGGCAGACCATCCGTGCCGACAACCTCGCGCAAATGTTTTGGGGTGCCACGAGCTTCAACCAGGACATCGGACAGTGGGACGTCTCAACTGTCCGTCATTTCAATTCCATGCTGGGGTACGCGACCGCCTTTGACCAGAATCTGGGGAGCTGGGATGTCTCATCCGCGGAAGGATTCAACGGCTTCCTGGTTGGAGTGACACTGTCGACTGCCAACTACAACTCCCTCCTCAACGGCTGGATCAACTCAGCTCCCAATGCCTACATGAGTGAGTTTGGTCCGCCGATCCACTTCCACGGCGGCTCCAGTCGATTCAGCGAGGCTGCGTTGGCCAGTCGCAACAGTCTGACTGCGACTCTCGGGTGGACAATCGAGGACGGAGGAGGACTCCCCAACCCTCCCACCGCAGTAACCGCCACGGCAGGGAACGAGCAAGCGACTGTCTCTTGGACAGCGCCCGCCTACCCGGGATCGGCCTCCGGAGCCACCGCATTTGGCAACAACGCCGCCAACAGCACCGTCACGGCGTACACGGCCACTGCTTCCCCGGGCGGCGCCACCTGCACAACACCCGACGGCGCAACCACCGAATGCACCGTGACGGGTTTGACGAATGAAGTGGAGTACACGTTCACCGTCACCACCACGACCTCCGTCGGCACCAGCAGTCCCTCCTCCCCCAGCAACCCCGTCACGCCGGAATCTCAAGAGGTCACTATCACTTCAATCGACACCCCTGATAGTGGCCCCAATGCCCAGGCACTCGTCGTCAACTACTCGAATCCTGTTCCTGACGCACAGGGCTACCAGTACACAACTGATGGTGGCAATACTTGGGCGACAGTGGCGGAGGAAGACTCGAACGGCAACCAAATCGTAATTCGGACTCAGTCCAGCAATGGGGCCGGACTCCAAGCGACCCCGTACGACGTGGCGATTCGGGGATACACGGCGGAATCCGGTTCCGTAGAAGCAAGCGGAGGCACCGAGACTTCGTACTCTCTAGACGGAACCACCTACAAGGTTCATTCATTCACGACAACCGGCGACAACTCGTTGATCATTTCCAGTGGTGGCCAGATCGAGACCTTGATCGTTGGTGGCGGCGGAGGTGGCGGTGCGAACGGCGGTGGAGGTGGCGGCGCTGGAGCCATGCTGGTGGGAACCCTGTCAGTCTTTCCCGAGACCCACGTAGCACGCGTCGGAGCAGGCGGAGCAGGAGCGGGAAGCAATACGCGGGGCTCCAACGGCAGCCTGTCTCGCGTTCAATTCGCGGGCTCCGACCATCGCCCTGCCTGGGCAGTGACGGCAGTCGGCGGAGGTGGCGGAGGTGGCTACATCACGAATGCCACAGCTGGCGGATCTGGCGGAGGTGGGCAGGCCTGGGAAGCGGGAGGGGCAGCCCTGGCTGGCGACGACTGCCCTGCCCTCTTCACCTGTTCCGGCCATGGAGGCGGAACTGGCCCCGCCCATGCCCGGGTCGGCGCTGGGGGCGGCGGAGCTGGGGCGGCCGGGAGCAACGGCGTAGGAGGCGTCAACCGGGTAGGAGGCAACGGAGGTAACGGGGAAAACAACAGCTGGAGGACGGGCGCGCCCCAAACCTACGCAGGCGGCGGCGGGGGTGCCAGCGATACCACGGCTGGTACCGGCGGCAGTGGCGGGGGTGGCGCCGGCGGGAACGCGTCGGCGACAGCGGGAACAGCTAACACCGGCGGCGGCGGAGGTGGCTGCAGCCCCGGAGCCCAAGCCTGTGGCGCAAGCGGAGGGTCAGGAATCATCGTCGTCCGGTATGTGTATGGCAACGGGCGTCCAGAAGTGTCTAACTTCGTGACGGCCACGCCCCAAGGTTTCCCCGATTAGTTGGAACAGCGTCCCGTTTATCGAAGTGTCGGGCCGAGGTATGCGCCGAGAGATTGCTAGCCGGTACGATGGCTCGGTGCCGGAAATGACCATGAATCGAGCAATCCACTCTGCTGTGCGCGGAGATCTTGACCGCATCGAGGCCGGGCTCCGCTCGGTGCCAGACGGTGACCGAGAACGCTTCGCCCTGATCGGCCGAACCTGGGACAACTTCGTTCGCCAGGTCACCCATCATCATGAAGGCGAGGACACTATCGTCTTCCCGGCACTGGCCAGTTTGGGGATCGACGGCGAGCTTCTCCAGACGATGGAGCAGGAACACCACGCTATGGTAGCGGCCCTCCACACTGCTGGTCGGCGGGTTGCTGCAGCCGTCATGAACCGGCGCCGCGACGACGCGGCGCTGGCGGCCGACGCCGTGGCCGAATGCCGAGTGGTCGTCGTGGCGCATCTTGACCACGAAGAAAAGGTCATTGAACCGCTCATGCTGAGCCACGTCGACACCCCACAGTGGAAGGCAGCCGAGAAGAAGCTGCACCGGGTTCCACCTTTGGAGGCGGGGGTTTTCGCGGCCTGGTTGCTCGATTGTGCCTCGCCGCAGGCTGCCGCCTACGTCCGCACCGTGATGCCAGCACCCGTCCTGTTCTTGCTCAGCACGGTCTTCGGAATCGGCTACCGGCGATCTATCGCCTCGGCCTGGAATTAGATCCGCCACGACATGTGCTGCGGCCCGAGCTCACGATTGTGTGTGGTTGCTTTCGGCCGCCTGTTTGAGAGCCCGTAGTGTGGTCAGAATGCTCAGGCGATTGTGGCGGGATCTATCGCCGGGAATGATCACTTTCCCCACGGCTTTGACTGCGGCACCCAGCACACCTGCTCGACGGTCTTCCCAGGTCTCCATCACGCGGGTGCCCCCCTCGACGGGTTCGAAGGCGTAGCTCCACTTTGAGACGGCGACAGGGCCAACGTCCACGTTGAACGCGAACGCCTCGCCGCGCCGCGCCTCCAGCACGGTGCAGACCGTCGGCCATCGAATCACCCCGCGCCGGTTGGTGCCAATGAACCGGTCACCGGCTGAGAGCACGCTCGGCGCCCGCAAGGCACCGGTGGCTTCCGGAGAGTACTCCCCCATCTTCCCCACGTCGGCCACTCGGTCGTACAGGTCCTCTGCCGAGGCCGCTATCACCATAGATTCGGTAACTGTTGCTCCCATCCCCTCATCATGTCAGCCGCCGAGCCCGCTAGCCGCCCCAGCCTGTTCCCCACGGAGCGGTGGAGTCCGAGTTGAGGGACCCGAGGTTGGCTGCACAGGCTGACTCGAAGTCGGCGGACGGGTAGCCTCCGGATCCGGCCTGGCATAGTTGCTGCTCGTGGGTTGCATCCACGATCGAGTTGGGATACGCCACGTTGAACATGGAACCACCCGAGTTTTGGGCCAGCCAGTCGGTCAAGTCGGGTAGGTTGTTCCAGTTCTGGTAGCCGCACTTGTAGTTCAACGCGGCCCTCATGGGCGTATTCCCCAACATTCCTGCAATGGATGCTTCTTCGACGACGGAGGCCAAGTACAGCTTCCAGTTGATGTCCGCGACGACGAACGCCGTGTTGGAACCGGATGCTGGTACCGAGTTGGACCACTGCGGTGTCGGACTAGTGAACTTCCCTGAAGTGGTGGTTCCCGAACAGGCAGCCTGGTTGCTGTTGAGCAGGTTCGCGGGCAGCGTCGTGACCCGCGGGTAGGCCGCCTGGAAATCTTGCACCACTTTTTGGTAAGTCGGGGTCTTCATCAGTGGCATCGTCCCGCTCACCAGGGAGTGGGTCTGGGACGGCGACGAATCCTGACCTAGTCGGGCCCCACCCTGCGGGTTGTACAGGGGATTGGGTGTCGATGTGGTGTCCGTGGGGGCTGCGGCACTCGGCGCACATTGTTTAGACGCGTCGAACGGGCAAGGCACGGTGGCCAAGACGGCCCCGTTGACAACGTGGGTTCCCGACGGTGGTGCGACACACTGCAGGGATCCGTCGAACGGACATGGTGCAGTGACTGTCCCATCAGGGGTGCAGAGCTGGCCGGGATCGTCGGTGCATGGCACCGTCGCCACGCCGACTTGGCCGCCGGAAGCCGCGTAGGCCAGTTCGTCAGCGGCCCACGGAACGTTGAGGAACATGTTGGTCGAGAAGCCCCATTGGGGATTCGGCCACGTGTCCTGCGGGGGCGCTGGCGGGTTGTAGTGCATTGCTGGCGGCGGCGAGTAGGTCGGCTTCTGGAAGTGAATGGGGATGGTGGTCGCCAGCAGGTCGACCGTCTTCGAATGCCAGCCGAACAGCCAGTACTTGATGGTGCCTGCCACGTTGACTCCCAAGCTCCCACCCCAGCAGTCGGTGTCACCTTCGTCGGTGCACACCTTCTGGTTCATCTGAGGCGGGCACAAGCCGGTCCCCGGCGCAGGAGGCGCGGTCCCCCCGGAGCCCGTGCACTGGTAGGGACGCGTGTACTCGAACGAGGCCGTCACACCGGCCGAGACGACCCATAGGTCAATCTCGACTCCGAAGCTGCCGTACATGCTCGTCACGACGGTATAGCTGGTTCCATCAATGATGATCGGACCGTAGTCGAAGCCGAAGCTGGCCGATCCTTCAAACACCAGAATCTTGGCATGAGCTGTGGCGTTGACGTCGAGTTCGCTGAAGTATGAGTCCCCTCCGCACCCGGCAGGCGTGTTCTGTCCGGTACACGGCGGCGGTGTCTGCCAGTCGGCGTCGAATGAGAAGGTCATGTCCTCTTCGAAGATGCCCAGGAGATCTTCGTGTTGCTGGGCATCGAAGGAGACGTCGACCGTGGCTCCTTGGGCGCCTACTGTTGCGTTGATGTCTCCCGAGGCGGAAATCAAGATCGCCCCCCAGATGTTGACCTGTCCGGCGAACTCCAAATTTAGCTTCTCTTCGTACTTGGCGTTCGAGAAGCTCAAGTCGAAAATGGGAAGTACCTGGCCAGCCTGGGTGCACGCGTCTTGTTGATCACCTTGGCTGTCGACTCCCGGGCCTTCGCAGGTCAGCGGTTTGGCTGTCACTCCCGCCAGACTCCAGCCCTGCTCGGCGACCGTCACGTCGAGGGATCCGCTGGTACCGACAGCGCCGGTGGAGAACATTCCTGCAATGTGTACGCCGGTCCCCATGACAGCTCCGTCGAAGTCGAACGCGTATCCGCTCGTACCGGATGGAAGCTGAGTGGTGGTCGCGACCTGACACCCGTTGGGAGCGTAGTAGATCATGACGTACTGTGCTTCGATGACGTTGAACCAGTTGATCGCTGTACTCGCCTGCTCACCGGCCACATAGCTGGCCATCTGCTGTTGGTACTGGTTCAAACTCTCTTGGTAGGCGGCAATCACCGAAGGATTATTCGCCCCGGCTTGCTCAGTGGCAATCTCTCCTTGGAGTGCTGAGATGTTGGCCTGCAACTTCGCCCGCTGTGCCTGGGTCGTGTCAGGGTTCCCAATCGACAGCGCGAAGCACGGAGACTGCTCCGACAGTTGGAAGGCAAAGCTGATGTCTGTGTTGGGCTGTAGTCCCAAGAAGCTGGTGATCTCCTCGAACGTCGTTCCAGACGCCCCCACCTGAACACTCGCAGCTACACCAATGAAGTTGCCCGCGAAACCGTCCGAGAATGCGCCCATGATGTTCAGGTCTTGAACATTCAACCCATCCATGCCCAAGAAGTTGTCGATCATCGGGCCATTCTGGGTGCCCATCTGGAAATCGAAAGTTATCAGCGCAGCTGCGGGTCCATCTGCAGGCGAGAAGCCGAGTGATCCCTTCATGGGGATCGCCCCCGATGGTGCAATCACGTCCTGCTTCGTCGCGGTGGTCTCCCCTGCTGTTGCACCGGGGCTGCCTTCGGTGTTGAGAACGAGTTCAAGATCAGCACCAAAGGCGTAGCTTTCGTTCACTTTGTTGACAACGAATCCGACGGTTTGGGCCTTCAAGCTCGTGCCCGAACCTTGGTTGCCGACGATGAAGCCTTCGCTCTGTTCGAATTCGTAGTTGATTTCGAGGTTGAAGTTGGACATCGCCGCGAATCCACTTTGGCTGGATCCGAGGGTCATGATGGCCTGGAAGTCCACTCCGCTGTCCAGCCACAGCCACTTAGTGATTGTTTCGGGAACTTCATACTGGGCGACCATCGTGGGAACGCTCGCGGCAATGTTCGTTTCCACGTCGTTCACGGTGAGCGTGGTTGCCCACGAGGAGTAGACGAACGACAGTCCTGACTTGAACTGGCCGTAGTCCGAATTGACCCAGTTGCTGGCTGTGTTCTGGTCAATGAACGCGGAAATACACGTCCCGGCGAGACCTTGTTCGTTCGGGGCAGCATCGTTGTACACGACGGTGGCGTTGAAGGTGGCGCCACCCACCTTGATTTGACCCGTCGCCCCGAACACCATCTGCTGACTCGCCATCGTCGAGTCGGTCATGCACGGGTTGCCCTGCAGTTGGGGCGCGAGTGCAGGGTTGTCAGTGGCAAAGAATTCCAGTCCGCTGAAATCTAGCTGACTCGGCCCAAACCCCGTGTCGCCGCTGACAGCAACCTGGAGGTTGAAGTCCATCGTGGCGGGGTCGGCGTTGACGGTGGTGTGGACCGGGATCGAAGATGTGCTGCCGAAGTTCGACAAGTCCAGAGTGCCGGTGATGTCGAGCTGCAGCTGCATCGTCTTGTTCTGGCAGGCCGCTTTTGCGGTCGGTTGCTGTTCTATGTCGTTGCAGTAGATTCCATAATGCGCGGTGACCGGTGGCGTAACCGTCAACTTGAGTGCGGCGAGTTTGACGCTATCGATGGTCGCGTCGGCCGTGACATCGATGGCCAGTTGCGGAGTCGCTGTCGGGGTGGAACGCGACATGGAGATTCCACCGCCAAGGTTGGAGATGCTCCCGTTTGCGAACCGAATCGTGTAGTCGGTCGTCGCGTTCAGCGTCCAGTTGTACATGTCGGTGAACGTGCCGCTGATCTTGAACGTCTGATTGCTGCCGGACAGTACGGCCTGACCGTCGGCGACGACGTTCCACCCGAACTCGGCGTCCGCGCCGGGGCTGGTTGACACGCAGGAACCGTTGCTGATGTATCCGACGCAAAGAGATGCGCTCGTGAGTGAGAAGTCGCCGTAGAGTTGGAAGGGGCCGCCCGTGGTCACCATGGCAATTGCACCCGAGTAGGCGACGGGTTGGCCTGAGGCTTTGGACACTGTCAGGTTGCCTGAGAAGACGGCGGTGGAGCCACCAATCCCGGTCAGTTGGACAAGGTTGGCAGCGGCCACAGTCAACGAGAAGCTACCGTCCGTGTTGATCGACCCGGTGATCGTGAGGGCAGCGTCGTTGGGTCCAACGGCATAGGCCGACAAGCTGACTTGGTAACCCGTGGTTGTGGGGGTCACGGACAGTTCCGACGGAGTGCTCGGGTTTGTCGATAGTGCCAGACCCTTCGGTAGCGGCAGGTACGGGAACACAGACAGCGGAATGGTTCCGGCGAAGCCCGCGAGCGACCCGTCGGAGAATGCTGCTGTCAGTGGGTCCGTAGGGTCAGACCAAGCGTACGTGGTTACTGACCCGGGCACGTCGGGATTGCCGTTGGGTAAGGCCACTGTGGCGCCGGAGACCGACAAACCAGTATTCGTCACCGAGGCCGTCACATTGGACAGTCCTATTCCGTTGATCTCGAAAGCGGCACCGGAGAGGTTGATGGCGGCGTTGGCAGCCGAGCAGGACCCGCCCGTAGTCGTCACCGTGCCGGCAGTCACCGTGACGGTTCCGACCGTCAGGGTGTCTAGGTCGTTGCCAGCAGCATCGTTGTAGAGGTCACAGAAACTGCCCGGCACTGTGGCAGTTCGACCCACATCTGGAGCCCGGCTGGGCCGATCCGGCTGGCTGTCGCCAGGTGCCGCGGGCAAGTTGCCGTCTGGAGCTGAGTCCGCTTCGGTTGCCTTCGGGCGGGAGCGATTTTCACTCGTTCCTGCTTCCCCGTCCGTGTCGGGCAGCGGGTTCATCGCTTTCACCAAGTTGAACCGGGGTGTCTGTTGGCGGGGACGTACGTGAATCAGCTCGGATGCAGCGGTCGTCCGCCCCTTCCCATGCCGCACGATGACCGACACGACGGCGTTGGTCGGAGCCTGTCGAGGTGCGCGGAACACCAGGACTCGGCCCTTCTTGCGCACGCGTGGCTTCATGATGGCTGGAACTGCCTTCTGGTCAAAACGCCACCGGACCTTCCTCACCGGCGCCTTCCGCTGGGGATTGCGGTGCTTAATCTTGACCCTGAGCCGGATCTTCTGCCCTGGGCTAGCCACGGTTGGGCCTTTGCCCGCGATGCGCACGCGGAACCGGTTGGGCACCTTGACTCGCTGCCGCTTCTGGCGGTCTAGTGCGGGGGCGACTTTGCCGACGCTCTTCTTCCACTGGCTCGTCTTCAATCGTGGGTCCCAACGGTTTTTGAACGGGACGACGCGAACCTTGGTGCGTCGGGTCACTGTGGAACCGTGAGACGTGGCGCGCAGTTGGAAAACGAGAGTTCGGGGCTTCTTGACTCGTGGTGGGGTGAATCCTTGAGTGAGGATGTGGTGTTGGGTGGAGCCAGCCGGCAGACTCTTCCAGCGTACGGCCTGTTTTCCGCAGTCTTTGCCGCGCTTGGTCTGCTTCTTGCAGACCTGGCTCCACGTGTACACCATCGGTCGCCCGTCGAGGTGCCTCACTTGAGCGTGCAGCATGCCAACACTGCCGCTGTTGCCGGTGTGGATCCTCCGTGATGCCGTTTGAAGTCTCACCTTCAGGGCAGGTGCCCACTGGTCACGGACTGAGACACTATGGCGACGCTCGTTCCTGGGCGCCTTCCCACGCCAGGTCACGATAACCCGGGTGTGTTTGCGCTTCCCAGCTGCGCGCTTCTTGTTGCTCTTGATGGCGAAGCGGATCGGCTGCACTCCCTTGTGGGATCGAATCGCCTTTCGGTATCGACACACGGCGGCAGCACCGACTCGGGGCGATCGAGCGCACGTCCAGTCTGCGGCCCGCTGAAACTTCACGACCCGCCCGTGGCTGGGGGGACGAATACGCACAGCCGCACCACGGGTCGGGCGGCTGCCTCCGTTGTTGAGCTGGACTCGGTAGTTGGCCCTACCCCCTACAACCGCGTCACCCATCAAATGGGCTGTCACGATCGCGTTGCCTCGGCGCGGTTGTCGCTTGGCCTTGGGTGTGGACTTGTCGATTGTCTTCTGAGCGATGTGCAGGGTCTGAAGGTGACGCGAGGGTTGAGTCGAGCGCTTGCCGACGACTCGAGTCACCCAGTTGATCGTGTGGGCTCCACCCACGGCTCGTACAGTTCGGCGGGCAGCGGGCTTCGTGACGATGACGACGTCGAGTGGACTCGCGCTCTCCCCCACGCCAAGGCCCCGATCCTTCCACTGACACTGCCGAACGACCGAGGCGCGGTTCTGGCATTGCCAGTTCTGGCCGCGACCCATCGCTCGACTCGCAACCTTCGGGGGAACAACTCGTTTGAGGGTGACGGCCGCCCGACCCGCCCGCCTCGCCGACCCGCCGAGGTTGTAGACGTGAACTGTGCGCACCTCGGGCACACCGGCCACGACTGGCCCCGGGGCCCCAGCCGTCACGAACAACGCGTCGCGGGCATTCCGCTCAATGACCAATGTCAACGGCGTTGTGGCTTCGAGACTCGATTCTCCTTCGAGCAACTCCACGGAACCGTAGTAGTCACCCACGGCAGCAGAACCGGATCGGATCTCAAATCCGGCCACTGCCGACTGTCCGGGTTCGACCGAACCGCCGATCACACACGCAACGTCAGCTCCCTGTCGGGC
>CBFGTA010000012.1:0-34874 GCA_965651595.1 uncultured bacterium | reverse complement strand
ACTGGGGGGCGTTTGCGCGGAATTCACTTAGCGCCAGTGACGGCGAGTGTCACTGGCGCGGCGCCGGGTCCGGTCGGGACCACAGCCGCTCCACCCCGTCCACTGCAAATCCCTTGTGGGTATAGAGCCGGAGAGCCGATTCGTTCGCGGCATCGACGTAGAGCTCCACCTGCTCGACCCCACTATCGCGCAGATAGTTCAATCCGGCTTTCAGCAGTTGCGATCCGATTCCGTAGCCGTGGGCCTCGGGATCGACTGCCAAGACGTAGACCTCGCCGTGACTCGGGGATGCGTTGACCGCGTGGCCGTGGCCGTTGCCGTCGCGATGCCCGTGACAGTTGTGGCGGTTGTGGAGTTTGACCCAGTGAAACCCCAGCAACGCAGGACCTGCGCCGCGGTCAATGGGGCCCGAGCCGGTTCGACGGGCAACCAGCAGCCCAGCTGAATCGAACCAATCAGCTTCGAAGCGTTCCACGAAATCGCGTTCGGTCCACGAACCTTGGTCGGGCAATTCGGCGAACGCCAGCCGGTTGCAGCGGATCAGGTCCGCGAGGTCAGCCGGGAGTTTGGCAGGTTCGATCGCCACGGCGACAGATCGTTCCCCGCCAGTGTCGGTGACCGCAGAAGTCGACGAATCGAATGTCGTGAGGGCCGCTTCCACGGACGCAGACATTCTCACCAGAGTCCGTTCGACGGTGAACCCGTTCGCGGCGGCCTCGGCGGCGACCGGATCTGCATCGAAGCGCGACCACAGCTGCGCCGCACCGGCAGCGGCATGATTCTCGGATGCAGTTGCGGCCTGCCACAACGCCTGCGCGACTGCCGCGGCGGCCGGTGCGTTCAGCCCGGGGTCGATCACACTCTCGGCACACCAGGAGCCTGCGTCAGTGGGATAGACCTGGACGTATCCCACGATGTGCCCGGTGGCAACATGTATGGGGCCCGCTCCTCCTGCACGCGGACCCAAGGTGACGGTCGCGTGCCGAGCGGCCCGGGCCACAAGTCTGCCCGGATCTGCAGCGAGCGCTCGCCGCAGATGCAGGCGCGCATGGTCACTGAGCGGTTCGGTGTTGTGGGTTGTTCTCCACCGTTGGATCAGGCATTCGAGCCCAGCTGCCGCGGCCTCGTCAAGGTGCGGTACGGCTTGGAATTGCTCTGGGTGATGCTCCACTGGCTCAGGATGACACTGATCGCCATTGCATGTCGCTGTCGCCGGGAAGCACCGCGACAAATCGTTGATCCCCTCACACGTGCCACGCACAGTCCCCGACGTCGTTAAGCTGTACTGGTGAGGACATCATCGTGAGCACCGTGCTTGTGCTCAGCGACGAGCCAGGTGGCTCGGGGGCAGTTCTGCCCGCACTTGAATTGTTGGGCCACGCGGTCTCACTAGCGCCAGCCGACCCAGCTGTCCTCTCGCACGCTCCGGTCGTCGATGTGATCGTTGTTGATGGGCGCCACGACTTGCCGAAAGTCAAGAGCCTGTGTCGCATGATTTCCTTGGCCGACGGCGCCTACCGAGTAGTCCTCGTCCTCAACGAGGGCGGGCTGGTCGCGGTGACCCCCGAGTGGAACGTGGCCGACGTAGTCCTCTCCTCGGCCGGTCCAGCCGAGGTCGATGCCCGCATCCGGTTGGCAGTCGGATCGGCCAGCGCCCAGTCCGACTCAGTCCACGCTCACCAAATCCGGGGCGGGACGATCATCATCGATGAGCATTCGTACAGCGCTCGGCTCAAGAATCAGCCCCTCGATCTGACGTTCAAAGAATTCGAACTACTCAAGTACTTGATGAGCCACCCGGGCCGGGTGTTCACGCGCTCGCAACTGCTGCAGGAAGTCTGGGGATACGACTACTACGGAGGTACGCGCACGGTCGACGTCCACGTGCGCCGCCTGCGAGCAAAACTGGGACCGGAGAACGAATCGTTGATCGGAACGGTCAGGAATGTCGGCTATCGGTTTGTTGTTGGTTCAGAAGCAGTCGACGCTGAGTCGTACGACGCTGGCAGCGGCACCACTGTTGGCGTGGATGACTAAGAACCACGGACAGCCAGATGACACGGCAGTGATGACAGCCACTGAGCTGACGAGTAGCAGCAACCAAAGGAACGTGACGTTATGGACCGAATGACCGGGCTGGTCGTGGTCGTTGTGGTTCTGGCGGCCGCGAGTCTGTTCGCGTGGTGGCGTCGACGCAGCCAGGGTCGATTTCAGCGAACCCATGAAGTCGTCGACACGGCTTCCCCGCTGACCCGATACTTGCATTCAGGCGGGTTCGAACTCGGTGCCCAGGTGACCCTCGTGGAGTTCACCTCTGCGTTCTGCGCACCCTGCCGGGCCGCCAAGAACGTTCTGGATCGAGTTAGTGCCGACGTGGACGGCTTGGCGGTCATCGAGATCGACGTAGCAGCCCAACTAGACCTAGTGCGGGCGGTCGGAGTCACTCGCACTCCCACGATCCTTGTTCTTGACTCCACCCTCACGCCGGTGCATCGAGCGGTCGGAGTTCCTCGCTATGCGGATGTGGTCGCCGCGATCGGACCCCACTTGCTTGGCGCCCACGACAGCGACCGGGGCCCAGGAACCATCGCCCCGGCCCCTGACTCGGCTTGACAAGGGCGCTATGGTTGATCTCATGTTCGTACAGGTTGCGCTCGTCAAGCGTCGTGAGGTGGATTTCTGCATTTCCACCACCTGTATGTGTCGCTGTCGCTAGTCGGCCCACCCGGAAGCCTCGACGGCTTCATTGCGGATCGACGGCCCCCTCCCGCTCTACGGCGGCTCTTTCGCAGTCCCTACTGCCTTAGCCGCCAAGAGTCTCCAGATGAGGGCCGTATCGGGATCCCGCGGCGGGTCGATATTCCCCTTCCAGACTCTTCGACCATTGACAAGGACATTCAGTGACACATAGTTCAACCAAACTCAACTCAAGTGGCCAGGCCGCATCTGACCACCGCGCGGGCGGATCGCCTGCGGGCAGGCCAACTCGTCCGCTCATCGACGCTCGTGGACCGCGGTTCGGTGCCGCCGTCACCACTGTGTTGCTAGCCGTCGCCATTCTGATCGGCCCCGGCTCACCCATCACGTTGGCGTTGCTGATTGCTCAGA
Organism: uncultured bacterium; assembly: GCA_965651595.1. GTDB lineage: Bacteria > Actinomycetota > Actinomycetes > S36-B12 > UBA10799 > CBFGTA01. Next base: position 31,766 of record CBFGTA010000012.1, on the reverse strand, counting down.
CGTTGGCATTCGGTCTCGGCTCAATAGCAGGACTGAACTACCAGCCTTACGGGGCGTTCTTCCGAACTTTCGTAGCACCTCGGCTTGGGCCAACCCGCCACCGCGAAGACCCAGCACCTCCCCGTTTCGCTCAAGCGGTCGGACTCGGGTTCGGCGCGGTTGCCCTGATTGGGCTCGCGACCGGACTTGACGCCGTGTTTTTCGTGGCAGCGGGGATGGCGCTCGCAGCAGCGTTCCTGAATGCTGCCTTCAACTTCTGCCTCGGCTGCGAGATGTACCTGCTCGGCCTCCGGCTGACCCGTCGCCGTCGTCCCGAGGCTGCCTAGCAATCGACCCGGATCGGCTTGAGCCGGGCATTCTGCGTCCCGGTCGCGATCCGTCTTGTGCGTCGAGTGCGCGCAAGACATACATCTAGTTCACCCATCAGCTTGGTGCCATACCGAGTGACCATCGAAAGGAAGGAAACACTGTGAGTCGCGAATCTGCACTCGTCAGCGCGGATTGGGTCGAGGAACACCTCGACGATCCGCAGGTTGTACTCGTCGAAGTAGACGAAGACACTGCCGCCTACGACAAGAACCACATCCGTGGTGCGGTCCGGATCGATTGGAAGGACGATCTCCAAGATCCTGTCAGGCGGGATTTCGTTACCAAGGCGCAGTTCGAGCAGTTACTGAGCCGCAAAGGCATCGGCAATGATGACACCGTCATTCTGTATGGGGGCAACAACAACTGGTTTGCCGCCTACGCGTACTGGTACTTCAAGTTGTATGGTCACCAGGATGTTCGGCTGCTCGACGGCGGTCGCAAGAAGTGGGAACTCGACTCCCGCGAACTCGTCAGCGAAGTTCCCGACCGTCCGACCACGGACTACGTGGCCAGCGACCAAGACGTCTCGATCCGGGCGTTCCGTGACGACATCACGGCAGCGCTCGGAGTTGAGAACTTGGTGGACGTTCGCTCTCCCGACGAGTACTCCGGCAAGCTCTTGGCGCCAGCTCACTTGCCGCAAGAGCAGTCGCAGCGGCCGGGCCACATCCCTACGGCGGTGAATATTCCGTGGAGCAAGTCCGCCAATGATGACGGGACCTTCCGCAAGGACTCCGAACTGCAGGACCTGTACGCGGGAGAAGGCGTCGATCTGGCCAAGGACACCATTGCCTATTGCCGGATCGGTGAGCGTTCCGCTCACACGTGGTTCGTGCTCCACGAGATCCTCGGTATCCCCAACGTCAAGAACTACGACGGGTCGTGGACCGAGTACGGTTCGCTCGTTGGTGTTCCGGTCCAGCTCGGTGCCGAACCGGGCAACCCAGAAGGGGGACAGGCCTAATGTGCGGAGCAACCACGGGAGGCTTGGGGACCCAAGGCATCGACGTGACCAAGGAGGCCGTGATTCAGGGCACCATCACCGTCAATGGGGAACCAGCCGGAAATGCATATGTTCGCCTACTCGACAGCAGCGGCGACTTCACCGCCGAAGTCCCGACCAGCGTCACCGGCCAGTTCCGCTTTTTCGCGGCGCAGGGCCAGTGGACCCTGCGGGTCCTGGCGCCGGGCGGCAAACAAGCCGACCGCGCAGTCGTGGCCGAACTCGGATCGGTAGCCGAGGTCGACATCGACCTCTAGCTGTTGCTGTAGTCGCAATATCAGGAAGCGGCGTTCACCTTTGTTGGTGGGCGCCGCTTCTTCACGTCACGCAGCGGGCTGCGGATCAGCTAGCGACCATGTCAGTAGACGAGGGCTTGAACACCGTCGGCGAGGATCTCTTCAACGAACGATGCCGCTCCTGCTACCCGAGTGCCATCGACGAAATCCGCGGCAGTGAGGACTCGACGTGACGCACACTGGGTGCATACCGTCAACTGGCCCCGTTCGACAATGGCGTCGCGCAGCGCTGCAGTCTCCGGTGCGTGAGACAGGATGAGCTGTTCGGCGTGACCGGGTACCGCGAACCAAACCGCCTCGCCGGTGAGCCACACCGACACTTCGGCCCCGGCCGCCAGAGCGGCGCTGGCTACAGTAAACGCTTGAGAAGCCCGCTCGGGGCTTTCGGTTCCGCTGGTCAACTTGATCACGAGCTTGCGCATGAGGCCATTGTCCCCCACCAGTAGGCCGCCCCGAGGGATTTCGCTGGTAGCCGCCGAATATTCGTGGCCGCCCGAAGGCAATTTGTGGGTCTGATCCGGACTTGCCGAGATGGCGTACTAGGCTCGACCTATGATCCATGCAATCTTCACTGCCTTACTCGTGGCTGTCGTTGTGTTGTCAGCGTGGTTCGCGGTATACGTCGTCTACCGTCTGTTCAAGACGGGGTCGCGGCGCTAGGCGCATCATGGACCGGGAACCCGTGGGCGAGAGCGACGCTGCCACGCCGCCATTACATGAGGCCAATCTGCCGTTGTCGTGGCTGTTGGGAACCTGGGTGGGCGTCGGCCTCGGAACTTATCCGACCATTGACGACTTTCGATTCGCCCAAGAGTTGCGATTCACTCACGACGGACGCCCGTTTCTGCACTATGTGAGCCAGTCGTGGATCATTGACGAGCATGGTCAACGTGTGCGCCCGGCTGCGTCGGAGTATGGGTTTTGGCGTCCGGGAGTCAATGGTGACGGCAACTCCGTGGAAGTTCTGCTCACGCATTCGACAGGCCATCTAGAGACGTACCACGGTTCGGTTGAGGTGACGGAGTTGTCCGGCGGGAAAATCTCCGGCGCCCGCTGCGAACTACGGACCGACATTGTGGCTCGGTCGGCGTCAGCGAAGGAGTACGACGCGGGCGTCCGACTCTATGGTCTGATTGGTGGGGATCTCGGTTACGCCTACGACATGAAGGCAGTCGGGCAGGACCTCCAGAACCACCTATCCGCACGGCTGGCGAAGCTCTAGAGGGCCGTCGAGTGAGGTTTGCGACGCCAGGTCCGTGGCGCAGGCGATGACCGACGGATCGCAGCAACTGCGTGCAGACTGGGCAGAACGACTCCGTGCTGCTGGCCTACGCGTTACCAGCCAGCGGATGCTGGTACTGGAGATCGTGCATTCGCTGCGACATGCGAAACCGGAACAAATTGTGGACCGAGCAAACGATCTGGGGACGTCGCTGGATCTGTCGACTGTTTACCGGGCCGTTGAAGTTCTCGAGTCGGTCGGGTTGTTGGGGCATGCCCACCTCGACGGAGGTTCAGCTACCTACCACTGGGCCGATTCTCGCCCGCACGCTCACTTGACCTGCCGCGCGTGCGGGCGCACCGAGGCAGTTGACGGCGAGATTCTCGCTGGCCTCGCTGACGACCTCAGCAGGGACTTCGCGTTCACCGTTGATGTGGCCCATACTGTCTTGTATGGCCAATGCCACCGCTGTGTACCTCGATCCTGACCGTGGCCTAACAGCCAACTATCCGAACCCCCTCGACGCTGGTGTTCCCTGGCACTATGGCGACCCGCTGGGTGAACAGCGACGATTCGAGGAAGGCGCCGCCGTCGTTGACCTGTCACATCGCGACATCGTGCGGGTTGCAGGAGCAGATCGGCTGGACTGGCTCAACGATCTCGTGAGCCAGCAAGTCAACGGTCTGCGCGCTGGTGAGAGTACGACCGGTCTAATCTTGGACCCCCACGGTCACGTCGAGTTCGAGTTCCACCTCCTGGCAGCAGCCGAAGAGTGCTGGTTGACCACCGAACCTGGCCATGGTCAAGCCCTGACCACTTACCTCGATCGAATGCGATTCCTGAGGGACGTGTCCGTGAGCGACGGGTCAGACGACCTGAGCATCGTTGGCTGGCTGGAGCGACCCTCAGGGGTCGACTCCTTCAGTAGGGCGGAGTTGAACGGTTCGGGTTGGGTGTGGGAGGCAGCCGCGGAGTTTGACCGGATTGCTGTGTCCGACGCCGGTCGCGACGCAGGCGGCGGAGCCGAGCGCTACCACCGAAACCGGTCCCGGACCTGGCCAGCGCGCGAATGGATCGTTGCGACCGATCAGGCGAAGAGCATTCTTGAGGCCCACCCGATCGCAGGTCTGGGGGCGTGGGAGTCGGCTCGAGTGGCAGCCGGGGTGCCACGCGTGGGTTTCGACACCGATCACAAGACGCTTCCCCACGAAGCAGGATGGATCGGTCCGGCCGTCCATCTGGCCAAAGGTTGCTATCGCGGCCAAGAAACCGTGGCCCGCGTGCACAATCTGGGTCGCCCTCCCCGCCGGCTCGTACTGTTGTACCTGGATGGAAGCCGCGACGATTTGCCGTCCGCGGGTGCCAACATCGAATTTGGTGGCAGGCCCGTCGGTCGGATCGGTTCGAGCACTTGGCACTTCGAGTCTGGGCCGCTGGCGTTGGGACTGGTCAAATCACGTATAGATCCCGCAGCCGAACTGGTGGTGCGCGAGGGCGACGTCGAGTGGGCGGCGACCCAGGAGATTGTCGTCACGATCGACTAAGAGCTGGGTCAGCGGAGGCCCCGGCGGGCGACGTCCGGCCAACCTGTGGCTATCCCGGGCCGTACGAGTCGAGTGGCTCTGCTCACACTGCCGGGATTCGGGGTTTGAGACTAACCACCCTGGGTAACCCGACAGCGTAGGCGCTAAGTCGGCGCCGAACCGTAGAAGCCCACAAGGGGATGATCACCATGGCAACGACCACGAAGACCACGAAGACCGCCAAGACTGCTAGCACCAGCCCGGCTACCCGTCGCTCGGCGGCGAATAAGCCCGCTGCGACCTCCAAGACCACTGCGGCGGGCAAGGCCCCTGCCGCGAAGAAGCCGGCAGCTAAGAAGAGCGCAGCTACCAAGCCAGCTGCCAAGCGCACCACGAGTAAGACCACCTCTGCTCGTCGCCCGACCGCCAAGGCCGGTGCTCGACCCACCAAGAGTGCGTCGACGACCAATCGCCGCCCAGTTCGCTCGGTGAGCTCCAGTGCTGCTGGAGCCAAGGAAGCTGCCCGCGGATTGCGCGTACCTGGCGTCGAACTGCCCAGTATGGTTGAACTGCGAGCTGAGGTTGCTGACCGGATCGAGACAGTTCAGGAAGCCGTCAGCACCGCTCCGGCCCGGGCCACCGAAGTTGTGGTGGACCTGCGGGAACGGACCGCTGCTCGCCTCGACGATCTCCGCGACCGGTACCAACTGCGCGCTGATGATCTGCGCAAGCAGGTCGAGGGTACGGTCGAACAGGTGCGTGAACTCGTCCGCCGCTAGACTCCACGCGGGCTATCTCGCCCGCTCAGAGCACGTCTCAAGAGGCCGCATCACTTCGGTGGTGCGGCCTCTTCTCTGGGCGCGCGGGCTGGCGCTGGCAGGTTGGTAGCGCCAGCGATTGACCGGCCCGTTGATTCACTCGACCAGCCCATGGTCACGCTGAACGGTCAACTAGCATGGGTGTGTGATCGGTTCCCTGATGTTCGGTGTGTGGCTCGTGATGGTTGCCCTGGCGCTGTGGGCGGCGATCGACTGCAGCATCCGCCCGTCGGCGGCTTTCCCAGCTATCGACCGAAACAGCAAAGTGATGTGGTTGGCCGTGACGGTTGCCGCACTGGCCGTGCAAGTATTTTTCGGCGGAATGGGACTACTCGGAATCATCTCTGTGGTCGCGAGCGTCTTCTATCTCGTCGATGTGCGGGCAAAAATCATCAGCATCACGTCTGGCCGTAACTAATCACCTGCCAGCAGTGAGCGCAGGTAGTGCAGACAACGTCGACGGAACGGTCAGACCTGACCTTGTTTGGCTACTGCCGCGGCGGCCACTTCGGCAGCAGCTGGATCCAGGTACCTGCCTCCTCGCGCTAGAGCTTGACATTGTTCGTCGAGTTCGTAGACCAGAGGGATACCGGTGGGAATGTTGAGTTGCGCGATGTCGTCGTCGGCGATCCCGTCGAGGTGCTTGACTAAGGCCCGCAATGAGTTGCCGTGCGCAACCACCAACACGTTCTGCCCCGCAACCAGGTCAGGAACGATGGCGTCATACCAGTACGGCAACATGCGGTCTATGACGTCGGCCAAACATTCAGTGGCGGGCAGCAACTCGGGGGGCAACTGACGGTAGCGCGCGTCCGCCGACTGGGAGAATTCGCTAGTGTCCGCGATTGGCGGAGGAGGGGTGTCGAAGGAACGTCGCCACGTCGTGAATTGCTCGGCCCCAAACTCAGCCAGCGTGTCGGCCTTGTTCTTGCCTTGGAGGGCTCCGTAGTGCCGTTCGTTGAGGCGCCAGCTGCGTCGCGTCGGAATCCAGTGCCGGTCGCAGCCGTCCAGGGCGAGGTGTGCGGTCGAGATCGCTCGGCGCAGCACCGAAGTGTGGGCCACGTCGGGGAGGATCTCGGCTTCAGTCAGCAATTGTCCGGCCCGTTGGGCCTCCTCGCGGCCCTGGGCAGTGAGGTCAACATCGACCCACCCGGTGAACAGCCCCAGCTGGTTCCATTCGCTTTGACCATGGCGGAGAAGAATCAGCGTGCCTAACGAGTTCGACATGCTTGCCATTGTGCCGCATCAGTCTGCGAGCGCCCTCACGGATGCATGAAACGGTCAGCGGGCGCCTGATCCGGGACCCTTCTGCCGGGAATCCGGCTGAGCCAGGTGGGCGAAAGCTTCCAAGTTGCGCGTCGACTCGCCTCTCGCGAGCCGCCACTGCCACTCGCGTTCAATGGCGGACCGGAAGCCGAGTTCGAGCAGGGGATTGAAAGCTCCGTCGGAGTTCTCAGCGATCAGTCCGAACACCTCGTCGAGACCGTCAGGTGTCACTGCGTCGTGACGCAAACGGGTCACGAGGTAGATATCGCCGAGGTGGTCGAGGGCGTACGCGAGTGGGCTGATGCGCTGGTTGCGACGCAGGATCCACTGATGGACGGCGCCGTGGTTTTCGTCCGGTCGTCGGATCACGAACGCATTCACACTGACAGAGCGATCCGTGACGAGCAACGAAACGGTCGTCCGCAAACGGCGGCTTCCCGGAACCACTGCTGTGATGGCGGTATGACCTGCGGCCGTGTCGGCTTCCCACTCGATCTCGACGTCGTCGAGGTACGCGGTGATCGTGGTCTGCGACCCGGCTGCAGTCATCGTCGTCCGCCCGCACGCGCCGCTTCTACCGGGATCGTCACCGGCCAGTCGACGAAGGCCTGCCGGTATTGCCCCAGAGTGGCGCGGGTTGTGGCTTCCCAACTGAACTTGGTGGCATGATCGCGAGCGGCGCTTCCAAGCAGTCGTCGGCGGTTCTCGTTCCTGATCACGCCCGACAGGGCCGCCGACCACGCTTCCGGTTCGTGCGAGTCGACCAAGACTCCCGACTCTCCGTCCCGCACGCTAGTTTGCAGCCCGCCCACACGGGCGGCGACGACGGGCACACCGCATGCCTGTGCTTCCAGAGCAACGAGGCCGAACGACTCGGAATAACTCGGCACCGCCACTACGTCGGCACACTGATACCACTCGGCGAGCACCTGCCGGGAGGCCGGTGGCTCGAACCGGACTGAGTTGGACAGACCCAATGTCGCACTCATCGCCCGCAACTCGTCGATGCGTTCGTCACCAGCCCCGGACGGTCCCCCGCACACGACCGCAACAACCCGATCGCCGACGTCAGAGTGGGAAGTTTTCAGGCTCTGAACCGCCCGAAGTAAAACGTCCGGGCCCTTGAGTGGCTGAATGCGCCCGACGAACAAAACGACCAGAGCTTCGGCTGGCAGCCCACGGGCGGCGCGTAGCCGTCGGCGTTCCGGGGCGGATGCGGGCCGAAACGTTTGCAAATCCGTGCCCGGATGCACGACTCCGACGTTGCCAGGCGTTGCATCGTAGTAGCGGACGAGTTCCTCAGCCTCACTGGCAGTGTTGGCGATGAGTCGAGTGGCGGCGCCGACTACTTGTCGTTCGCCTTCGACGCGAATCGCGGGTTCGGGGACGTCACCCTCAGCGAGTTGGGAGTTCTTGACCAACGCCATTGTGTGCATCGTGTGAACGAGGGGGACATTCCAGCGGTCGGCAGCCACGAGACCCGGATTGCCGGACAGCCAGTAGTGCGAATGAACAAGATCATACGTGTAGTGACTAGGTAAGGCCGCTTCAACCGCCAAGATGTCACGGGTCAATGCGCACAAGTGGCCGGGCAGTTCGTTCTTCGTCACAACCTGGCCGTCTGAGTAGACGTGCCGGACCACAACTCCGGGCTCCACGGTGACGACTGTTGGGGCTTGCCGATCGCGAGCACGGGTGAAGATGTCGACCTCGACCCCGGCCCGGGCTAGTCGACGACTCAGTTCCAAGACGTAAACGTTCATTCCGCCTGCATCGCCGGTCCCTGGCTGGTCGAGGGGTGAGGTATGCAGGCTCATGACTGCGACTCGTCGCGGCGGGTCAGGCTCGCAGCGTTTATGGTCGGCGAGGAAGGTCACGGGCACCGGACCATTGTCGCAAGTGTCGAACCGCCAGCGGGTCGCCAGGGCAGTTGCGACGCCCGTAGTCAGCAACTCACTAGAGGCCGAAGATCATCCGGATGATCAGGTGGATCAAGGCGGCGAGGGCCGCAGCACAGGGAAGTGTGAGCACCCAGGCCCACAAGATATTGACCCCGACGTTCCACCTCACCGAGTGAATTCGCTTCTCGACTCCGGCTCCGATGATCCCCCCGGTGATGACCTGGGTCGTTGAGACGGGAGCGTCGAGCCCCAATGCAGTGGAATACAGTACGCCAGCTGACACAGACTCGGCGGCGAATCCGCGCGCTGGGTCGAGGTCGATAATGCGGCGGCCGAGGGTACGCATGATGCGTTTGCCGCCTACAGCGGTGCCGATGCTGATGGCGCTCGCGCACAGGACAACGACCCAAATCGGCATCGGGTTGGATTCGTTGGCGTAGCCCATCGTGACCAGTAAGAGGAAGATCACGCCCATGGTCTTCTGTGCGTCCTGCATCCCATGACCGGCAGCCATTGCCGCCGCGGACACCGACTGGGCTTTGCGGAAGCCAGCCCCGACTCGGCGGGGGTTGCGGCGAGCGAATATCCAGAAGATGATCCGCATGACGACGAACGCCAGAATCAGTCCCACAAATGGCGAAGTCACCATCGGGATGACGACCTTCTCCCAAACGGTGGACCAGTCGACGGTGGCACCCACCACGAGGGCCGATCCGACGACGCCACCGATGAGCGCATGCGTTGACGAGCTAGGCAGCCCGAGTCGCCAGGTGATGAGGTTCCATCCGATGGCTCCGGCAATGGCGGCAAACACTAGGGCGAGCCCGGCGTATCCGCTCGGAGCATCAGTCACGGACTGGATGGTCCGGGCAACTCCGGAGCCGAACCACCACCCAATGAAGGCGCCCACAAAGTTGAACACTGCCGCGATGATGAGGGCTGTTCGTGGGGTAAGTGCCCGAGTTCCCACGGATGTGGCAATCGCATTGGCGGCATCGTGAAAACCGTTGGTGAAGTCGAAGATGAGCGCGATCACGATCACCGCAACGGTCAGCGACAGGGCGAGATCCATGGGTGCATCCTGGGAGAAGCGAGTGAATCGCGGGTTGACTCTTAGTGACGTGCAGGTGGCAGAAGCCTGTACAGTCCCCGCAGAGACCGAGGCTTGGCCCTAGTCAGTCACGGCCCGAGTGATGTCAGGCCGGGCCGTAGGGTTCGCCCGTCACGATGTGAATGACTCGGCGGCCAATCGACACGGCGTGGTCAGCGAACCGTTCGTAATATCGGGACACCAGTGTCACATCGATGGCTGCCTCCACTCCGAACGACCATTCCGGGCTGAGGACCAGGCGAAACAGTTGTCGATGCAACTGATCCATTTGGTCGTCCATGAGGGCGAGCCGCTCGGCGGCTTGAACGTCACGATTGCGCAGTACGTCGGCCGTGGTGAGGACGATCCGGTCGGCGACTGTGCCCATTTCTCGCACCACCTGTTGCACTTCCCCGGGCATGGCGAAGCCTGGATAGCGCAGCCGAGCGGCCTTCGCCACGTGCTCGGCTAGATCACCCATACGTTCGAGTGAAGAGGCTATTTTCAGACCGGATAAGAGCACTCGTAGGTCCGTGGCGACGGGGGCTTGTAGGGCTATGACCTGCAGAGCTTGATCTTCGAGGGCCGCAGCGGATGCGTCGAGGACTGCGTCGCCAGCGATGACGGCCTCGGCCAGCTCGAGATGGGCGTCGAGCAAGGCAGTCGTGGCGTCAGCCATTGCTGCGCGCACCAGATCAGTCAGTTCCAGCATCCCTTGATCGAAAGCCTGGAGCTGCTCGTCGTAGTCCAGCCTCATGATAGTGATTCCCAATCCGTCGGGTCGCAGAGCAGATGGCTCCACGTTACTGCAGTTAGTAGCCTCATGTCGGACCTCAGTGAGCAGGTGTTGATCATAACGGGCGCAGCTTGCTGCACGAACCTGGCCGACCTTCCGAGTCTGAGGCCGTTGGCGTACTGCCCTCACGTACCACTACAGCGGCGGCTAGCGAGCGTCAGGGGAACGGCAGGTGAACGGCGTGTGACAGTTCGGTTGTGGTTGGGGGCTTGGCCTGTGCACGGGAACCGATTCGACCTATCCTTCCCATGAGAGGCCGACCCCCGAGTCGGATCCACAAAGCTAGTGACAAAGCTAGTGACCGTGTCAACGCTGGCTGGCGCGCAGATGATCGGCCAGGCATGGAACCAGCCGACAGGAAGGAGTGGGTATGGCTCGTCCGTGGCGAGTACGTGATCCGCAGCTTCCTTCGGCCAAGGGAACTGTCGAAGACACCGACTGGCAGGGCCTGGCGCCGGATGCAGTCACGGCCCTGGTTGAAGCGCTGCCGGGAGCTGCAATCCTGATCGATTCCCGGGATCAGAAGGTCCTGACCGCATCGGAGCAGGCCTACGACTTGGGGCTGGTCAGCGCAGACCGGCTTGTCATCCGGCGATTCGGGCGGCTGGTTGGGGGGCTGTCGTCAGACACGACGGAGGTTGAGGACTCGTTTGCCGTGCGCAAAGCCGATCGCCGGGTAGGCCGCGTGGATCTTGGGGTGCGAGCAATCTGGCTCGACTCCACCACCAGCTTGCTGCTCGTTGATGACCTCACGGCTCAGCGTCGAGTTGACGAAGTTCGGCGCGACTTCGTCGCGAATGTCAGTCATGAACTCAAGACGCCAGTAGGGGCCTTGTCCTTGCTGGCCGAGGCGGTGATCGCTGCATCTGATGATCCGGATGCGGTCGAACACTTCGCTGGTCGGATGCAGGTCGAGTCGGCTCGGCTGGCGGACCTCGTGGGGGACTTAGTCGAGCTATCCCGGTTGCAGGGTGACGATGCCGATGAGGACCTGATTCCGACCGATGTGGATTCCATCGTCGGCGAGGCCGTTGACGCTACCCGGCTCTTGGCACACTCAGCGGGGATCGATGTGGTCATTGGTGGGACCGATGACCTCGTTGTCATGGGAATCGCTAGCCAGCTCACCACCGCCGTGCGTAATCTGTTGACCAATGCTGTGGTGTACAGCCCGCAGGGAACGCGAGTCGCCGTCACCAAGCGACAAAGGGCCGACGTCGTGGAGATCTCTGTGACTGACCAGGGGATCGGAATCCCCGGCGGGGAGCTCGACCGGATATTTGAACGCTTCTACCGGATTGATCCGGCTCGATCGCGTGAGTCAGGCGGAACCGGGCTGGGGCTGTCGATTGTCAAGCACGTGGTCGCCAATCACCACGGAGAGGTGCGTGTCTGGTCAGTTGAAGGAGAGGGAAGCACCTTCACTCTCAGGATTCCACGCGATTTGCGGGAGTCCAGCGCGAATCCGGACAACGAGAGTCAAGAAGCGGCGGATGCAGCGGGGCCAAAGAGCGGCCGCCGCGGCCTAGCCGCCCGCTATCGAAAGGAAGAATCATGAATCGAGTGATCATCGTAGACGACGAACCGTCTTTCTCTGATTCGCTCGCATTCATGCTGCGCAAAGAAGGGTTCGATGTCCACGTGGCCCACGATGGCAATGATGGGCTGCGACTGTTCAACGAACATGGCGCGGACTTGCTGCTGCTTGACCTGATGTTGCCGGGAATGTCCGGAACTGAAGTTTGCCGACAGATTCGAACCTCCTCGGACGTTCCGATCATCATGCTGACAGCCAAGGACAGTGAGATCGACAAGGTGGTTGGCCTCGAGCTCGGCGCTGACGACTACGTGACGAAGCCGTTTTCAAGTCGCGAGCTCATTGCCCGAGTCCGGGCCGTCCTCCGACGGCAGAAGACTCCGATTGACACCAGCCCGGCTGACACCGTCATGGCGATAGGTCCCGTGCGCATGGATGTCGACCGCCATACTGTTCACGTCAATGGCGATCATGTCAAGCTCCCGCTCAAGGAGTTTGAACTGCTCGAACTGCTGCTGCGCAATCATGGCCGAGTGCTGACCCGGGGCCAGTTGATTGATCGGGTGTGGGGCAGCGACTATGTCGGTGACACGAAGACGTTAGACGTTCACGTCAAGCGCATCCGGGCCAAGATTGAACCAGACCCCGCTCACCCCGTTTACCTAGTCACGGTGCGGGGCCTCGGGTACAAGTTTGAGACGCCCTAATTACCTGACCGACGTGGATTACCTGACCGACGTGGGCGCTCGCCTCCGCGGCAAGCCGCCGGCGAAACGCCCGCGACTACTCGCTTGGCGTGGTCGTAACGACAGGCTCGGGGGTCGGAGTTGGTGTCCCTCCGGGATATACGTCAGCGTAAATGCCGACTGCTGGGACCGACATGACGATTGTTGATGCCGCTCCGGCAGTCGCGAAGCGGAAGGTCGTGTTGATGTAGCCCGTTTCTGGCAGGTCCGCGATTCCGCTCGCATTGATGCGAACGTCGCTGTTGTAGCCCACTCGGGTTTCGGTACCGAAGCCAGCATTCTGCGGCTCGATTACTAACGATCCACCCGGAATGCTGACCGTACCGGCTGGCTCGACTTCGACGGCCTCAAGGGTATCGGCCTGGGTGGATTGGTTGACGAAAGCAGCTGACAGTGTGAACTGGGTGGGGTCACTGGGATCCTGCACCCAGATGGCGTTGTTCACGAGCATCGTGCCGGCAGCCACGTAGGTGCCGTCGCCAGAAGGCTGCTGAACGTCCGTAGCCGCGTTGAACCCGCTCCAACAGCCGCTCAGCAAGCCAGCCGCCACGACGAGGCCAGCGGCGGCGGCAACACTCCGGCGACGACCTCGACCGGATGCGGGTTGGGTGGTGTCAGTGGTGCGGGCAACGTTCACTTGGGCTTCCTCTTCCCCTACCGACGGCACGATGAAGCTTTCCACGTGCCGCAGCCTATCGCGTTTGCTCCGAACACGTCGCAGCCAGACGTCAATTGTGTCGCGCGGGTGACCGCGGGTAGCACGGGGCCGACCCGGTGACGCGCGCGCCACCGGGTTTCGGACGGTTGGCAGTTTGTGTCCGTCGTGGCTATGCCCGGCGGTTCACTATCAGCGTCGGGTGGTTGATTGCAGTGTGGCCGCTAGGGAATTTATGTGAACCACGCAACAGCCGAAGGCGTCCGTGTTACCCTGGGGGAATCACGAAAGGGGCAATCTGCCGCATGTCGTTCTCTGTTGGTGACACAGTCGTCTATCCGCATCACGGTGCGGCACTCATCGAATCCATCGAGCATCGCGTGATCAAAGGCCAAGAACGGGAGTACCTCGTTTTGCGCGTTGCCCAAGGTGATTTGACCGTTCGAGTGCCTGCTGACAACGTCGAGCTCGTTGGAGTTCGCGACGTCGTGAACCAAGAAGGCCTTGACCGAGTATTCGATGTCTTGCGACAGCCCTATACGGAGGAACCCACCAACTGGTCGCGGCGCTATAAGGCCAACTTGGAAAAGCTGGCGTCGGGTGACGTGATCAAAGTTGCCGAAGTTGTGCGGGACTTGTGGCGTCGGGACAAAGATCGCGGGCTCTCCACTGGGGAGAAGCGAATGTTGTCGAAAGCTCGGCAGATTCTGGTCAGTGAGCTGGCCTTGGCCGAGCAGACGAACGAAGACAAAGCCGAAGCGCTGCTCGACGAAGTACTCGCCTCTTAGCTCCGGTCTCCTTGCCGGACACTCTTCTCCTTGCTCGCTGGCGTTGTCCGCTGACGGTCGCTGCCGGTTCCCAATCGATGAGTTCTCCCGTCCTCCCCGAATCGCCAGCGAGGTTCTCGCCGAATGGCCTAGATGTCGGCTTCTCAGATGGCGTCAACCCGCGCTGGGAGGCTTGACTAGAGATCGCGCAGAGTCCGGTGAACGCTGGCGATCGCGGAAACTGCTCGACCGATTCAACTGCGACAACCTTTCATGTGCGCACAGGAGGCTCAATGATTCCCCGTGTTGGTATGGGTGCTGATGTACACCCCTTCAAGAAGGGCCGCGAACTGTGGCTCGCTGGCCTGCTGTGGACTGGAGAGAAGGGTCTAGCTGGCCACTCTGACGGCGACGTCGCCTGCCACGCCATGTGTGACGCCTTGCTCTCGGCCTCGGGCATGGGTGATTTGGGTTCCCAATTTGGTAGCGACGACCCCGAAATGAAGGGGATCAAGGGCGTAGACCTGCTCGAACGTACGTGCGCGTTGGTGCGCGGCAACGGTTACTGGATCGGAAACATATCGGTGCAGATAATTGGCAATTCGCCGCGCATCATGACGCGTCGTAACGAAGCAGCCGCTCGGCTGACGGAGGCGGCGGACTGCCGAGTGTCGATTTCTGCCACGACAACTGACGGGTTGGGCCTGACCGGAAGGGGGGAGGGCATCGCCGCATTGGCCACCGCGATCGTGTTTGAGCCGTATCAAGGCGCCGCTGGCCACACCAAGGTGAAGATCCCCAATGCATCGGACAAGAAAGCGGCGAAAGGCAAGAAGAAAAAGAGGCAGTAGCCTTAGGCCTGTGACCCTCCAGTTCTTCGACACGGCCAGCCGAACCATTCGACCATTCGTGCCGGTCCAGACCGGTCACGTGCGCCTCTACCAGTGCGGCGCTACAGTCCAATCGTCGCCGCACATCGGCCACATCCGATCGGGACTCGTATTCGACGTGTTGCACCGGTGGCTGCTCCATCGGGGGATGTCGGTCACCTTGGTTCGCAACGTCACTGACATCGACGACAAGATCCTTGCCCGAGCCGAGGCCGAGGACACCGACTGGTTCGCGGTGGCTAGCCGCTATGAGCGAGAGTTTCAGTGGGCGTATTCCGAACTCGGGTGCCTGCCGCCGACAGTGGAGCCAAGAGCTACCGGACACGTCACACAAATGGTTGAGTTAATCTCAGATCTGATCGATCGCGGGCATGCCTACGCAGCCGATGGCGACGTCTACTTCGACGTTCGCTCGGATCAGGGCTACGGGATGCTGTCGCGGCATCGACTCGAAGACCTACAAGCGAGTGCGGATGTAGACCCGGACGGCAAGAAGCGGGATCCGCGCGACTTTGCCTTGTGGAAAGCCGCTCGCCCGGGCGAGCCGAGCTGGCCGACCCCTTGGGGGCGCGGACGCCCTGGTTGGCATATCGAATGCACGGCCATGGCCGTGGCTTATCTCGGTGACACGTTCGACATCCACGGTGGTGGACTCGACTTGGTCTTCCCTCACCACGAGAACGAGCTCGCTCAGGCGCGGGCTGCTGGCCACGGATTTGCTCACTACTGGTTACACAATGCCTGGGTCACTGTCGCAGGCGAAAAAATGGGCAAGTCCCTCGGGAACTCCTTGCAGGTGGCTCGGATCCTGGACGACGTTGAGCCGATTGAGTTGCGGTGGTACTTGATCGCGGCTCATTATCGTTCGAACTTGGAGTATTCACCTTCAGCGCTGAAAGAGTCGACGGCCTCTTTCGGGCGGATTCGCGGATTCCTGGACAGGGCTCGTGATTTCCCCGGTTCGCCACACAGCTCCCGCTCCGTACCGGACAGTTTCTCCGCCGCGATGGATGACGACTTGGGGGTCCCGGCGGCGATTGCAGTCATCCACGATCTGGTGACAGAGGGAAACCGGGCCCTGGCGTCCGGCGAAGCAGATGCTATTTGCGAGAGTGCCAGTGCAGTGACGTCTTGTTTACAGGTGCTCGGCATGGACCCGAAGGCCGCCCAATGGCGCCGGAAGGAATCATCGGCGAAGGCGATGGACTCCCTACAGCGACTCGTAGATGCCGAGCTCTCCGCCCGGCAGGCCGCGCGACAGGCCCGGGACTTCGAGTTGGCAGACGCGATCCGAGATCGGATTTCCCAAGCAGGCCTAGCAATCGAGGACGGCGGTAGCGGTTCCCGTTGGCGCTTTGCTGACGAGGGGTGAAGTGAGGAGCGGCGGGCGGCCCGGACCGCCAGGCGCGGCAGTACATCGAGAGGAATGAGGATCACCCTGATGGCAGGAAATTCACAGCGACGCGGGGCCACACGCAAGTCAGAGTCGAAAAAGCCCCGGTCGGTTGGTTCTGGGGGCGTACGCCGACGGGGCCTCGAAGGCAAGGGGCCAACCCCCCGGGCGGAAGATCGGCCCGGCCACGTGGCGTATCGAACGAAGAAGAAAAGCGCCGCCCGCCAAGGTACTGCCGCTGGCGCGCGGCGCTCGCCGGCCCATGACAGCTCGCTAGTGGTCGGTCGCAACGCGGTGCGGGAATCGCTGCTCAGCGGGATGGGCGCTCGACGACTTCTCGTCCAGTCCACCATCGAATCGGACCCACGCGTCACTGACGCGCTTGAGGCCGCCCATGCGCGCGGGATCGTCATCGTTGAGCAATCCCGAGACCAGCTCGATCGAATCGCGGAAGGACTCGTGCACCAGGGGGTGGTGTTGGAAGCCGAGCCCTATGAGTACGCCGATCTTGCCGATCTGCGAACAGAAGTCGTCCGCACCTCAGGGCGAATCGTCGTGTGCGATGGGATCACAGACCCAGGCAACCTGGGCGCAATAGTTCGATCTTCTCTCGCGCTCGGCGCGGCCGGTGTTGTGATTTCCAAACGTCGTAGCGCTGAGGTGAACCCCACGGTCTGGCGCGCTAGCGCCGGAGCACTTGCCCACCTTCCCATTGCTCGCGTGGCAAACATCTCCCGAGCGGTAGCAGACCTCGAAGACCACGGCATTACTGCGGTCGCGTTGGTGGGGAATACTTCAACATCGCTGCAGCAAGTGGATGTGACAGGCATACCGGTAGCGGTCGTTGTGGGTGCGGAGGGTGCCGGTGTTAGTCGACTCGTTGCCGAACGCTGCTCCTGGAGGGCATCGATACCGATGGATAGTCGGGCGGAGTCGCTCAACGTCTCGGTTGCTGCAGCAATCGCACTGTATGAATTGGGCCGTCGGGGCGGGACGCCAAGAAATTCGGACTAAGAGTCGCCATCATGGAGTGCGGCCCGATCGGCCAACCGTGCAGCCGGAGACGTCGCCGTAGTTCGGCCTCATGCCGACGGCAGACCCGATAGTAGCGAAGCGAAGGAGCCCGGATGGGTGACAGCATGAAAGCATGGGTTCTCGACGAGTTTGGCCCGTTTCGCGATGTGTTGGAATGGAAAGACGCACCGCGGGCGACGCTGATGGGACCAGAATCGAGCGTCATCAAGGTTCACGCAGCTGGTGTCAATTTTCCCGACATTCTCTTCGTTCAGGGCCAGTACCAGATCAAACCGCCTTTGCCTTGGACTCCAGGTGTTGAAGCGGTCGGCACCGTGGTCGAGGTCGGAGAAAACTGCCGCCATTCGGTGGGTGATCGGATCGTCACCACAGGTTTGGGTGGGGCGTTCGCTGAGTACATGACCGCCATCGACCTCGCCACTTTCGCAGTGCCTGAGGCGATGTCTGACGTGGATGCTGCGGCCATGCGCATTATCTACGAAACCTCATACATGGCCATCAGATACAAAGCGCAACTGCGAGCTGGTGAAACGCTCCTCGTCCACGGTGGTGCTGGCGGTGTCGGCACCTCGGCGATCCAAGTAGGCAAGGCGCTGGGCGCGACCGTTATTGCTACCGCGACCGGTGAGCGCGACATCGGAGTGTGTGTCGCTGCAGGCGCTGATCACGTTATCGACTGGAAGAACGAAGACATCGTGGCGAGGGTCAAGGCCTTGACCAACAACCTTGGCGCCAACGTGATCTACGATCCGGTCGGCGGAGATGCCTTCGACGCTAGTACGCATTGTATTGCCTTCGAAGGGCGATTGATCGTGATTGGTTTTGCGAGCGGCCGAATACCGGAAATCAAGGCCCACATGATCCTCAACAAGAACATGTCGGTCATCGGTTTCTTCTGGACCAGCTACCAAATCCAGCGGCCCGACCTGGTTGACGAGTTCCAGGAGGAGATCAACTCGCTGTATCTAGAAGGCCGCTTCAGGCCGATCATCTCCCACCAACTCCCGATGAGTGGGCTCATCGATGCTCTCGACGTAATCGACAAACACGACGCGTACGGCAAGATCGTTCTTGTCAACGAAGGTTACGGAGAACCGCACTAGATTGGCCCTGCGTCCTCGGCCCCACCGTCCTTCAGTTCTGCGGCCTTATTGTCACTCGGGGCGCCGCCGAGTGACAATAACGGGACAGTCGGCGCGTTGGAGAGTCCTCTTGGTCACAGATCCGAGCACGGCTGCGGACCAACCGCTGAGCCCGTGCGAGCCCATCACGATACTCATGGCCAGGCGCTCACGCCCAATTAAGGCCAAAGTGTCTGCCGGTTCCCCGTGCGCCACGATCGTGTTGACTCGATGTTCCGACAGTGCTTCACTCGCGCGCTGCTTCGCGCGGTCTACTGCAGCAGCGGCCGCAGTGTCGTTGTCCCCACTGTGGCGGGCCAGGAACGGCAATGCTCCGGCGAGCGAATCGGCCGGGGTGTACGTATCGTCAATGACATAGACAATGTCCAAATTTGCCCACAATCCGTCTGCCAGAACGACGGCTGCGTCGAGGGCTCGGAAGCTGTCATCAGAACCATCCACGGCACACACGATGGTGTTACGTCGGTCAGTGCTCACCACATGGGGAGGGATCACCGCCACCGGCAACGGCGCTTCGCTGGCCACCTGGTTTGACACCGAGCCGAGCATGAAGCTTGCGAGTCCGCCATGGCCGCGGCGCCCAATAACGAGCAGCTGCGCATTCGTTTCGCGACACTCGTCCAGGATTTCTCGGGCCGGATCACCGTCTCTGATGTGGGCGCTGACAGCAAGGTCACCGGAGACCACCGTGGTAACTCGCTCTAGCAGTTCGGCCTCAGCCGCACCCAGCTCGGACGGAATGCCCGCGCCGTCCACTGGAATCAACAAGGGCTCTCCGGTGGCTATCGCGTAGGTCGCTACCGGACTCTTGACGTTGACTGCCCGCAACGGGGCCCCCAAGCATTCGGCGTACACGCTGGCCCACGCCAAGACTAGGTCAGTCTGCTCGGACCAATCGACCGATGCTACTACCGGCCGCGAGCCACCCTCAGTGGACGAGTTCATGCTGCCTCCGCAATCGAGCTCCTGCTGCCACTCTAGGTGCCAGAGGTGCACGTGCGCATCGCGGACTGAGCGCAAGCGGTAATGCCGCTCCTGGCCAGTAGACGCCGCTAGCCTAGTGACCGACAGGTGTAGGCGGTTGTCGATCGGTCCGATCTGGCGCCAACCGCTCGAACCGTTTAGCGCTCAAGCTCAGCGTGGGCGCGCCACCGATGGTGGCATCGGCGAGAAAGGCGAACTGCAATGTCCCTACTCAGTGATGACCTCATCCGCCGGAGATTAGCAGCGGCTTTCGTGGGGATCGCGGCACTCCTGACGGCGGTCGCGTGCGCGGCATCTGGTAGTAGCCCGACGGGTGATTCCCCGACTTCTCCAGCAGCCAATCTCGCTGCTGATCCCTATTCAGGGGATATACCAGGGATGGCTGCAGTCCCCGACGCGGAGCCCGTCTTCGCTGCCTGGCTGCCTGAGTCGCTGGTATTCGGTGCCTATGGGAGCAGTTCATGCCCGTATCGCCCGACTAGTCTCACTGCCATACCAGAAGCCGAAAACGGCCAGGCTCTGGATGTTGTCATGGCTGACGCCACGGCCAGCACCGACGGTTCCCTCCCGCCCGTCGCGTGCACGATGGATTATGCGCCCACCGCCTATCAGGTTGCCGACACCAGTCTCGAGGCTGCCGGATTAGATCCTCGCCGCGGCCTCACGGTCACGATCCAGCTGGTGTTCGGCGACTCGATGCAGGAGTTCTCCGTCGAGGTCGCGCCCCGGGGATCGTAGGTGACAACGGCTGAGGCCATGTCAGTCGCGGAAGTACTCGCGGGCTTCACTTCCCGTCAGAAACACAGTCACGACGATCAGCAGGATGAGGGAAATCGTGGTCGAGGTCAGAGTGACCCAACCGAGCCCGTGATTGTCCCCGAAAAGCACCACCACAGCATGGAATGCCTGACTGATCAGGCCGATTGTCGTGATGGTCAAAACGACGTACCGCCATGCGTTGCTGCGTCGGCCGAGCCCGAGGGCAGCCAGGGCGGCAAACAGTGCAACCACGATGATGAGCAGGGCAGCAACCGACAAGATCAGCCGGGCGTTGTCGATGACCATCGCCGCTTCCTCGGGCGTCGTGGGTCCCTCCAACCTGAGGGCATCGATGGCCGCCTGCTGGCGCGACTCGTTCAGCGCCACCACCAGGTGGATGACTCCGGAAACGAGCATCATGATTGCGAACACCCAAACGAGTGAAATCGCAGCCGTTACTGGCGGGGGGCGCAAGCGAACCCCAGAATCAGGATCCGGTGTGGAACCGATGCTGGCGGCGTCACTCACGCTGGACCTCCCTCAGATCTTGCCCCGGCAATCATCCTAGAGCCTCTTGGGGTACCGCTTGGCTGGTGGAACCCGGCCCGCTGCCGATTCATAGAGGGCAATCTCGCGGCTAGTGGTCAGTTGTCGGCAGTTCACGCTGACTCGTGATCTTGTTCCAACGTCCATCCGGCGATTGTTCGTTTCGCAATTCCGCCAACATCGACGTGATGGCGTCAAGGGTGCGGTTGGTTGCCTGGTGAAGAACGTCGTCGGTGAGTTCGCGGTCGCGCAGATCGTCGAGGTCGACGGGCGGACCGGCCATGACGTGGATCGTCTTGCGTGGCCACAGTCGAAGTTCCACTTTGTAGGGCCGCATGATCTCTTGTACTCCCCAGTGGGCGACAGGTATCAGAGGCGCGCCTGAAAGGAGTGCGATTCGGGCCGCGCCCGTCTTGCCACTCATGGGCCACAGTTGCGGATCGCGGGTGATGGTTCCTTCCGGATACACCCAGACCAACTCGCCTGATTGGACGGCCTCCACCGCCGATGACACTGCATCGGCAGCGTGTTCACCCTCCCGATGCACGGGTATGGTTCCCGCTCCGGCCATGACAGTGCCAATACCGGGGATGTCGAACAGAGAATCTTTGGCCAGGAATCGGGCTGGCCGGTTAGCGTCGTTCGAATAGTGCAGGAGAAGCAGCGGATCGAACCACGACAGGTGGTTGGCAGCGACTACCTTGCCTTGTCCGGGGGTGCCGAGGTGCTCCTGGCCCCGCCAGTCCCGCTTCGTCCACACCATGAGGTTGGGCCAGACGGCCGCACAGCCCAGGTTGTAGTACGACAACAACGGTTCTTGATCAGGGAACGGATAGACCATTCGGTGTCCTTCGAGTTGTTGGGGGCTGGTCGAGGCAAGGAATGCTCTTACCAGCCCCCATGTCCGGAACGGTCACGAACTGACCATCCCTGCTTGCCTTCTAGCTGCAGTAGTCGAGAATCACCGGTGGTAGACCAGCGCTGGCTGTCCCGCAGACCTCGTCTGAAGTCTTGACGTTCCACTCGCCGTTCTCGAGGGTGGCGAAGAAGACTGTCGGTCCTTGAACTGTGCGGATGGCAGCCCATTCGGTCCCGTCTACGTCAGCGCAGTTGAACCGCTGAATGGTGGATCCTTCAGGGAGAGCGGCAGTCAAAGATTCGTCCGTACAGGACGCTCCAGTCGGGCTCACGGTGGGAGACGCACTTTGAGTCGTGGGGGTGGGTGTTGGTGTGGCCGCGTTGTCGGAGCTCGACGAGCTGCACGCTGCGATCGCGGTAGTTGCCGCGGCGGCGATAGCCAGGGCGGACAGTGGGCGGATGATCCGTGTTTTCATGGGACTCCTCGGTTACTCACGCCACGGATTGGCGTGGGCCCATCCTGCCACGTTGGCACGGTCGGAGCGGTAATTCGAACCTTGTCGCGGGCGCATTTATCGATTGGACAGATAGACGACTTGTCGGCCGGCACGATTCGGGCGTAGAGTGCGAACCACACCTGCCCATCGGGCGAGGTTCGGCAGACCACGGTGTCGTCCGTTCAACTCAACGAAAGGATGTTGCGTGCAACTCGGTCCAGTAGAAGTCTTGATCGTTGAGTTCCCCGGGAGCCAGTTCTCTGGCGGCATACTTCCCGCCCTGCGATCGGTGGTTGAACGCGGAGACATCACAGTGGTCGACTTTGCGTTAGTCACGAAGCTGGCAGACGGTGACGACGTGATTGTCGAAGTCCGCGGGCTTGCAGATGCGCACAATCTTGAGTTGGGAGTAGCGGTGGATGACTTGCTGCAACTGCTCAACGAAGAGGACTTGGAAGCGATCGCCGAGCAGTTGAACCCCGGTGACACCGCTGCGGCCCTCGTGATCGAGCACCGCTGGGCCCGGGAGCTCAGCAGCGCTGTAGCTGGCGCGGCAGGTTCCGTGGTGTTTTCCGAACGGATTGCGCGCGACGTCGTAGAAGCGGCGGTCGCAGCGGTCGTTGAAGCAGAGGAGGATGACTCATGATGGTGCGACGAGGACCGATGGTGGTTCGCCGGGGACCTGGACTACTAGGCACCGCCCTCATAGCGGGAGGAACTGCTGCTGCGGTGAGTTCCGCCAGCCGGTCTCGCCAAGCTTCCGCCGAGAACGCGCAGGCCACCCAAGAGCAACTCGCCCAGCAGCAGGCGCAGATTGATGCCTTGCAGCAACAGCAGCCAGCGGCTCCGCCAGCTGCTGCCGCACCCGCACCTGCTGCACCTGCACCTGCTGCTCCGGCCGCAGCTGGCGAGGACATCGCGGATCAGTTGCAGAAACTGGCCAGTCTGCGCGATGCCGGGGTGTTGTCTGCCGACGAGTTTGAAGCAGCTAAGCAAAAACTGCTCGGCACCTAGGCCAGTGCCGGGAGTGTCCGCGCAGGCGGCCTTGCTCGACCTCATCCGGTCGTCAGTGATCGGTGACGACGAGGTGATGCCAGGCCCGTACGGTTCGCGTCGAGTGACGTATGCCGACTACACGGCGAGCGGCCGGGCGCTGACGTTCGTCGAAGACTTTGTCCGCAACGAGGTCTTGCCGCGTTATGCCAACACTCACACTGAGTCGAGCGGAACCGGGCGTCAGACTACCCGCTTGCGCGAAGACGCGCGGAGCATCATCGCCGACGCTGTAGGTGCCAGCGACGACCACGCGGTGATCTTTGCTGGCGCGGGTGCCACCGGCGCCATCGACAAGCTAGTGGGAATCTTGAACCTCCGACTGCCCGCCGACCTAGCCTCCACTCACCACCTCTTGGATCGCATTCCGGTGCAGCAGCGGCCGGTGATTTTCATTGGACCCTATGAGCACCACTCCAATGAATTGCCGTGGCGGGAGTCGATCGGTGACGTCGTCACCATCAGGGAAGACGCGGACGGACACATTGATCTCGAACACTTGGCCGCTGAGCTAGATACGTATGCAGACCGGATGGTCAAGATTGGGTCGTTCAGTGCCGCCAGCAACGTCACGGGCATCCTGACCGACACTGCCGCGATCACCTCGCTCCTGCACTCCCACGGGGCTCTGGCTTTCTGGGACTTCGCTGCTGCTGGCCCGTATGTCGACATCGATGTATCGGGAGGAGGTCGTTCTAATGAATCCATGGATGCTGTGTTTCTGAGCATGCATAAGTTCATTGGAGGCCCGGAGACCCCGGGTGTCTTGGTGGTCCGGCGAAGCCTCTTGCAGAACTCCGTGCCAGATGTGGTCGGCGGAGGAACTGTACGCTTCGTCAACCCAGACGAGCATGTCTACCTCGATGATCCGATCCACCGCGAGGAAGCGGGAACTCCAGCTATCATTGGTGCCATTCGGGCTGGGTTGGTCATGCAACTAAAGCAGGCTGTCGGCGTCGAAGCCATTCGGGAGCGGGAAGAGTCATTCATTTCTCGAGCCATCGCTCGGTGGCAAGCTCACCCAGCCATCGACATCCTGGGCAATCCGAGTGCCGATCGCTTGTCGATCGTCTCCTTCACTGTCCGGTGCCCGGGAGGCCGCTATCTGCACCACAATGCCGTCGTCGCAATCCTGAGTGACTTGTTCGGCATCCAGTCTCGCGGCGGATGTTCGTGTGCCGGCCCCTATGGGCATCGCCTCCTGGGAATTGACCTCGACGCCAGCCACGAGTTTGAACGCGAGATTGCCAAAGGCTGTGAGGGCATCAAGCCTGGTTGGGTGCGGGTGAGTTTCAACTACTTCATTTCCGAAGAGGTGTTCCAGTACATTCTGGCCGCTGTTGAGCTCGTCGCCGAGCATGGTTGGAAGCTCCTACCGGATTACCGGTTTGACCCCGCCAACGGTCTCTGGCAGCACCGGTTGCCGACTCCTGAGCCTGACCTGCGTCTGACCGATGTCGACTATCAGGCTGGCCGGATGGACTACCCGCAGCGGCATGGGACTGCCGACGAGTCAGTCCTTGATGCGTACTTGCGGGAAGGGGAGCGAATTATGCGATCCGCCTCAAGCGATAGAGACGGATCACCGCTGACAGGTGCCGCATCAGAACTGGCTGATAGTGACTTCGAAACCCTTCGGTGGTTTGAACTCCCCGCCGCTTGTCTGGTGTCCCGAGACAACCGCCACTAGTGCTGCGCCAGCAGGCGCGGCCGGCACTGTACGGCTACCGCGGTGGGCACTCTGCCGCTACGTCGAACAGTCGGGATGTTTCCTGCGGTTCGTCACCGGGATCGACCTCGCCGAGTTGCCACACTTCGAACAGCGGACAGACGCCAGCTGCAGCCAATAGTGGCTCCCGCACCGCGCGGAGCTCTTGCCGGAACTCACCGCCGCGATAGCGCTGCGGTAGGAGCCAGCGCTGGCGCTGTCCCCTAAGTGCAGCACAGAAGCTGCGATGGACTTCTGCCCAGTCTGGCGAGCTGATCCACGAGGAAGTGAGGCGGACGAAGTCTTCCACGTTTGCGGCCGCTGGTACATCGATCGGTTCAACAACCAACGCGGCGAGCGTGTGGTTGGCCCGGCTTCCCGCCCATTGCACCACCGAATCGGATGATCGTTCGAAGGCATTGAGATAGTTCCGAGCTTCCAGAATGAGGCGGCGATCAAGGTAGGCAAGTTCCCGGAGCACCGCGGACTCCCACGAGTCGTCAGCGGCGTCGGCATGGGCTGCCTGCGCTACCAGCACGGCTGCGACAGGAGCCGGGAACGCCTGCGGATCGTCCGGCACATCGCTAGTTCGTAGTGCCCACTGTTGTGCCATGAGGTCCGTTGATTCCGTCCACTCGTGGCAGCGCGGGCCGACTATATGAGTGGCCAACTGCTCGACGATGGGAGCCGGACGGACTCTGATGAGCTCTCGTAGAACGGCAGTGGCCTGAGGTGGGGGCCGGTGGCCGTTTGGCCAGTCGCGCCAGAAGTCGGCCAGGGCAGAGGCTCCCGTCGCGAGGACGATGCCACGCAGGGCAGCAGGATCGGAGACTGTGATTGTGGGACTTGCCTGTGGGGTGGCGGTTCTGCCGCGCGCTCCCTGGACGAGCGCGTCGAGCACCGCATCGTCGGGCCGGTGGCTGCGGATGAACGGCGCCCCGCTGACGTACTCGTATAGGAGATAGTTCAGCTGATCGACGATCCCATCGTGGCCACGCCCGAGTTGATGCTGTTCGGGTGGGAGCGCGGTCATCAACCGCACGAAGGCCACCAGCTCGGAGTCGCTGACGAGTGGCCGCTGAAAGGCTACCCGGCTCTGTTGACCTGGATCGGCGGCATCGACGATGAGTTGGCGCGTGGTGTGGCACTGGGCCCGGAACGGCACGTCCACGGTGGACGGTAGCAATCCCTCACGACAGTTCCTCTTCGATTGGCGGCTCGCGTAGGCCAGGATTCGGGCGAGTTGTCCGCTGTAGCAAGCGGGTTCGATGCCTTGTTCGGCCCGGGCGACGAGGGCCGCCAGGTTGTTCAAACGGCTCGTCAAAGGTTCCGGCCCGACCCGGCCGTCGGCAGTGGCTACCGCCACAGTCTCGATGCAGTGCACCAACAAGCTGGCAGCAGCGTGACGCACTCGATCCTTGGGCGCCAGCCGGGCGCCGAGCACGATTTCGACGGCCCCGGTCAGCTGGAGTAGCAGAGAGTCGACGGTGCTGGTGTCGGATCGGGTCACTGCGAGCCGGAGTGCGTCGTTGAACTCGCTGGTGGCGTGCCTCGGTCGGCGCACGTCAGTTTGAGTCGACAGTTCCGTGTGGCCCCGACGCGTGCTCACACTGGAAGCCGGGTCGAGCCACCCATAGCGGCGGTTCTTCTGATTCGGGTCGTGCGTTTGGGTGATTCCGCGGGCCAGGGCGTACATGAGCATGCGTTGGAGGCCTTGGCTGTTCGCGATAGTCAACAGGCGCGGTAACGAAACGAACGCGGCGATCGCGATCGCCGCGATCAGTGCGCAGGCTCCGGTGACCGCCAGGGTGCGAACGTCGAGCATATAGCCCACCACGGTCGCGATCACGCCTGCCGCACCGAACAAGATCCAATCACCAAGGAAGATGTTGCGGTTGATGGTGCGCAAGCTCGGCCAGACCGTGGACTTGCCGAAGGCGAAGGCGAAGATAACGGATTCGCCGGCGACAAGTGCACTGAAGAATCCAACGATTCCGCTCAATGGGATGACGTCGATATGCGGTCCCGCCCACCGATAGGTTCCCAGCGCTAGTCCGACAGTTATGGCAATGAACAGGATGTACACGGAGGTGCGGGCCAGCGATGTGTGGTGGGATAGCCAGCCGTGCAGTCCTTGGCGAAGGCGCCACGAGGCGTTCGACATCGCGTACCTGCCTCTCGCAAAACGGGGCTGCTCTCCCTGTCGGGTAGTGGCAGTATCGCAGAATGACGACTGTGCATACCCGTCCTCGGATTCGGCGCGGTTTGGTTGTGGTTGCCGTGGTCGTGCTTCTGGTGGCCTGCGGTAGTCACGAGTCGCCCGCTGAGACGTCCGAACCTGAATCCACCCCGACCGTGGCCGATTCTGCGGCGCCCGTCGTTGGCGCGGTCGCCGACGTGGCCACTGATTTGGCGGCACCATGGTCAGTTGCCTTCCTTGACGCCGACGAGTTTCTGGTGTCGGAACGCGACAGCGGTGAGATCGTGCACTTCGTTCGGGGTCAGGATGGCCAGTTCCAACGCCGTGGCCTCGCCGGAACTGTCGAAGGTGTGGTGAGCCGTCCGGGTGCTGAAAGTGGCTTACTCGGCTTGGCGGTCTTGACGGCTGATCGACGGGAGCCGTGGGTGTTCGCCTACTCGACGTCGGCTGCCGACAATCGGGTGACGCGGTATCGCTGGGACGGGCAGCGTCTGTACGGAGGGCGAGTCATCGTCAGCGGGATTCCTGCGGCCCCGGTTCATGACGGTGGTCGGATGGTGATCGGTCCGGATGGGCTGCTGTATGTGGGTACGGGGGATGCAGCTGAGCCTGGCCTGGCACAGGATCCGAACAGCCTGGCGGGGAAGATCTTGCGTGTCACCGCTACGGGTGAGGCCGCTCCGGGAAATCCCACGCCGGGTAGTCGGGTGTATTCGTTTGGCCACCGAAATGTTCAAGGACTCGCCTTCGACGGCGATGGGCAGTTGTGGGCCAGCGAGTTGGGGCAGAGCCGATTCGACGAAATCAACCGGGTTGTCCCAGGAGGCAACTATGGCTGGCCGGAGGTTGAGGGCCGTGCCGATCGTAGAGAGTTCATTGATCCGGTTTGGGTTTTCGCGCCCGCCCAAGCATCCCCGAGCGGGATTGCCATTCAGGGAGACTGGCTCTACATGTCGAGTCTGCGGGGAAGACAGCTCTGGCAGATGAATGTGGCGCGCGCTGATTCCGACGAGTCACCGGTCGCGCTGATCTCCGAGGAGTATGGACGCCTGCGCGACGTCGTCGTCCCACCAGGGGAGGACAACATCTGGGTGCTCACGAGTAATACGGACGGTCGAGGTCAGCCAGCTACAGGAGACGATCGTATTCTCGCGCTCCAAATTGCTCTACCGTGATCGAGGAACGGGCCGGGGTGCTGCCGCGCTAGGGTTGACGTGGCACGGCGGGAGGCACTTTGAGTAACGCACTATCTGAAATCGCTCGGACGCTGTACGCGGACTTGCCTGACGCGATTGTGGTGGTACGCCAGGACGGCACCATCGCTCACGCGAACCGACATGCTGAGACACTCCTCGGCTACAGCCGGGAGCAGTTGCAAGCGCTCAGTGTTGATGACATTGTGCCTGCCGCAATGCGCGGGACCCACGGGGATCATCGCCGTAGCTTCCACGACCACCCTACAGCTCGCCCGATGGGAACAGATCTCGATGTTGTCGCGGAGCGAGCCGACGGATCCATTATCCCCCTCGATATCTCCCTCAGCCCGGCCGACTCCGACCAGGGTCCTGTCGTGATCGCGGTCATGCGAGACCTCAGAGAGACCCGGGCGTTAGCGCGCCAGTTGGCCTTGTCCCGGCAAAGACTTGAGTTGCTGATCCAATCTGTCCCCGACTGCGCCATTTTCACCGTGGGCGCGACCGGCCACATTCTGGACTGGAACGAAGGGGCCGAACAGGCGACGGGATATGGCGCGACTGAAGCGGTCGGCCGACACGTCGACATGTTGCTCAGCGCCGACGGGCGCCTGAGCACCGGCATCGCGGCGGTGTGTGCCACAGCCGCAACTGACGGCTTCGCCCAAGGCAGCGGCTGGTGCGCTCGGCGCGACGGCGCGGATTTTCGAGCTGAGCTGTCGGCCCTGCGCGTGGTGGCCAGTGCGGACGGGCACGACGAACTTGCCGTCACTGTCCGCGACGTCACGATGGCAGAGCAGTCACTGATTCGGGCCGCAGCGGGGACCGAACTCGACCAGGTGATGGAGGCGGGATCGGCTCGCGTTGACGCCCTCTACGAGGTGGTGGCGCGCCATTGCTTCGCGATGTTCAGCCCCGGCTATGCAGCCGTCTTGGGCCCAGACCCACGCGACGACTTCGTCGTTCTGGCCCACCACCATCTCGCGAATTCCAACCAGGTCAGTCAAGCCGACGATCTCCGAGATTGGGCCGAGTCGGGAGAGGTTGTGGACTGGACGACCGCAGGAATCTCGGAGGTGGGTTCCTGGTGGTTGATTCGGGCGCCGATCATCGTTTCGGACCAACTCTCAGCCGCGCTCACTGTCGTGCACGCCGCCCGCTTTTCCGAATCAGATCTGGCCGCCTTGTCCGAACTTGCCGCAGTGGTCGAGGCTACGATCGGTCGGCACCGGGCCCGAGAAGACCGGGAGCGGGTCAGTCTGCTCGAAGATCAAGAGCGGATTGCCCGCGACTTGCATGACACGGTCATCCAACGCATCTTCGCGGCGGGATTGCGCCTGCAGTCGCTGTCGCGGAGAGTAGATGACGCGGCAGCTCGCGCAGATCTCGGTGACGTCATCGATGACCTCGACGGCACGATCTCAGCATTGCGGATGGCGATATCTGGACTGCGGTCCACTCCAGAGGAACGTCACCTGCGCAGCAAGATCCTCGAACTGGTCGCCAGCGTGGCGTCGACTCTTGGATTCATGCCCGCAGTCCATTTTGATGAGGGAATAGATCGCCCGGTGAGCGCTGACCTTGCCCACGACGCGATCGTGTCACTGCGAGAAATGCTGTCGAACGTGGCGCGTCATGCGCGCGCCAGCGCCGTCCAGATCGATGTCGTCATGGACGGGACGCTGGCCATAACGGTCGAGGACGATGGAGTAGGTCTGCCGCCACACAGTGCTGGCAAGGGCGACTCTTCGGGGAACGGGCTAATCAACCTTGAGCAGCGAGCCCGAGCCCACGGTGGATCGTTCTTGATCACCGCGAGGCAAGCAGGTGGCACGGAGGCCCGCTGGAGTGCCCGCTTGCCCAGTTGAGTCCGTCAGACTCCCTGAGACGGTTGTGAGGTGCACTGGCTCGGACCGCTCTGTCGTGGTCGAGCTGACCCAAGTACGGGTCAGCGGACTGGGGCTGGCGGCGCGGGGCCAGCCGGTGTGTCTGATTCCGGCTCAGTCACGGCAGTAATCGGCGCGGCGACGTCCTCCAGACTCTTGCCCTCGGCGTTGACTCCGAAGAAGATCGCCACGACACCGCCGATCATCATGATCCCCGCTCCGATCAAGTAGCCGACGAACAACTTGAACGGATCAGAACCGTCGCCGATGAGGGAGCCGTAGAACATCGGAGCTACCGAACCGAAGATCTGAGCGATTGCGAAGAAGACGGCGATGGCCTTAGCACGTACTTCGACGGGGAACGTTTCGGAAACGGTTAGGTAGGCCGAACTGGCTCCGGCCGACGCGAAGAAGAAGATGATGCACCAAGCGAGTGTCTGGGTGTAGGCGTTGAGCATGCCCGCTTCGAACATGAAAGCGCTGACCGCCAGTAGGCCGCCAGAGCCGAGATACGTGGTAGCGATCATCTTCTTGCGGCCGATCGTGTCGAAGAAGTGGCCGAGCACGAGGGGGCCGACGAAGTTGCCGATGCAGAAGGCAATCAAGAAGGCTGGCGCCCACGAGGCGGGCACCCCATAAAACTTCGTCAGAACGAGCGTGTAGGTGAAGAAGATGGCGTTGTAGAGGAAGGACTGGGTGATCATCAAAGTTGCGCCGAGCACTGCCCGTTTCGGGTACGTCACGAACAACACTTTGAGGAGCGCAAAATACCCGTACTCTTTCTCCGGTTTGACCACGATGGACTTGGATTCGTCGACCGGGGGGATCGACTTTCCGGAGGCTTCAACCCAATTTTCGATGTCGGTTGCGGTCTGCTCGGCCTCTTGCGCGTAGCCATGGGTCAACTGCCATCGGGGACTCTCTGGCAGGGTTTTTCGAACAAAGATGATGACGATTCCCAGCAGCGGCCCGATCAGGAACCCGATCCGCCAGCCAAGATCTTCGGGGAGAGAGTTGAGCAGGACCAGCGATCCTACGGTTCCGATGATTGCGCCAAACCAGTATGTGCCATTGATGGCGATGTCGACTCGTCCTCGATACTTCGACGGGATCATTTCGTCGATCGCCGAGTTGATGGCTGCATACTCACCGCCGATGCCCATGCCAGCGATAAAGCGCGTGAGATAGAGGTAGATGTCCCAGCCCGTGCCGGAACCGAAGGTGAAGGCAGTCAGACCGCTGCCGATGAGATACACGCCCAAGGTGATCGTGAAGAGTTTGCGCCGGCCCCACCGGTCGGCTAGCCGGCCAAAGTACAGTGCGCCCGCCACCTGGCCCAACAAGTAGACAGTGGCGATAGCGCCGACTTCCGTCGATGTCATGTTGAGCGTGCCGGGCTCCTCCAAGACGCTGGCCACCGAACTGGCCAAGGTGATCTCGAGACCGTCCAGAATCCACGCAACACCGAGGGCCATGATGAGTCGAGTGTGGAACTTTGACCAAGGCAGTCGGTCGAGGCGAGCAGGAACCAGACTCCGCACAGCGACGCCGTACTGGGGAGCGCTCATATCGCAGATTTTGACGGCGAGTCCCGGGTGATTGCCACTCCAAACATCCGGACGGGGGGACTTTC
>CBFGTA010000011.1:0-35506 GCA_965651595.1 uncultured bacterium | reverse complement strand
ATCCGCATGACGCGTTCCCGATCGAGTAGCCGCCCGTTCTCCACGTCGGCAATCAACAATCGAATGGAGTTCGTGCCGCAATCAACGGCAGCGACAACTGTCACCGTGGCTCCTCGCCACTACCAGCAGGCGTTCCCGCACTGCGGGCAGCGCTGCGGGCAGACTTGGGGCCTCCACCGGCCTGGGCCTCAGGCGCATCGGGCACACACGGACCAGCATGGGGCCACTGACCGCGGGCAGCCAACTCCGCGACGGCCCAATCACCGACCGGGTTCACTCCCCGGCCGGCCGCTAGCGCGTGTGCCACCAGTGCGTGCAAGCACTTGACTCGCTCGGGCATTCCGCCAGCAGAAAACCCGGCGATCTCGCCGACCGTTTCGATGGCGTTCCTAGCTGCCAAGTAGTGAATGTGCGCGCGTTCGTACTGATCACGGGCAACCGGGTCGACACCCAATCGCTGCTCGAACTGCTTCATCAAGCCTTCAGATTCCAAGGTCGACACGGCCGCGTTGGTGGCCCGGCAACTGAGGTACCACAACGTGGGGAAGGGCGTCCCGTCGGGCAGTCGGGGCGCGGTCTCCACCACTGCAGGCCAGCCGTTGGGGCACCGCACGCAGACTGCCAAGGCCCCCCGGGGAAGGCGACCCAGGCTGGCCGTGAGTGCCTGCTCGTCGGCCGCGCTAATCGTCATCGGAGCGCGATATGACAGTCGTCGAACCGTTAGACGTTGGACGGTCGGCGGCCTGCACACTCGACCAGAGGCGCTCGTACCACGACCCGGAAGGCGCCTCGAGCTGAGGGGCCTGCTGACGCAACTGGCTCTCCGCGGGCCGGTCTCCCACCACCTGATACATCACTTCGCCGGGCAACACATACCGCAGGCGTTCACGCGCTTGCTGCTGCAAGTACGACGGATCTTCCCAGCGGTCGATTCTGGCTTGGAGATCATCGACGCGAGCTTGGGTTTCAGCTCGCTGCTGATCTGCCCCGTTGATCTCTCCCACTTGACGGACGAGTTCGCGCAACGGCAGCGCCAACAGCACGACCGCGGTGATGCCGACGAGCAGCAGCAATGCGCCCCGACTACTGACGAAATCCTTGCGAGCGCCTCGTTCGCGGCGCGGACTCGTCGATGGCATGGCCCTAGTGTGGCCCAGATCAGACGCTGGCTGGCGGATTGAACCGCCCAAAGGCGCTGGCACCTGCATAACGGGCAGCGTCGTCGAGTTCTTCCTCAATGCGCAGCAACTGGTTGTACTTCGCAACCCGCTCGCTGCGAGCCGGAGCCCCTGTCTTGATCTGGCCACAATTAGTGGCCACGGCCAAGTCGGCAATTGTCGTGTCTTCGGTCTCGCCAGACCGATGACTCATCATGGACGAGTAGCCGTTTCGACTCGCGAGAGCAACTGCTTCAAGCGTCTCGCTCAACGTACCGATCTGGTTGACCTTGACGAGCAAAGAGTTTGCAGCCCCCCTCCGGATGCCCTCGGCGAGGCGAGCCGGGTTGGTGACGAAGAGGTCATCCCCAACGAGTTGGACGTCTCGGCCGAGTTCGGCAGTGATGTGCTCCCAGCCTTGCCAATCATCCTCACCGAGCGGATCCTCGATCGAAACCAACGGGAAGTCGGCGATCAGACCCTGGTAGTACGCCGTCAACGCCTCAGCGGTCAGCTGCTTTCCCTCAAACTCGTACGCCCCGTCGCGATAGAACTCAGTTGCTGCCACGTCGAGGGCAACCGCGATGTCGTCGCCGAATCCGAGGCCCGTCTTGTCGACGGCCTTCTCGATCAGTTCGAGAGCCGCCCGGTTGCTGGCAAGGTCGGGTGCGAATCCCCCTTCATCCCCGAGGCCGGTGCTCAGGCCCTCAGACTTGAGGACTGCTTTGAGCGCGTGGTAGACCTCCGCACCCCACTGCACAGCCTCAGAAAAGGTAGCCGCGCCGACTGGGGCAATCATGAATTCTTGAATGTCGACATCGGTGTCAGCGTGGGCTCCGCCGTTGAGAATGTTCATCATCGGAACAGGCAACAGGTGTGCGTGTGGCCCACCGACATAGCGAAACAGTGGCAACCCAGCCGACTCTGCGGCAGCCTTTGCCACCGCCAGCGACACTCCCAGAATGGCGTTGGCGCCGAGCCGAGACTTGTTCGTGGTTCCGTCCAGAGCGATCATGGCCTGGTCGATGAGGCGTTGGTCGGAGGCATCGAGTCCGATGATCTCGGGCGCAATCGCATCTTCGACAGCGATACAAGCGTCTTCCACGCCTTTTCCGTCGTAGCGATCCGTTCCGTCACGCAACTCAACGGCCTCGTGGGCGCCGGTAGACGCCCCGCTCGGAACAGCGGCGCGACTGACCGTACCGTCGTCGAGAGCAATCTCAACCTCGACAGTCGGGTTTCCCCGCGAATCCAGAATTTCCCGGGCAATCACCACGTCAATAGAAGCCACAGCGAACCTTTCTGTCGATGAGATCGAACCGGCGACTGTTCCGAGGGGATCAGCCTGCCTGCCCCACCCTAGTCGACGACCGCCGCAACCCACCGGCGCTACCCGGACCCGCTCGCCATTCCATCGGGCTCCAAACGCCTAGGCGGAGCCGGTCGTGTTGTGGGCGGGCAGCCCCAAGCCGCTCAGGTCGTCGCGAGTCCTGTGCCGCTCACCCATGGGGCCTTTCGCGGCTTCTTTCAACGCATTGTGGGTCACCTGCACGACGAAGTCTTCGCTCGCCTGGGTCAGGCCCGGGGGCCGCGACGGTCGGGGCATGGCCCGTGTCCACGACATGGTTCCCGTCGCCCACACGCCGCCACCAGACTCATGGGTGTAGTAGGACATGGTCGACCAGGTCCGGCTTCCGCGGCAACTCGTCTCACTCAGGGCTGGGACTTCCACCGTCTTCGGACTAGCCGCAATGGGGTAAACGCGATCGGTTTCTGGGCCGATGAGGCCTGGCACTCGGGTACCTTCTCGCACGCCGGTGCCAGCGAATAAGAAGAAGCCGGGGTCGCGAACCTGCAGGTCTCCAGCGGTCGGATAGGCGTCGTAGTACTGCCCGATCAGCGAAATCTCCGGGTCGGCGTCCGGTGAGTCCCGCCACCGGGCTGTCGTCGACGGCGAGTTCTTGACCGGGTCGAGACTCGCAGACTTGTAGCACACGATTCGTCCGGCGGCAGTGTCGTCGGTCGGTTCGGCGCGCACCCGCCAGTAGCAGCCATTGGCGCCCATGAACAGCAAGTTGCCACCGGCATCGCGCAAAGAGCGCATGGCGTTGTGGTAGGGAACCGTCCAGTATTCGTCGTGACCGGCAGACACGGCAGCCCGTAGCCCGTCGACCAAACTTGGGTCGGTCGTGATGTCGAGATTGCTCATCCAGGAGATCTCAACATCGGAGGCGTCTGCCACTCGCGCCAGAGGAATGTCGAAGGCGTGAACCTTGCCGATCCCTCGGTTGTCATAGGGCCGTTCGGAGTTCATGATGAAACCACGGTCCGCGAAAGTGCCTCGCGGACCGTGGTAGACGGAGTAGCCGCCCCACTGGTTGTAGGCCTGCCAGGTGGCCGTCGAGGCCACCACGGCCACGGTCGCCTCGGTCTGAGGAGACCGAACAACGAGGGCGGTGTCGGTCCGCAGCGGGCCGCTTCGGGCGTGAATCAGGTACAGTCCGGGTTGCCATCCGGTCGTGTCGACTTCCGCAACTCGCGGCCAACTCGCCCGCACCTCGCCATTCGCGGCATCGACCGCACTGGCTCCCCGCGGCGGCCGAACAGCCACCCGCGGGATCCGCACGACGCGCGCACCGCCGAGGCCGTCGTAGTGGCCGATGCGGAATGCTTCGAGGGTCACCGTGTCAGGCTGGCCTTGCACGTGGACTGCAATCGGCTCACCGGGCAACACTGAGTACTGGTCCAGGTAGATCCCCAGCTCACTCTCGGCCGCCCGCCGACGCGAGGAGATGTGCCAGGCCCGGGTCGGGACTGGATCGTCAAGGACTTCGGTGGCCGACTCGCGCGAAACGATCGGGGGTGCAGTCCGCGCGCAGGCAGCCAATCCCACGACAGACCCGATACCGATCCCGATAGCGGTTCTCCGCGACGGTGTCCAACACACCTGTCTACGTTACGTCACTGATCGCTCTTGGTCTCTCACTCGGTCGGCGAGTGTGCGCGCGTGGGCCCGCAAGGCCGCGTCGAGATCCACCCCGAGGTGCTCGGCCCGGTCGATCAGTTCGCCGAGAATATTCGCCCACAGGTCGGGGTCGCGAACGTCGTGGGCGGGCACTTCTCTGAGCAGTCCATCGACGCTACGGCGGGCGGTGTCAGCCGTCGGCCCAGCGGGGGCTGTCAGGTCGAGTCCCGCCGCTTGGGTACGGGAGCGGACTTTCGTGATGAAGGTGAGGGCTGGCAACGCGGAGGGGATTCCGTCCAGGGCCGAGCGACGCCCCTTCTCGATTGCCTTGCGCCGTTGCCATTCATGATCGAGATGCGCACCTGAGTCGGGCGGCGTTGCGTCGAACACGTGCGGATGTCGGCGGATGAGTTTGTCGCAAATGTCGTGCGCAACTTCAGCCAGAGAGAAACCTGGGTCGCCTTCTTCGGCGATCCGACTGTGGAACACGACCTGCAGGAGAACGTCTCCGAGCTCTTCGCGAATATCGGCAGCCGTCCCCGTTTCGATGGCTTCGACGAGTTCGTAGGTTTCTTCGACGGCATACCCAACGAGCGACGTGTGTGTCTGCTCCGCGTCCCACGGGCAACCCCCGGGTGACCGCAGGCGATCCATCACCGCCACCAGGCGGGCCACTGCATCGCCAGCCGCGGCGGTCTGAGTCGCCCTCGGGTCGGCAGGTGACTGGGGAATCGGGCCAGATGGTTTGTCGATTCGATCAGTCGGGCGAGGGGAGCTCACTGGTCACTGGGCGCCGAAGATGTCGAACGGGTTCTCGGCCGGAGCAGGTACTGACAGCGTGTTCTCGGGTGGGCTCACCTGCAAAGTGGCTTGAATCCAGGTACCGAAGCGAGGATTGACCTGTACTCCCTCTTCGGCGGCCAGGCTTTCCAGTTCGATCGCCACAGCCAGGTTGCGCTCCATTTCGTTGGCTTCTGGGGCGATTTTTTCACCCACTTTGCCGAGCACGAGAGTGACGCGGGCGAGTTCACGAATCTCTTCTTCGACGTACCCGTTTTCGTTGAGGATGGCAATCAGCTGGGCCAGCGACCCTGCATTATTGGCTTCCGTCGCGATGAAGTTGTCTACCTCACCGTCGCTGACGGTGATTCCTTCCTTCTCTCCAAGCTGCACCGCGAGCTCGCTCTGGATCCACCGCTGCAAAGCAAGTTGGTTGATCGCTGCGGAAGCCGGGATGCCGACGAGCTGCGAGATTTGGTCCGTCTTGCCCCCGAGTTGCGCTTCGGTGAGGCGTTGTTCTCCTACGATCGCGGCCGAGCCCGCCAACTGGGGGCCACAAGCGGCGACTCCAGCAACCATCAGTCCAGCAGCTGCGATACCGACGGCGCGGGTCCGCCACGAGCGGGGCAGTGAAGGGGATCGACGCATGTGTACCTCTCTTGAACCTCTCGACTCCTGACCGTGGCTTCCGGACTAGCTAGCGATCACATCGTGTGCGAATCATTGCCGGCTCAGCCCTCTTGGCTCACTGTAGTGGCTGACGATTCGGGTCGCGCGACCGATGACGGTGCGACGATCTGGTCGAACAGTTCGTTGAGCCAGGTAATCAATGGCCCGTCGACGAGTGGCCTGCCCGCCACGCCGCCCGTGGTGGGCGCCGGAACTAGCACGGTCCGAGTGGCGGGACGGTACTGCGAGCCTGGGTAGAGGCGAGCGAGCCGGAGGCTGCGCGACTCCGGCAACTCGACCGGCGCGAGGCGGACCCGCGAGCCCATGGTTGCGATTTCGCTCACGCCAGCCGCCCGGGCCCGATTGCGCAGGGCTGCCATCTGAGGAAGCAACTGGACCGGCTCCGGCAAGGGCCCGTAACGGTCGGTGAGTTCTTCGGTCACCGCAGCAATGGCCTCGCTGTCGTGGGCGGACGCGAATCGCTGGTACGCCTCAATGCGTAACTGTTCCTCGGCGACAAACGACGACGGGATGTGCGCGTTGACAGGCAGTTCCAGGTTGACTTCCACTGGAGCGTCGGATCCGCCCCCAGTGAACTCGTTGAGCGCTTCTCCGACTAGGCGCACGTAGAGGTCGAACCCGACATCGGCGATGTGTCCGGCTTGTTCTCCGCCGAGCAGATTGCCCGCCCCGCGAATCTCAAGGTCCTTCATCGCGACCGCCATGCCCGAGCCCAACGAGGTGTGCTGGGCGATCGTCTCGAGGCGGTCGTGGGCCGTTTCAGTGAGGGTCCGGTCCCCAGGATAGAAGAAGTAAGCGTACGCCCGCTCGCTACTACGCCCTACCCGACCGCGCAGCTGATGCATCTGACTCAAACCCAACTGGTCGGCACGGTCCACAATCAATGTATTTGCGTTGCTGATGTCGAGTCCGTTTTCGACAATCGTCGTACATACCAACACGTCAACTTCGCGCTGCCAGAACTTGTCGATGACCGCTTCGAGCGCCGATTCGGACATTTGACCATGAGCAACTGCTATACGAGCCTCCGGGACCGCCTCGTGGAGCGCCTTTGCTGCCCGATCAATCGATGACACCCGGTTGTGAATGTAGAACGCTTGGCCCTCGCGCAGAAGTTCGCGCCTAATTGCTGCGGCCACTTGCTTCTGCTCGTACGGCCCAACATAAGTCAGCACCGGCAGTCGCTGCTCCGGTGGCGTCTGAATGGTCGACATCTCCCGAATGCCGGTCACAGCCATTTCCAGGGTGCGCGGGATGGGGGTGGCAGACATGGTCAACACATCGACGTTGGTGCGCAGCGCCTTCAAGTGCTCCTTGTGTTCGACCCCGAAACGCTGCTCCTCATCCACGATGACGAGCCCCAGATCCTTGAACGCTGTGGTCGGGCCCAGAATCCTGTGAGTGGCGATCACCACATCGACGCTACCGTCAGCAAGACCGGCCCGGACTTCGTCAGCTTCACGGGCCGATTGGAATCGCGACAGCGCCCGCACAGTGACGGGAAACTGCGCGAAGCGTTCCGAAAACGTGTGGGAGTGCTGGCGAACCAGAAGCGTGGTCGGCACCAGGACCGCGACCTGTTTGCCGTCCTGGACTGCCTTGAACGCGGCCCGGACGGCAATCTCGGTCTTGCCGTAGCCGACGTCTCCGCACACGATGCGATCCATCGGAACCGACTTCTCCATGTCGGACTTGACCTCGTGGATGCACGCGAGCTGGTCGGGCGTTTCCACGTGGGCGAAGGCGTCCTCGAGTTCTCGCTGCCACGGTGTGTCGGGGCCAAATGCATAGCCCGCGGCCGACTGGCGGGCCGCATACAGTCGAACAAGTTCTCCGGCGATCTGGCGCACAGCCTTACGCGCCCGGGCCTTAGTTTGCGTCCAGTCGCTGCCACCGAGTTTGTGCAGACTCGGGCTTTCGCCGCCCACGTACTTGGTGATCTGGTCGAGCTGATCGGCTGGTACGAGCAAGCGGTCGGGCGGGTGGCCCCTCTTTCCGGGGGCATACTCGATCACGACATACTCGCGCGTCACTCCACCCACGTCGCGGGCCTGAAGTTCGACGAACCGACCGACACCATGCTGTTCGTGGACGACGTAGTCGCCCGGACGCAAGTCCATCAAGTCGATCGTGCGGCGCCGTTTACTCGGCATGGGTGCCCGTTCGCTGCGTCGGTTTGCGCTGCTGCCTCGGACGTCCGCCTCGGTGATGACGATGGTGCTTACGGCAGGCGCGTCGAGGCCCGACTGGATCGGAGCGTTCGTGACAGTCACGACTGCGGCGGGCAACGGTTCGGACAGGTCACGCACCCGCTGCACCGGAATGTCTTCTTCGCCGAATCGCTCGACAAATCGCTCGGCCGATCCGGCCCCGGCGGTCATCACCACTACCGCGTATCCGCCCGCGAGACGTTCGCGTACAAGGGAGATGGTGTCTTCGAGGTGGCCGCGGGTCGGCGGGAGCGGCCGCAAGTGATCGAGAGAGGTCTCGTTGGAATCCGCGGAGTGATCGCCTTGAGTCGTGGGGTGATCATCAACGTCCGCCGCGACTTCATGGCCACCGCCGAGTGCGTTCCATTGCCACCACGGTTGGGAGCGGGCGGCGGCCTTTTCGGCCAGGTCTGCCAGCGTCAGGTAAGAGGCCGCGCCGAGGTCGATGGGGGCAGAGTCGGCCCCCGTGGCGGCGTTCCATCCGGCCGCCAGGAATTCGGCGCTGGTGTTGGTGAGTTGTTCGGCGCGGGTCCGGATTCGTTCCGGGTCGCACACGATCACGGCCCGGCGCGACTGTGTCACGTCCAGGATCGACTCCATCCCGTCGGCGAGCAACGGCGCCAGGGACTCCATGCCCTCCTGATAGATCCCTTCACTCAACGGTTCCAGAATGTCGGCTAGGTGGGGATGGGTGGAGAGCAGGGATCTGGCCCGCGATCGCACAGATTCGGTGAGCAGCAGTTCTCGACATTGTGGGATCGTCACCGCTGTACGGCTAGCTTCCTCGCCGGTGAGGGTGCGTTGGTCAGCTACGCCGAACAGTCGAATGTCGTCGACGGTGTCACCGAATAACTCGATCCGGGTGGGATAGTCATCGGTGGGCACAAAAACATCGACGATCCCGCCGCGCACCGCGAACTCTCCGCGCCGACTGACAACCGTCGCCCGGTCGTAGCCACGGCCGATGAGGTCGGAGACGAGGGCCTCGAGCGGGTAGTCGTCACCGGATTTCACCGACAGCGGAAGGTTCTCACCGAGGCCTCCCACCAACGGTTGCAGGACTGCCCGCACGCTGGCGACCACCACTGACGGCCGGTCGTGAGGCTCCAGGTTGTCTGCGTGCCGCAGGTCGTGGAGCAGCGCAACCCGGCGGCCCACCGTGTCGTGGGTGGGGCTGAGCCTCTCGTGGGGCAAGGTCTCCCAGGCCGGGAACACGGCCACGCGCACCATCGGCACGGCTGCCGCGACTTCGGTCGCGAGCGATTCGGCTTCCCGGGTGGTGGACGTCACCAGCAGGAGGGGCCGACCCCCGAACTGGGGATGACTCGCCAACGCGCTCGCCCATCCCCGAGCCGCCAACGGCATACCGATGTCACTCGTCAGACTGCCAGCGGTTGCGGCATCGATGACGGCTGCGAATTCGGGTTGACGAGCTAGGCGGGCAAGAAGCCCCTCAAACGACACCGCTCTAGCCTAGACGGTGGCATTGCGGCTGCTTGCGGCTGCTTGCGGGCAGCGTGCGGACTACGCCAGCAAGTGGTCAGTCAGCTCTGGCAGACACACGATGAGGTCGCTCACCCAAGGGGGACGGTTGTTGAACAGGACCGGCGATCTGTCCAGATGGCTCGCCGTCAACCCGTAGTGAGCAGCGACCGCCAGGGGTGCCGCGACGTCCCACTCGTAAAAGCCGGTGTCGTGCATGTAGGCATCTGCGCGGCCTGCCAGAACCTCCGCCGTCTTGGCCCCCGCCGATCCCACATTCGCCACTTCTACCCCGTGTTCGTTGAGTCCTGCATCGCGAAGTCGGGCGGCTAGAGCGTCGAGCCCGTCGACAGCGATTGCTGGCGGCCGAGTGCGGCTGACCACGATACGAATGGGCCGGTCAGAGGGCACAGACCAGGCTAGTTTCGGGGCATCAGTGGTGGCATAAGTCTGGCTACGAGCAGGCAGGTCAACCGAGGCAGCAACGAGTTTCTCCGGGGTCGTGGCGGACTTCTGCCACAGCGCGACGTGGACGGCGAACTCGTCGAGACCGAGCGCGTACTCGCGAGTGCCATCCAACGGGTCGACGATCCACACGCGATCAGCGGCATCCCGATCAAGCTGATCGACACCCTCCTCACTCAAGATTGCGTCATCAGGTCGACCTGCCCGGATGAGGCCCATGATGAGTTGGTGGGAAGCCCGATCGGCCAGGTCACGCAGTTGAGTCAAGCGCGGCTTGTCATCGTCGGAAACTCGCCCGAAGTCTGACCGAAGGTTGACAAGCAACTCGCCTGCTTGCCGCGACACGTGCCGGGCAAGTTCGTCGTCAGATAGAGCTATGAGGCTAGTGGGCGCCGAAGTCGAATCCATGCGTTCACGCTACCGGTTCGGCGGCAGCACTCACGGCGCCTTACGCCCGTTGAAGCGGTTTTGTGTCAAC
This sequence comes from uncultured bacterium, assembly GCA_965651595.1. Taxonomy (GTDB): domain Bacteria; phylum Actinomycetota; class Actinomycetes; order S36-B12; family UBA10799; genus CBFGTA01. The sequence goes on along the minus strand of CBFGTA010000011.1, from coordinate 25,279 downwards.
TCCAAGCCCTGCTCGATCAGACTCTCGGTAGCTTCCGCGCCTGTCACCACCATGTCCTGCACCGTGGCGGCAGCACTACGGGCGAACGGGCGCAAGACATAGTCAGCAACCGGCTGCGGAGTGGTAGGGCGGTCAATTCCTAACCGCACCCGAAAGTACTCGCCGGAGCCGAGCGCAGATCGCATCGACTTGAGCCCATTGTGGCCCCCATCACCGCCACCGAACTTGACCCGCACGCACCCCAGGGGAAGATCGAGATCGTCATGGATAGCCACAATCCGTTCAGCCGGGACGCCGTAGTAGTCAGCCCCTGCCTTGACTGGTCCGCCAGAACTGTTCATGTACGTCCGGGACCGCAGGAGTACGACTTCATTCCCTCCGATCCGAGCCGTGCCACAGTCAGCATTGGCGCGCCCGAGTCGGCGCAGCCTAACGCGAAAGCGTTGACACAACTCGTCAACCACGAGGTAACCCAGATTATGGCGGGTTGCGGCGTACTCGGAACCTGGGTTGCCGAGTCCGACGACTAACCACGCGCCCTCAGACGCGGCAGTCAAGGCTGCTCGAGTCAAGGCTACTCAGTGTCGGAGTCGCCACCGGCGTTAGCGCCAGCGTCACCCGAGTCGCCAGCTTCAGCGTCGGCTGCCTCGGCAGCGTCTTCCGCGGCAGCGGCAGCAGCAGCGGCGGCAGCAGCAGCGACGAGTTGTTCCCGGACCCGTTCGATCGAGGCGGGAATGGCTTCGGCCGGGTCGACGCCTTCATCGAGCAGTTCACGCAAGGCGGTGACGACCTGAACTGTGTCGAGTTCGGCCTCGGCTGCGGCCTGCTCGGCATCAGCGACGGCCTGACCAACAACGAGGCGCTCGCGGACTTCTTGTGCGCTCAGCACGAACAAGTCGACGTGCTCGATAGTATGGCGAACCGGATCGCGCTGAACTTCGCGGGGAGCAGCCTTGATCGATTCCCCTTCAACGGTGAGATCCAAGATCACTTCGGGAATCTTGAGCGCCATCATGATGTCGTGGCCATCCACCGACACGTGGCGAACGCTTTCGCCGTCACCGTAGATGACTGCCGGAACCCGACCGGCGGCACGCAAGCGGCGGGCGAATCCTTTGCCAAACTCGGTACGCGCAGAAACCTCTAGGCTGATTGCAGACATGATGAACTACTTCCCTTCGTCGATTACGGCCGGATGGCCCTCGCCTACGGATACTTCGAAAAGTGTACTGCCCGTGGATTGCCCGCGAGAAATCACCCGTGAGCGGAGCCGAACAGGCTCGTCACGGACCCATCAGCAAACACCTCGTGAATGGCACGGGCGATCAGCGGAGCGATGTGAAGCACCGTCAGCTTGTCAATGCGGCGTTCACTCGGGATGGGAAGGGTGTCGGTCACCACCACTTCGCTGATACGAGAGTTCTTAATCCGCTCGGTGGCTGGGTCGCTCAAGACACCATGGGTGGCAGCAACGATGACTTCGGCCGCTCCTTGCTCAAACAGCGTGTCAGCGGCCTTGGTGATCGTCCCTCCCGTATCGATCATGTCGTCGACGAGCACGCACACGCGACCTTCCACATCGCCCACCACTTCGAAAACCTTCACTTCGTTGGCAACGTCTGGGTCACGGCGCTTGTGGATGATGGCCAGTGGCGCGTTGAGCACGTCGGTCCACCGTTCCGCCACCCGCACACGGCCTGCGTCTGGAGAGACAACCGTAATTGCCTCTTTGGAGACGCGGCCAGCCACATACTCAGACAGGACGGGCAAGGCAAACAAGTGATCAACTGGGCCGTCAAAGAAGCCTTGAATCTGGCTAGTGTGCAAGTCGACTGTCATGAGTCGATCGGCACCTGCTGTCTTGAACAAGTCAGCCATCAAGCGGGCGGTAATGGGCTCGCGGCCGCGGTGCTTCTTGTCTTGGCGCGCGTAGGCGTAAAAGGGCGCAACAACCGTGATTCGCTCGGCGGAAGCCCGCTTGAGAGCATCCACCATGATCAGCTGCTCCATGATCGCCGTGTTGATGTTCTCACAGTGACTCTGAATCACGTAGGCATCGCAACCGCGCACACTCTCTTCGAACCTGACGAAGATCTCGCCGTTGGCGAAGTCGTACGAACTCGTCGGCGTCAACGTAATCGCGAGCTGCCGGGCGATCTGTTCGTTGAGGTGGGGGTGGCTGCGGCCACCGAAGAGCATGAGCTGGCGTTCGGGGGTTCGAATCAGAGCACTCACGTGTGCAAGTGTCCAACAAGGTCGGCGGAAGTGTCGAGGGAGGGTCAGGATTATTCGGCTAAGCCCTCCGCGGCTCGGGCAGAGTCGGTCCCCGGCCGTTTGCGAGCCACCCAGCCAGGCACAGTGTGCTGGTGAGCTCGCCCGACCCCGAGTGCGCCCGGCGGAACGTCCTCAGTGATGACTGAGCCAGCAGCTGTATAGGCGCCGTCGCCGATGGTGACCGGGGCCACGATCATGGAGTCACTTCCGACCCGCGCATGGTCACCCACCACGCTGCGGTGCTTGCTCTCGCCGTCGTAGTTGACGAACACCGTCGACGCACCAATGTTGGTGCCCCGTCCGATAGTCGCGTCGCCCACATACGACAGGTGGGGGACCTTCGATGATTCACCGATGGTCGAGTTCTTGATTTCGACATAGGCACCAACCTTGGATCGAGGGTGCAACTCGGTGCCGGGCCGAAGATAGGTATACGGCCCGACGTCTGCCCGGTCCCCGATGGTCGCCGCCACGCAGTGACTCTTGACGACAGTGGCACCCTCGCCCACGATGCAGTCGATCAGCGTCGTGTCAGGCCCGATCACAGCGCCAGACCCGACTCGGGTCGACCCGGCCACTGACGTGTTGCGGTCGATGGTGACGTCGGAGCACAGTTCAACGCCTGTCTCGATCCATACGGTCTCGGGATCAATGAGGGTCACGCCAGCAGTCATCCATCGGTGGTTGATGCGGAGTTGCATGAGGCGAGCCGCTTCAGCGAGTTGAATCCGATCGTTGATGCCGTGGACGTCGTCGGCCGTGTCAGCGAGTCGGGCGACGGCCCGGAGGGACTGCTGTCTGGCCAGACCCACCACGTCGGTCAGGTAGTACTCGCCTTGTGAATTGTTGGTCTTGAGCTTGCCGAGCACCCCATGCAACCAGGTTCCGTCGAAGGCATACATGCCGCTGTTGATCTCGCGAATCTGCAACTGTTCGGGGGATGCGTCACGCTGTTCCACGATGGCCTCGACCGTCCCGTCCTGCGCACGCACGACACGTCCATAGCCGGCCGGGTCCGCTACCTCGGCGGTGAGGACCGCCACGGGAGTGTCGGGGCCAATCGACGTGGCGAGCCCAGCCAAAGTGGCACTCGGCAGCAACGGGGTGTCGCCTGCCACCACTGCGAGCGTCGACACGTTCATGCCCGCCTTCATCGCCGCCTCGAGTCCACACGACACCGCATGCCCAGTGCCGAGTTGTTGATCCTGAATGGCGACGTGCGCGGACGGGTAGGCCCCCGCCACATAGTCCATGACGGCTTCGCGGCCGTGCCCGACCACGACCACCACGTTGGCGATGCCGCTGTCGCCGACCGTGTCGAGAACATGTCCGAGTAACGGCTTGCCAAGGACCGGATGCAACACCTTAGGAACCTGCGACTTCATCCGCGTTCCGGCACCGGCGGCCAGAATGAGAGCAGTACCTGTTGCAGCATCACCGGAGAGTTCGGCAGTCATGCACTGACTGTATCCACCGACCATCGGCTACGATGCACAATGCAACCGCATGTCGACGCGACCCGCTCACATCGATCGGAGCGCGTTGTTCCCCGTTGGTGTAATCGGCAACACAGCGGCCTTTGGAGCCGTTATTCGAGGTTCGAGTCCTCGACGGGGAGCTACCTGGTGGGTCGCTAGGAGATCACCGCCTCGGCGGCGACTTGCCGAAAATCCTGGTAACTTACGGTTCCGTAAGTTACGGTAGCGTTATGTCTGTTGTTGATTCCGCCACAGCATCCGAACCGTCGCCCGGCAGCATGCCCCCAGAACCTTCACCCGGCACGACCACCGGATCTGTTTCTGGTCCTGTGCCTGGTCCTGATTCTGGGCCTGTGGCTGGGGACTCTCCTCCGGGCCTGCCCGACCGTGGCACGCTTTCCACTGACCGACAATCGGTGACTGAACGTATCCTCCTGGCGGCATTCGTGGGCATCCCGTTCCTTGCCCTGCTCGCAGCGATCCCCGTCGCCTGGGGATGGGGCATCGGTTGGGTGGACATTGGGCTGGCAGTGTTGTTCTATGCCGTCACCTGCCACGGCATCACCGTTGGCTTCCACCGTCACTTCACCCACAAGTCGTTCAAGGCCCAGCGTCCGCTGCGCATCGCTTTGGCGATCGCCGGATCCCTAGCCATCCAAGGGCCCGTGATCCGGTGGGTAGCCGATCACCGCAAGCATCACGCGTTCAGTGACGCCGACGGTGACCCCCATTCGCCGTGGCGATTCGGCCGCTCGCCATGGGCCTTGTCCAAAGGTCTGGCATTCGCGCATATCGGTTGGTTGTTCGACGTCGAACAAACGTCGCAAACCAAGTACGCCCCCGATCTGCTCGCCGACCGTGACATCGTGCGGATTTCCCGTTCGTTCACCTGGCTCGTCATCGCGTCGCTGTTCCTACCAGCTGTGCTCGGCGGCCTCTTGACGTGGTCGTGGATGGGCGCTGTGACGGCGTTTTCCTGGGCCAGTTTGGTGCGCATCGCCCTGGTCCACCACGTCACCTGGTCGATCAACTCGATCTGCCACGTGTGGGGAGACAAGCCCTTCGCCACCCGCGACAAGTCCGGAAACGTCGCCTGGCTAGCAATCTTGTCTGCTGGCGAATCGTGGCACAACTTGCATCACAGTGACCCAACCTGTGCCCGACACGGGGTACTTCGGGGTCAGATCGACACGAGTGCCCGACTCATCGAGTTGTTCGAGTGGCGGGGGTGGGCCTACGACGTGCGTTGGCCGCAAACCGAACGCCTCGACCGGCGGACCAGCCTCGACGATGATCAATCCGGCCCGGCCCGTTACTCCCGAGCGGTTCGCACCTACAGCAGCTAGCCAGCCCAGCCGCCCCACCGATCCGACCGGCCCCGAACAGCGATTTACTTGGCGGTCGCGCCCTTGGGCGAGTACAGACTGCCCGTGGCAAGCTAGGACCCGTGGCATCCCCTCCAGAGCAGGCTCGAGCCGAACGCAGTCCCCGCATGTCGGGACCCGAGCGCCGTGAACAACTGTTGTCTGTGGCCCGTCACTTGTTCGCTACCCGCGGCTACGATGCGGTCAGTGTTGAGCTCGTTGCTGCCGAAGCGAAAGTCTCCAAGCCAATCGTCTACGAGCACTTCGGTGGCAAAGAAGGCCTCTACGCGGTGGTCGTCGATCGGGAAGTGACGGCCCTGATCGACACGATTCAGCGGTCGCTCGCTCCAGCCCACCCACGGCTCATGCTGCAGTCGGCCGCGCTTTCCATGCTGACGTACATCGAAAACTCGACCGACGGTTTCCGGGTGCTCGTGCGGGATTCCCCACCGGGAATGGTCCACGGGAGTTTCGCGAGCACCATTCAAGACATCGCTGACCGGGTGGAAGGCACTCTGGCGAAGGAATTTTCCAAGCGGGGACTGTCGAAGAAGCTGGCCCCGATGTATGCGCAAATGCTCGTCGGAATGGTCTCTCTGACGGGCCAGTGGTGGGTGGATGTTCGCAAGCCGAAGAAGGAGGACGTGGCAGCCCACTTGGTCAACCTGGCCTGGAACGGTCTGTCTGATCTTGACGCGAAGCCACGCCTCGACCCCGGCGAGCGGACCGCCGACGCAGCACCATGACTCGGCCGGCCGGCAGGCCCCTCATCGACGTCATGGCACCCGATTGGGCCGTGGCTCTCGCCCCCGTCGAGGGGCAGATTCGCGAGCTCGGAGACTTCCTGCGCGCCGAGAATGCTGCAGGCCGGGGGTTCTTACCACCGGGCCCAGCCATTTTTCGTGCCTTCAGACTCCCCCTCGATAGCGTCCGCGTGCTCATCGTCGGCCAGGACCCGTACCCGACACCCGGGCACGCAATGGGGCTGTCTTTTTCGGTGGCCCCCCACGTTCAGCCCCTACCCGGGTCGTTGCGGAACATTCTTCGCGAACTGCACGACGACCTTGGCCATCCTGTCCCCTCAAGCGGAGATCTGTCGGGCTGGGCCGAACAGGGCGTCCTGTTGCTCAACCGGTGTCTGACGGTCTCACCGGGCCAGCCTGGTTCCCACCGGGGAGTCGGTTGGGAGACAGTGACTGACCAAGCGATCGACGCCCTAGTGCAGCGGAAGCGGCCGCTGGTTGCGATTCTGTGGGGGCAGCAGGCCGCCAGCCTGGTCGAGCGACTACCGGGCGTCGACGTTGTCCGTTCTGCCCATCCGAGCCCGCTGTCAGCTCATCGTGGCTTCTTCGGGTCGCGGCCGTTCAGCCGGGCGAATGCTGCCCTCGTCGCGCGCGGTGTCGATCCGGTCGACTGGAGGCTTCCCGCCGAGTAGCCCAGCTCAACATCAGCCGCAGCCGCGGCCGTTGCGCGATAGACGAAGCGGCCGCATGTCCCCCCGCTCAGCCAGCACCGCCGTTGCCGTTACTGCGACTGAAAACCGGACCAGTTGTGCCAGCCGCGACAATGCGCGTCCCGTGGGCCGGTCCTTCGGCGTGCCGCACGTCGGTGCATAGTCCCGAACCACTCAAACCGACCGCAATGTCGAGGGCATGCTCACGGTCTGCGGCCAAGAACGCACAGGTGGGGCCCGATCCGGACACGACCGCACCCAAAGCCCCGTAGCTCAGGCCGGTTTCGAGCAGCATGTCGAGTTCGGGTCGGAGAGACACAGCGGCCCGCTGCAAGTCGTTGGTCAGGGCGGGACCGACGAGCCGCGGGTCACCTGTGCGTAGGGCCGACATCAGTTCCGACGACACCGCCGGGATTGGCGGTTCGCTAGGGCCCCGCAGCTTGTCGCACTGAGCGTAGACAGCCGGGGTGGACATTCCCCTGTCGGACAAGGCAAACACCCAGTGAAAACGCCCCGAGATGAGCGCTGGGGTGATGATCTCACCCTTGCCAGTTCCGACGGCCGTCCCCCCGTGGAGGGCAAATGCCACATCGGCCCCGAGTCGGCCCGCCAAGTTGTCGAACTCTTCCTTGCCCAGGCCCGTGCGCCACAGCGCATCGCAGGCGACCAGGGTGGCCGCCGCATCAGCACTGCCGCCCGCCATCCCGCCAGCGACCGGAATGTTCTTGACGATGTGCAAATCGACATTGGGGGCGACATCGGCGTAGTCAGCCAGCAAGAGAGCCGCCTGGGCCGCCAAGTTGTCTTCATTGGTGGGTACGCCCCGTACGGAAGCACCTTCCACGCTCAGAGTCACCCCAGATCCCCGGCCCCGATCGCTGGCCGTGACGTCGTCGTAAATTCCGACTGCGTGGAAGACGCTGACCACATCGTGATAGCCGTCATCGCGCAGCGGACCAACTCCAAGCTGGAGGTTCACCTTGGCAGGCGCCCGCACCGTCACTGAACGCGCGACAATCGACACCCTTGAATGGTAAATCTAGGTGACCCGATGGCGAGCGGCCACCACTGCCTCGAAGTCCTCGAGGGTGAGGTTTTCCCCGCGTTGGCCGTGATCAATGCCCGCCGAGTTGAGAATTTCGTCGACCCGTGCTTCCGATCCCATCCACCGGATCACGGCCGACCGAAACAACTTGCGCCGCTGAGCGAAGGCCTCGTCGACCAGGCCGAACACTTCCTTGCGCGGGACACGGCGAACCCTCGCACGATCGATGTCTATCCGTACCAGGCCAGAGTCGACCCGAGGGCGGGGCCAGAATACGCTCGGGGGAACCTTGCCCACGAGCGTGGCCGACCCCCACCAGCGGACCTTCACCGACGGGACACCGTAGGTGCGTGATCCGGGCGGGGCAACGAGACGGTCGGCCACCTCCTTTTGCACCATGACGAGGACGCGGCGCAGCGAGGGGAACGTTTCCAGACAATGCAAGAGCACCGGTACGCCCACGTTGTAGGGCAGATTCGTCACCAGCACTGTCGGATGCGGCTCACCGACCGTTTCGGGGGTCACTGTGAGCGCGTCGGCTTCCACCACGCGTAACCGTTGGGCAGCTTCCGGCTGGTGCCGCGACACCGTATCGGGCAAGCGCTCGGCTAGCCGCGCGTCGATTTCTACAGCGTGAACAAAGGCGCCCGTATCGAGCAGCGCCAACGTCAGCGAACCCAGCCCGGGCCCCACTTCCAACACGGACGCACCCGCGTTCACGGCGCCATCGGTGAGGCTCACGATGCGACGGACCGTGTTCGGGTCGATGACGAAATTCTGGCCGAGCCGCTTGGCGGGGTGGATGTCGAGTTCGGCGGCGAGTGAACGAACTTCGACTGGCCCGAGCAGGCGTGCGACCTGCGTCACGCTGCGCTCGCGGCCAGCCCGAACGCACACAGCGAGTTGTCCCACAAGCACTTACACAGCTCTTCGACCGACATGTCACGCACATCGGCCATCACCCGAACCGTGAACGGCAACAGGTACGAACCGTTGAGCTTGCCTCGGTAGGGCGTGGGGGTCAGGAATGGTGCATCGGTTTCGACGAGCACAAGTTCGCTCGGGACTACTGCCAAAGCGTCCCGCAGCCCCTGGGCGTTCTTGAAGGTGACAACTCCAGCGAACGAGCAATACCAGCCCCGCTCACTCGCTGCCCGCGCGAAGTCGGAGTCTCCGCTGAAGCAATGCATGACCACCCGGTCAGGCGCACCCTCGTCATCGAGTATTCGCAGCACATCGGAATGGGCGTCTCGGTCGTGCACGATGAGGGTCTTGTCGAGTTGCTTGGCGAGGTTGATGTGGTGGCGGAACGACTCTTCTTGAACGGCTCGCCCTTCAGGGGGAGTGCGGAAAAAATCCAGACCGGTCTCGCCGACGGCCACGACGGCCGGGTCACAGGCCAGCTCGCCAATCTCGCGCCAGGCGGCCTCCAGCACCGTCAGGCCCCCCTCAGCGTGGACACGCGGGGCTTCGTTGGGGTGCAGTGCCACGGCCGCCGAGATCTCCGGATGGGCCTGGGCAATCGCCACGGACCGCCGCGAACCGGCCACATCGCACCCGACCTGCACGATCCGGTGGACGCCCAACGACCGCGCGGTAGCCAGTGCTTCATCGACTCGCGGGCCATCGTGTTCCGCACACATGTCGAGGTGGCAGTGGGTGTCGACTATGCGACAACCCTCGGGCAGCGGCTCCGGCAGCGGGGTGCCCGCCTGCTCTAACCAGTCGCTCACGCGGATGTCTCCTTGATGCGCGGAAACAATGCGTCTCCCTTCACAACCTTGCTTCCGGCTGGCAGAACCCCCCAGGTCGCGCAGGAAGCCACCGTGGCCTCCGCGATCGGCCCCACGGTGTGGTGGGCCCCCAGTTGATGCCACAGGGCATCCATGGTGCGGGGCAGGACGGGATTGTGCAGAATCGCAATCGATCGAAGTGCTTCACACATCACGTATAAGACGGTGTGAAGCCGCTGCGGATCGTCGCCCTTGGCTAGCTTCCACGGTTCTTGTTCGGTGACGTACATGTTGACCGCATCCACGAACCCCTTGATGGCCGCGAGTCCAGTCGAGAAGTCGAGTTTGTCGATCGCGGCGGTGGCCTGCTCGACCGTGGCGTGCAGCGCATCTTGGAGGGCGAGGTCGGCATTGGTGTAGTCGCCAGGAACCGGCAAGACCCCGTCGCAGTACTGTCCCACCATGGCGGTCGCCCGGGATGCCAGGTTGCCCAGGCCATTGGCCAACTCGGCCTGATAGCGCGCCGACATTTCCTCCCAGGAGAACGAACCGTCCGAACCAAACTGGATAGCCCGCATCATGTAGTACCGGAACGCGTCGGAGCCAAACTTGTCGACGATTTCGGACGGGTGGATGCCGGTCAGTTTCGACTTGGCCATCTTCTCGCCGCCCACGAGCAGCCACCCGTGCGCGAATACCATGCCCGGCAGCGGCAGGCCAGCAGCCATCAGCATGGCTGGCCAGTACACAGCGTGGAACCGCAAGATGTCCTTCCCGACCAGGTGGACGTCCGCTGGCCAGGTGGAGGTGAACTGTTGCCAACCGGGGCTGCCTTCTTTCTGCCCGTAGCCGATGGCGGTGATGTAGTTGAGGAGGGCGTCGAACCACACGTACACCACTTGCTCGTCGTCCCACGGCAACGGAACGCCCCACGATACGCTCCCGGCGGAGCGAGACATGGAGATGTCATTCAGACCGGCTTTGAGGAAGGCCATCACTTCGTTGTAGGCGCTGCGGGGTGCGACGGCGTCGGGATTGGCCGTGTAGTGGTCAATCAGAGGCTGTGCGTAGTCGGAGAGGCGGAAGAACCAGTTCGGTTCGCTAAGCATCTCGACCGGAGTTCCGTGAATCGGGCACAAGGAGTCTCCGCCGTCACCCTTGACCAGGTCGCTGTCGAACTTGAACTCTTCGCAACCCACGCAGTAAGGGCCTTCGTAGGTGCCCTCGTAGACGGCGTCTTGTTGGCGCAGCTGATTCCAAAATGCCTGAACTCCGCGGGCATGTTGCTCACTCGTCGTGCGGATGAAGTCGTCGTTGGCCACGTCGATCGTTTCGAGGACGGGCTTCCATTCTTTCTCCACGAGCGTGTCGCACCACTCTTGGGGAGTCATGTCGTGGGCTTGCGCCGTGCGCTGCACCTTCGTGCCGTGTTCGTCGGTGCCCGTCAAGTACCAGGCCGACAGCCCGTTCTGCCGCTTCCAGCGAGTCAACACGTCACCAGCGATTGTCGTGTAGGCGTGGCCAATGTGCGGACGGTCATTGACGTAGTAGATGGGGGTGGTGACGTAGTAGGACTTCGGCGCGACCATGCCGACTATCCTACGGTCTGGCCTTGTGACGTTCGAAGGCGTTGTAGACGATTCGCTTGGCTAGGCCGTGACGGGCCGCCACGGCAGCGATCGCGTCTTTGCGGCTGTCGCCAGATCCGACCCGGTCGCGCACCTCGTCGGCCAACTCCTCCGCCTCAGGCGTGGGCTCGTCGGTGGACCGAGTTCGGTCCTGCCCGGCCACCACCAGCGTGATCTCACCGCGCACTCCCGATCCAGACCAATCGAATAGTTCGGCCAGACTTCCGCGCCGGACTTCCTCGAACTTCTTGGTGAGTTCCCGGCACACGACCGCCGACCGCTGTGCACCCCACGCATCCGCCATCAACTCCAGGGTGGACGCGAGCCGGCGCGGAGACTCGAAGAAGACCATCGTGCGAACCTCGTCTGCCAACTCATCCAGTCGGGCTCGCAGCTCGCGGGGCTTTCGCGGCAAGAACCCTTCGAACGTGAACCGATCGGTGGGCAGCCCGGCCACCGCCAGCGCGGCAGTAACGGCGCTCGGACCGGGAACAACTGTCACCTCGACGCCAGCATCGGCGCAGGCCCGCACGAGGCCGAAACCCGGGTCACTGATCGTGGGCATTCCAGCATCACTGACCAGCACTACGTCGCTGCCGCTGAGGATCTGCTCCACGATTCGGCCCGCCCGCGACTTCTCCACTTCGTCGTAGAAACTCACGATCCGGGCTCGAGTGTCGACCCCCAGCGCACTGATCAGTCGACGCACCACACGGGTGTCTTCGGCTGCAACAACGTCAGCGTGAGTAAGCGCATCTACCAGTCTCGGGCTGGCATCCGACAGGTTGCCCAACGGAGTGGCAGCCACGATCAGCCGCCCGGACTGGCCATCGGCGTCTCTCACTGACGGACTCATACTCAAGTTGTAGCAGTTGCCAAGCCGCCACGACGGCCACCCAACCAGCAACCGGCCACCCACGACTGCTGCTTGCGATGGGTGAGGAACAGCTCGAATCAGTGCACTGGTCAACCATCGGCGCTCAGACGGCCCCCGACCCCGCGATCATGGCGTTCACGAAGGCCCACGGCTACATCGTGCTCACCTACCCCCGGACGTGACCCAAGATCTGGCCATTCGGTGAGGGTAGGTGTTTGAGTAGGGACAACCTCTAAGCTGTCCGGGTGAGCATTGCGGTAGCGCCTCGCCCCGAGGCAGATCCGGTGGCCCCGGTGAGCCGTTCCGCCTGGTGGGTGTCGTGGATCGGACCCATCGGGGTGACCGTCCTTGCCGCCGTGCTGCGGCTAGTCAACCTCGGTCGCCCCCACGAGGTCGTCTTCGACGAGACGTACTACGTCAAGGACGGCTTGAGCCTGACCCTGTTTGGCTACGAACGCAACGCGGTCGACGGGGCCAACGCGATGCTCCTCGACACAAGCCTGAGCGAATCGGGTTCGACCGGTGCAGGGCTCAGGTCCCTGTTCACCGATCAGGCGTCTTTCGTCGTCCACCCCCCGGCGGGCAAGTGGATCATCGGCCTGAGCCAGATGCTGTTCGGAGCAAACCCTTGGGGCTGGCGGATGCTCGTGGCCTTGCTGGGTGTGGCGACGGTGTTGTTAGTGACACTGATCGTCTGGCGGATGACTCGCAGCCCGTGGGTGGGCAGTCTGGCTGGCCTCTTCTTGGCTATCGACGGGGTCGCCATTGTTATGAGTCGCACCGCCCTACTCGACGGGATTCTGGCATTTTTTGTCGTCGCGGCCGTCGGTTGCCTGGTGATGGACCGGGACTGGACGCGGCGCCGCGTGCAGGCGTATCCCTGGATGTGGTGGCGACCGTGGAGGTACGCGGCTGGGGTGACCTTGGGGCTGGCGTGCGCCACGAAGTGGAGCGGAGCCTACTTCGTGGTTGGCCTGGCCGTGTTGGCTTTCGCGTGGGATCTCACAGCGAGACGCCGGGCTGGTTCGGCCCATCCGTGGCGGGTGTCGATTGCCCGCGACCTGCCGACGATTGTGGTCGGGATCGGCCTCGTAGCAGTGGCCGTCTATGTGCTGTCGTGGAGTGGCTGGATCTTCACCGACGGTGGATACGACCGCCAGTGGGCCGCCCAGAATCCCGCTTCCGGTGTACTCGGGCTGGTTCCCGATTGGCTGCGATCACTGGCTCACTACCACGCGCAGGCCTTGAGTTTTCATACGGGCTTGACGTCCGAGCATTCTTATCAGTCGAACCCGTGGAGTTGGCCAGTACTCGCCCGACCGGTCGTGTTCTCCTACGACGGGGCCGCCGCAGGATGTGCTGGCGGCAGTTGCGTCACCGAGGTGATCGCCCTGGGAAACCCCCTGTTGTGGTGGGGGGCGGTGGCGGCACTACTTCACCAGGCGTGGCGGTGGGCCACTCGGTGGGATTGGCGTTCGGCCACCATCGTGGTGGGCTTCCTCGCTGGCTGGTTGCCATGGCTGCTGTTCCAGGAGCGGACCGTCTTCAACTTCTATGCGATCGTTCTCGCCCCGTTCATGATGATGGCGATCGCCCTCAGCATCGCCATGGTGCTGCGCGATGCCCGCGTGTCCCGAACCCGCTTTGTGGCGACTGCAACGGTGCTCGGCGCGTTAGTAGTGGCGTGCGTGATTGTCAGCGCGTTTTTCTTGCCCATCTGGGTGGGTGAGCCGATCACCACCGAGCAATGGCAGCTGCGCATGTGGTTCCCGAGCTGGGTCTGATCGGTACATCCCAGCGCGAGTGGCGAGACACGGCCGCCAGGGGTTTCGGCGAATGGGGAAATCAGGTCCAGGACGAACTTGCTGGCGTGAGGTCAAAGCGCGCCTGAGCAATGTGTAGACGCGTGCCGTCGACGGTGAGTCCAGCCTTACTCAGGGCGGCGGCCGCTGCCGCCGGATCCTCGACTCGGACGGTCACGCTTTCCAGGGCCGTTGTCGTTCCCGCGCGGGCCAACAACAGTGGACCCGCAGAGAAGCTCACCCGCTGGTGCGCATCGAACGGCGCGAGCAATCGACGCCAGGCCTCAACCTGTTCTCGCGCCACCGTCACGGACACCTGCGTGACATGGGCGATGCTGGCCTGGTTGTGCGGTGCTTGGGCTTGATCGGAACGGGTCGTGTCCATAGGTGCCGACAAGTCGACACCGAGACGGTCACTACTGGCGGCAGCTACGGAAATGTGTTTGCGGATGAGGCGGTTACTCGCGTAGCTCGATTCGAGCTCCGCAGGGCCCAGGCCTCGAGCCCGCACCGCATCCTCAAGTCCGGCCAGGCTCACCGGTTCGAACATCAGGCGCACCCGTGGCGTGCTGGTCTCATCGACGGCGAGCACTTCAACGTTGAGGTTCCCCAGACGAAACCCGTGAGAAGTGCCTTGGACGGCGTCGACGGGCAGCCACGCCCGCGGTAGCCCCACAGCAAGCAAGCCTTCAACAATGGTGGTCGCCTGATGGCGGGGCACCTTGATGCTAATCACGTCGATGAAATCGATGAGTGGATCGGTGTCGCTCAGTGCCACGTTGAGTCGGCCGAGGCGAGTCGCGATCCTGTTCTGAGCGTATCGACGCAGCGACACATCCATGACCAGCCCTGCCGCAACCGCTGCCAAGGCCGGAGGAGCCAAGTACAGAGCAGCTGTCACCCGAGACGGGTCGAGGCTGGCAGCCACCGCACTAGCGACTGCCACGGCAGCAGCGAGTCCTGCTACCAACCATGCCAGCAGCGTGGCCAACCGAACGAATGCAGTGCTGATTCTGACAACATCGGCGGTTGCCCCGCGGGAGAGTCCGACGATGAAGGGATGGCCTCGGACCGAACCAGTCGTGACGATTCCGGCGAGACAGGCGTAGACCAGGGCTGGCGCCCAAGGCTCGACGACTTCAGGATCACCCGCCCAAGCCAGCAGCACCAGGATGAGGAAAGTCGCCGTGGCCGCGACGGGCAGGGTGGGATCGCGGCCCAACTTTCGAATCGCTACTAAGAGAGTGGCAGCGGCCACCAGAGTGATCGTAGACGCGAGCGTCAAGGACTGCTGAACAGGGCTGTACGGAGTGCCGAACACGTAAAACACGATCCACGGCGCAAAGACCAGGCCATAGACCATGGCGACATCCTAAAGCGGACAACACCCGCGTTGCGCTCGCGGCGCTACACCTACTCGGCGGGAGTTTCGCGACCCTCCGGCGCTGAGTCGCCCCCTGGGTTGTTTTCTGGGTTGCCTTCTGGATCGCCATTGAACTTGTCGACGAGGTCCGGGCACGACGACTGCAGGTATTCAGTCAGTGCCTTGTCTTCCTCGGGCGTCACTTCTGGCAGTTGCCCTTCCGCACCAGGCTCAGCCTGCATCTGCGTCTGCACCTTCTCCATCACTGACTTGATCTCCTGCGGTGCGTCGGCGGGAATCGAATCGATCACTTGGCCGAAGTTCTCCGACACCTTGACGCGCACTGATGCAAGCTCGTCCTGAGCCTTCTGTGGGTCTTCGGCGTTGAGGGCTGTGAGCCGCTCGTTCTCGGAAATGTAGAGGTTCAGGTACGATTCCAGCGTTCCACAGAATCCACCGGCTGGGGTTGGTTCGCTACTGGCCGAGTCGTTGGAACTTCCGCAAGCCGATAGTCCGAGAGCGGCCGTGGCCACGAGGGCAATACCTAACTTGCTAACAGTTGAGCGGCGCATGCTTCCTGCTTCCCGAACTCGCTGGCGCCAACTCGCCTGGCCCGAAAGTTCTACATTTCTGTTGGGCAGTACCGCCCCACAGGTGGTGGTCAGTTCCCCTGGACTGTATCAGTCGGCCGCCAACTGCTCGGCCACTTTCTGGTCAAGTGCCGGGCAGGTTTGGTTGACCCACACTTGGCGCGACTCGTCGGCGGCCAACTCAGCGAGAAGTGCTGCCGGATCGTTGCCGTCGAAATTCTCCAGCCAGGCCATCTCGGTGGTCATGGACTGTTGGAACGCCTGGGGAGTGTCGCCGGGGGCGTCTTCAGCAGCCGAGAGCAACGCGGCGGCCACCGAACGTGCGCGGCCTCGCAGCTGGTCGGCCGTTTCGCCATCGACAACTGCCTGTTCGAGTTGAGCTAGTTCGACGCTGTAGTCGGTGTAGGCGTCACAAAAGGCCTGGGCCGGATCGGACGATCCACATCCGGCCAGGGCAATACTGGCTGCCGTTCCGGCCGCGACGATCCAAGTCCCACGCAATTTGCTCATGGGAGAGAACCTATCGCGTCGCAGTGTTCGGCAACGAGGTCCTCGGTGGCAGCCCACAGTTGTCGACCGAGTTCGGCATCGGTGCAGTTCGAAAATGCAGGCACGACTACTGGCGATCCTCGCCACTGCTGCATGCTGGAAGGCCCCAAGAACTGCCCGGACTTCATTCCGGGGTCAGTGGCTGCCCTCACGGTCGGCAGGGCAGCCATTCGGGCCGACTGGGTCACCAACTGGCCAACACCTTGGAAAACCGGAACCAGCGGGCCCAGCTTCCAGTCGCGGGCCTGGCGAACAAACAAGGATGTCGCGCTGACGCCGGGATGAACCACGAGGCTGGCGACCGAGCTGTCTGCCGCCCGCAGTCGGCGATCGAACTCGAGGGCGCCGACGAGGTCGGCTTGTTTCGAGTTGGCGTAGGTGCGAAGTGGGTCGTAGCTGACCGGATCACCGAGCTCGCGGGCTTCAACCGGGGTGGTCAGGGCTCCCCATCGGGCAGCCAGGCTGCTAGTGGCTACGACTCTGGCTGCGGGCGCGGACGTGAGTGCTGGCCACAGCCAGGCCGTGAGCGCGAACGCTGCCAGATGGTTCGTCGCCATTTGTCCTTCGTAGCCCTGGGCGGACGTGAGGCGATCCCCACCCATGATCCCGGCGTTGTTGACGAGAACGTCGATCGCGGCATGATCAGCAAGCACGGCCTGTGCGCAATCGCGCACCCGATCGAGGTCGAGCAGGTCCAGGGGATAAACGATCGCGCGCTGCCGCTGGTCGGCGGGAACGTCGTCCAACTTGGCGTGGGCCTTATCAATGGCCCGACACAGCATGAGAACGCTGGCCCCTCGGGCGAGAAAGACGCGGGTTGCCTCCCAGCCGATGCCGTCGTTAGCCCCGGTGACGGCGATCGTGCGGCCGTGGAGCGGAGGTATTGCGTCGGGCGTCCAGTCAGCGGTGGTCACCCACCGAGCCTACCGGGACGGTTTCCCGTTCCTGTCACCTACGACGCCACTGACTGCCCGCCGGTGGCCGCGACCCGGTCCAAGTCAGCGCGTTGGCGGGGCCAGTAGGCTGGTAGGACCGACTTGTACTGGACATTGGGCAGCCAGATTCGACTACTTCCGGGGAAAGGCTCCGCTGGCCAGAAGAAGTCGGCGGGGGCGCTGGTCCCGTAGCCGTGCAACGCTACAGCGCCGGGCTCCTCTGACAGCAGCAGAATATCCAAGAAATCCACCCGGCTGCGCGACACATGAACCTTCGCTCCCCCAGTTCGCTTGATGGCTCTCACCGCATTCTCGCCCGGCCGGGCCAGAATGTCGTCCACGGTGGTCGGCTCGTAGAAGTCTGCCCGCCACAGCGGCCCGACAGCTAGCCCCGCCTTGGCAACGGCCAACTGATAGCCGCAGCTGTCAAGGTACCTGGCAAAGTCGGCCAGATCATGCGTGAACACGGCAAGGTCCAGGTCGCCGTGGTTGCGGTACAAGTGAGGCGTCCGCACGGCTAGGCCGATACCCCCAACCAGGTACGTGTCGACCGGCCCCGGGTCGATCAGATGACACAGCTCGCACAGATCGCGGTACAGATCCGTGGTCCAACTGCCGATGCGCCACCGGTTGCGTGGCCGAATCGCCATGCACGTCGTTTGGGGTAGCACGAGCCGATCATAGGGCGGCCGATTATCGGAATGTGCGTGCCGGTGCCGGCAACACGCAGGAATCACCGACCTCAGGGCTAGAGTCGACTCGTGATCTCCCGTTCAGATCGCCACTCGGGCGAGCGTCCCTGGAGCGATCAATGGCGCTACCTGCGGGTGTTGCGCGGGCACAGCCGCCCGTACTGGGGATGGCTGGTTCTGGCCTTCGTGATCGCCTTGATCGGGTCGGGTCTGGGATTGGTGTACCCGTTCCTGGTCGGTGAACTCGTCAACGCAGCCGCTGACGGCAACTTGGGGGCGGTGCTGTCCACGTTCGTACTTGCGTTGGCCGGGGTGTTCGTGGCGCAGGCCTTGTTGAGTGTGGTGCGCGCCGTGGTCATGAGTCGCGTGGGTCAGGGAGTGGTTCGTTCCCTACGGTCGGCATTGTTTTCCAAGCTGCTGCGATTGCCAGTGGGCTTCTTCGATCGTCAGGCCACGGGTGAGGTGACATCTCGTTTGATGTCGGACGCAGGAGCGATCCACAGTTCGACAACCGGGGCTGCCCCGGCCGTTGCCGCATCACTGGTGACGACCGTTGGGGCGACCATCCTGCTGTTCGTCATTAGCCCTGTACTCGCTGTGGCGATCGTCGCGATCATTCCGGTGGCGGGCGTGCTGGCCTACTCCTTCGGGAAGAAGGTCCGTCGACTCAGCCGCCGCTACCAAGACCTCACCGCCCGCTCCAACGCCCTGGCC
Source organism: uncultured bacterium (assembly GCA_965651595.1). Taxonomy (GTDB): domain Bacteria; phylum Actinomycetota; class Actinomycetes; order S36-B12; family UBA10799; genus CBFGTA01. Next base: position 6,782 of record CBFGTA010000011.1, on the reverse strand, counting down.
GTCGAATCGATCAGCGAAGTGCGGGTTATCAAACTGTTCGGCGCCGAAGCCGACGTCAACGAGAGGTATTGGCAGGCCACAGGTGAGGTCGTGGAAGTCGGGCAGCGGCGGGCGCGCGTGCGGGCGGTCTGGTCAGCAGGCATGGGCCTGGTCTTCTCGCTGACTCTGATTGTGGTCGTCTGGTGGGGTGGCCGCCTAGTGGAAGCCGGTTCGCTCAGCGCCGGGGACCTCGTGGCGTTCCTGCTATACGGGGCTCTCGTCACTCGCGGCAGCGTCGGCCTCGTCAACCGCTGGTCCACTCTGCAAAGCGGGCTGGGTTCCGCCGAGCGCGTCTTCGAACTCCTCGAAGAACCATCTGAGGGCGACGGCGACGCACACGCCGTGCAGGACCAGTCCCACGGCGGCACTCCTGGCGGAGTTGGTCTGGATTCGCAGCCCGCAGCGGGAACTCGACCACCAAGCCCGTCGATCCGGTTCGCGAACGTCACGTTCACCTATCCGGGTCGAAACGACCCCGCCCTGGATGACGTCACCGTCGACATCGAGGGCGGGTCGACAATCGCCCTGGTCGGGGCATCAGGTGCCGGCAAATCCACGATGGTGCAACTCCTGGCCCGCTTCTACCAACCCGATCATGGCCACATCTTGATTGACGGGGTGCCCATCGGCGGGCTCCCCCTGGCGCGGGTGCGGTCGCTGATGGCCACCGTCCCCCAGGAAGTGAACCTGCTGTCGGGAACTGTGCGCGACAACATTCGTCTCGGTCGGCCAGCCGCGAGCGACGCAGACGTACAGGCCGCCGTCACGGCGGCGCACGTGTGGGAGTTCGTCGACGATCTGCCCCGCGGTTTGGACACCCGCGTCGGTGAGCGCGGCGTGTCCCTGTCAGGCGGTCAGCGGCAACGCATCGCTCTCGCCCGGGCGTTCTTGGCGGACCCGAGCATTCTATTGCTCGACGAGGCAACCAACGCTCTCGACTCGGCCTCTGAACTCGTCGTCCAATCCGCCCTGGAAGCACTCATGCATGACCGGACTTGTGTGGTGATCGCTCACCGGGTCAGCACGGTGCAGCGGGCGGACGCAGTCGCGGTACTCGACCGCGGCCGGGTTGTGGAGTTTGGTCCGCCAGCGGCACTGCTGAGCAGCGAAGGGTCCTACGCCCAACTCTGGGCCCTCCAGCACGGCGAACACCAGCCGGGCTAGCGACGTCCCGGCTCGGTCACTGCCTGGGAGGGCGAGGTTGAATGACAGCTAGCGGAGGGCTGTATCCACCATCGAGGGCGCCGTCCACTCCATCAGAGCCCTGGCACTGACTGTCCGCATTGCCAACAGGTCGTCGAGGAGGCGTTCGAGTTCGGCCACACGCTGTCGCGGCGATTCGAAGCTGCCTGAGTCGACTCTGAGGCAGCGATGTGCCGCCTCCAGGCGATCCGGTTCGCGGCGCAGGTGGTGCAGGAACACCGCTACCTTCAGCGTCTTGGTGCGCAACCAAGCGAAGTGGCGGGGATCTCGTATCGCCTGAGTGACGATAGTCAGGCCGAATCTGCTCAGAGCCTGGGACAAGTTGTTCCGGTACGCCCGCACTGTTGTTGCGAAAACGTCTGCGCGGGTGAGGCATTCGATGGCCGCTGCGAACACTCGTTCGGCTGCAGCGGTGGGGTAGTGATTTTCAAACGGCGCGTACACCGACCAGTCTTTGCGCGGGTGCAAGGCGTGCGCTGGCCGACGTTCGAAGCGCATCGTGAAGTTCATTCGGCAGTGGGCCAGCCGCGTGTGCAGCCAGTCAGTCGAGGCGAGCTTAATTTCGAACAGCCGCGCGGGACCGTGCCGGTCATATAGATATACGAAATCGTTACGTGGGTTGATCGACGCGGTGAGGCCTGCCCGAGTGAACGCATGATAGCTCTCTCGCATGGCGATTCCGTGCAATCGGGCGATCGGCATGGATGCCATCGTTTGCGGCGACACATAGCACCAGACGTCGAAATCACGCACGAGCGGCCAGTCAGGCTCGCCACCGTCAGTGAGGTAGGCGAGGCTACCCACCGGGCGTGTGACGCAGATGCCATCGTCACCGAGGTTGATCACTGCCGATGCGACGATGTCGACCAGATTGGGGGCCGTAGAAGCCGCGACAGTGCCGTGGCCCCAGGCAGATCCGGGCGCACCGTCCGGCTGCCCGAAACGCCGTGGCTCCAGTCCAAAGTGACTGCGAGCCAGGGTGTTGCGGTGGGAGCCGATACGTTCCTCACCGGAATCGGCGAGCGCATCCGCGTCGGTGACGTTCACCTCGAGCTCAGTACCACGAACCCACCAGCGGGCATGGTCCCGCACGAACCGAGGCAGCAACGCGTCCCCCGGCAGCAGTCGATCGGTGATCACCATCCCGCGATGCTAGTTCAGGTCTCGGCCCAAGAGGTGATTCAACACTGGGGCAGAGCGCAACCGACCGTGTCGAACCGTCGGTCGCGAAGGCCTACTCCGGGTTCGTGTGCTCGGTGTCAACCATCCAAGGGACACCGAACTGGTCGCGACACATTCCGAACCCAGGGGACCAGAACGTGGGCCCGAAAGGCATCTCCACTGTGCCGCCAGCCGACAAGCCATCGAACACGGCACGGTTCTTGTCGATGTCGGTGCCGACGAAGGCAACCGCGACGCCAACCTTGGGTCCGTCGTCTCCCGTTGGGTCATCCGAGCCCATAAGGATGATGTCGTCACCGGACAAGGTGACGTGCATGATCTGTTCCGGGTCCGCTCCCGGCATCTGCGAGTCAGCCGGAACATCAGCGAATTTCGACCATTCGAGTTGCCCGCCCAAGACCTGCTGATAGTGCTCGAAGGCTTGCCGACAGTTGCCACTGAAAATGATGTACGGGTGAATTGCCACGGGAGTCCTCCAAGTCGGGTTCTGACGAGCCGCCCGCAACCAGTCGGTTCTGGCGCACGTGGACGGCGTGGGCCTCATCTTGGCAGGAGCCACCGACAAAGTCGAACCGCTTGTCCCCCGATTGAAACCCATGTCCTACGAAAGTCACCTCCTAACAGCACCAGCGGCAGTAGAGTCACAGGTGCTGGCTGTCAGACGACCAGAAATGTCGCACCGGGTAAATCGGTCTGATGTCGGCGCAGCCGGACTGCGACGCTTGCTGCGAGGAAGGGAGCCATCCGATGTCCCACATGCATGAGGGAAGAACGGCAATCGTGACCGGAGCCGGGTCCGGGATTGGCCGCGCCACAGCGGTGCTGCTGGCAGAACGTGGCGCCAGGGTCGTGGCAACGGACGTCGAAGGTGACGCCCTCGACGAAACCCGAGTACTCCTGCAAGAAACGTCAGATCAGAACCACGGGCACGTCGTGGGCGATATTCGGCAGGAAGCAACTATCGACGAGATCATATCGGCCGCCGGGTCACCCGAACTACTCGCCAACGTTGCTGGCGTGATGGACGAGTTCCTGCCGGTCGGCGCAGTCACCGACGAACTGTGGAATCGCGTCATGGACATCAATGTGACGGCCCCCATGCGGCTGACTCGCGCCGTGATCGGACCGATGACACAACGTGGGCACGGATCGATCGTGAACGTGTCGTCGATCGGTGGGCTGACCGGTGGTGCAGCGGGCGCAGCCTACACCGCCAGTAAGCACGCCCTCAACGGGCTAACCAAGTCGACCGCCTTCTTCTACGGCGACAAGGGCGTGCGGTGCAACGCGATTTGTCCCGGCGGGGTCGAAACGCGAATCGCCGAACACGGGGCCCGCCCGACAGACGAAGCATCCTTCGCAACGCTGCTGCAGCGATCATTCCCCCGAGCTGGCCGCATGGCAGCGGCGAGCGAGATTGCCGAACTAATTTCGTTTGTGCTCAGCGACGCGGCCATCAACATCAACGGATCCATCATTACCAGCGACGGCGGCTGGACCGCGACCTGACATGTCCCACCCGCCGCAGTTGCCTTACGCGCGCGCCCTGCCTGCCGACTGGGCTCAGTTGCCAGGGGTGTTCCTGTTCGACGGCGACTGCGCCATGTGCACGGCCACCATGGTTCGGGGCGCACCCCATTTGCGCACTCGTGCGGCCCTGATCCCCTGGCAGTGGGCCGATCTTGCGGCATTGGGAGTACCGGTTGAGCGGTGTCACGAGTCGGTGGTTTTCGTGCGTCCCGACCGCCGCCACGCGACCGGGGCAGTCGCCATCGGCGCGCTGTTGCGCACCTCGCGATCACCGTGGCCAGTCGTTGGACGGGTCCTCCTTGACCCTGTCGCCAGGCCCCTGGCCGAACGCGTTTACGCGTCTGTCGCTCGCCACCGTCATCAACTTCCCGGCGGAACGCCCGCGTGTCGTAGGGTGAACTAGTGCCGCGTATCCCTCCGCCTCCTAGCCCTTGGATTCGAGTCGGCCCGGTGCGCGTGTCGGGTTACTCGACGTGTGTCGCAGTAGGGATCACGCTCGCCGCGACCCTCGCTCAGCGAAGTCTGCGCAAGCGAGGAGGTCCCGCTCGGCTCGTGCGGGAAACAGCCACCATCGGATTGCCAGCTGGCCTGGCTGGCGGGCGCCTCTACCATGCGGCGACCAGCCGCCGAGACTTGCTGTCTCTGCAACCAGCCCGGCTGCGCGAGTTGGTGCGGCTGAGCTCGGGTGGACTCGGGAGCTGGGGAGCGATCGCCGGAGCCGCTGCCGGGTCCTGGGTGGTGTGTCGGCGGCGTGGGGTGCCGATGCCGGTTTACTTCGACGCTTGGGCCCCCCACATGGTGTGGGTGGTCATAGGAGTGCGCCTCGGCAACTGGTTCAACCAGGAAATCTACGGACGTCCCACCGGTGTGGCTTGGTCCCAAGAGATCGACCGAGAACACCGCGAAAAAGGCATCGAACACGAATCAACGTTCCATCCGGTGGGTCTCTACGAGTCACTGGGCGCCGTCGTCATCTCGCCGATCGTGATGGTCGCTCGGCGGCACGGGCAACTCGGACACGGACGCGCGTTCGCTCTGTGGCTCGGCCTGTACAGTGCGCTGCGCTGCGGACTTGAATTCGTCCGCGTGGACCGGGCCACCGAGGTCGGTGGTGTGCGTATCAATGTCTGGGTCTCAACCGCTACCGCCACTGCCTGCGCGGCCTACGTCGTCACAATGGGCCGCGTCAGGCCCGGCATCGAACATTCACCTATCTCCGACTGAGCAGTCGTTCTGGCGATAGGGGCGCGACTACGGGTTGGCGCTAACTGACGACGGTCGGTGTGGCCTTGGGTTCTCCGGGCTGGTCATTGGGGGCTTCAACCGTGCTGTCGCCGCAACCGAGACCAAACACCAATGCCAGTGCCGCAACACCGACAGGCACTACGACAGACGCGGTTCGCGAGCTACTTGTTCCGATTCCCATGTGTCATCTAAACCTTTCAGTCTCTGGAACAACCCCTTAGCTGCCCAGTCAGTGTTGTGTGCCCGTCAGTATGGTGTGTTCGGGGCCGCTCGGTCCATTGCGCGGATCCGCTAGCCGTCGCTGCTAGCGGACAGGTACGTGGATCCGCCCCGATCCTGCCACGGCGACTCCGACACCGGACTTCTGCCCGTTGGCAACTACTGTCGCCGTGACCGGCACAGTTCGCGTGGCACCACGGGTGCCGGTGGCCTTGCCGCCGAGCAGTCCTTTATAGATCGACCGCGACAGATTTACTCGGCATTTCGCCTTCCCGTTCTTGACCTTGGCTACACACAGGGCTCTTGAGCCTTGCCAGACTGTGGCATTGCCACGAACCTTCTGGGCGCCCCGAACTCTGAGCTGAACCAAGGCACGCTTGCCGCGGACAGACGACTTCTTGATCTTGGGTCGCACGTTGACCGGAACGGCATAGGGCACTTGGGCGGCGCGCTTGAGATCCACGCCAATCCCCCGCTGAGTTGCCGCAGAGTTCTGCTGGCCGACGAACTGGCTCATGAACCCAGTCCCCGTAGCCTTCATTGAGTAAGTGATACGCGTTTTCTTCGGCCCAACTGGGTCAAGACGCATCTGCAGTCGCGTGTTCGTGGAACCCAGTTGTGACGACGAACGGATCGACATGGTCAATGAACGGGGGTTGCGCTTGGCGAACTTCTGGCCTGTGAACGAAACGTCGGCCGGCTGTCCGAACGACTGGCCGTTGACCACGCCCGCTACCCGGATGCGGGCAGTGTGCGACTTCTTCGGCGTAACCTTATTCGTGTTCCAGCCTGAGGTTGAGTACACGAGAATGCAACCAATCGCTTTGCCGATCGGTCCAACGCACATGCGGTACGGGTCGTTGAACTGCCGCCACATGGACCGGATCGAGGAGTTGACGATGACGCTGTGTTGCCCTCTTGGCGCTGCCGTCACATCGCCGATAGAAGCTGACCCGAGCGACCCTGTCCGCGGTTGTGCGGAGATTCCCCGAACCTCATTGGCAGAAGAAGGAAAGCTGCTCGCTTCCGTTGACGTGCTGGGGTTTTCTGATCGAGCTCCGTCCTTTACCACGTAGACCCGGAAGTAGTAGCCGACGCCCACCTTGAGGCCGTCAGCCACACCTGCGAAACAACTGAAACTCGTCTGATTGCCGGAACCAGTTACCGTTGCGCATTCAGAATCTGCCGGGAAGTCAGTCCAGTCCTCGGCGTTAGTGCTGTAAGCGACCGAGTAGTTCTGATCGCCATCCTTGGATGCGGCCCACGAGACGTGCATACCAACCACCCCTGGTGCCGGAGGTTCCGGGGTTGGGGTTGGTTCCGGCGCCACCGGCGTGCCCGTCATCGCATTCGACGCAACACCC
>CBFGTA010000010.1:0-35890 GCA_965651595.1 uncultured bacterium | reverse complement strand
AGTCCGACCCGGTAGTTGTAGTGGGGGACGGCGGCGAAGTTGGTCACACAGGCCACCGCGTTGCCGTCGCCATCAAAGCGCAGCCACGTGAAGCAGTTGTTGCTCGCGTCGTTGGCGTCGATCCATTCGAAGCCGCTCGGCTCGTGGTCGAGGGCCCAAAGAGCAGGCGTGTCCTGGTACACGCGATTCGCGTCCTTGACCATGCGGCCCACACCGCTGTGCTCGGGGTGATCGAGCAGCCACCAATCGAGACCTCGTTCTTCGCTCCACTCCGCGTCCTGAGCGAACTCTTGCCCCATAAACAGGAGTTGCTTGCCCGGATGGGCCCACATATATGCCAGATACGCACGCACCGTGGCGAGCTGCTGCCAGCGATCACCGGGCACCTTGCGCAGGAGTGAACCCTTGCCGTGCACGACTTCGTCGTGAGAAATCGGCAGAACGAAGTTCTCGCTCCACGCGTACATGAGAGCAAACGTCATTTGATGGTGGTGGTACTGGCGGTAGATCGGCTCCTGGTTGAGATAGCGCAAAGAGTCGTTCATCCAGCCCATGTTCCACTTGAGCCCGAATCCGAGCCCTCCCAAGTGAGTTGGTCGGGTCACTCCCGGCCACGACGTTGACTCCTCCGCGACCGTCACAACACCCGGCACTCGTTTGTAGACAGTGGCGTTCATCTCGTGTAGAAATTCCACCGCCTCAAGGTTCTCGCGACCGCCGTACGCGTTGGGTGTCCATTGCCCCGGTTCGCGGGAATAGTCCAGGTACAACATCGACGCGACGGCGTCGACCCGCAATCCGTCGACGTGGTATTCCTCGCACCAGTACACCGCGTTGGCGACTAGGAAGTTGCGCACCTCTCGGCGGCCGAAGTTGAAGACGTAAGTGCCCCAGTCGGGTTGTTCTCCTCGCTGCGGATCGGGATGTTCATACAGCGCCGTACCGTCAAACCGCGCCAAGGCGAATTCGTCCTTGGGGAAGTGGGCGGGGACCCAGTCGACGATCACACCGATGTTGTTTTGGTGCAGAGTGTCGATCAGGTGGCGTAGCCCGTCAGGGTTTCCCATCCGGGCGGTAGGGGCGTAGTAGCTCGTGACCTGGTATCCCCAGGAGCCGCCGAACGGGTGCTCCATCACGGGCAGAAATTCCACGTGGGTGAAGTTGTTGTCCGTGACGTAGTCGACGAGTTGCACGGCGAGTTCTTCGTAGCTCAACCCGGGCCGCCAGGAAGCCAGGTGGACCTCGTAGATCGACATGGGTCCCGTGTGGGGATCGGTGGCGGCACGTCGGGCCATCCAGTCGGCGTCGTTCCACGCGTACCCGGACGTGAACACGACGGAGGCAGTGGCCGGGGGTTCCTCGGTGGCTTGGGCGAACGGGTCGGCCTTCTGCCGTCGGATTCCGTCGTGGCCAAGAATCTCGAATTTGTACCGCGTCCCATCGCCAATCTCGGGAACGAACACTTCCCAAATGCCGGTAGATCCCAGGCTGCGCATGGGTGTGGCGGTGCCGTCCCAGAAGTTGAAGTCGCCGACCACTCGCACACCTCGGGCAGCTGGCGCCCAGACCGCAAAACTCACCCCGTGAATGGGTCCGTGGGGGGAGTCGTAGACGTGGGTGTGGGCCCCGAGCACCGTCCACAACTGCTCGTGGCGGCCTTCGGAAATCAAGTGCAGATCGAGTTCGCCCAACGTCGGCAAGAAGCGGTACGGATCATCGCCGGGAATCGGTTCTCCTCCGTAGCTGACCGCCAGTCGATAGTCAGGAACCTCCGATCCTTCTACGGCGGCTGCCCAGACCCCGCGGTGCACGTGCTCCATCGGCAGACGTTCCGATCCGATGACCAGGTCCACCTCAGTGGCGTTGGGGCGCAGCACCCTGACAGTGACGGTGTCGTCGACCACATGCGGGCCGAGCAAGTCGTGCGGGTTGGCGTGAGTGCCCTCGACGAGGGAGTCGATTGCGGCCACATCCACGGCGGCAGGTGAAGGGTGAGTCATGCGACTTATACCGTTCCTTTTCTCAGGGTGACAATGTGGGCGCAGGCAACATAGGGGTCGAGGCGAACGTAGCTGTGGGCGTTCCACCGCCACGCCGCCCCCGACACTTCGTCGACGACGTCGAACTCGGCATCCGGGGCTAGGCCGAGGGCGGACATGTTCAGGTGAACGGTGGCTTCGTGAGCGCCATAGGGATCCAGGTTGCACACGACGACGACGGTGTCGGGTCCGTCGGTTCGCGAGTACGCGATGATGTCGTCACTGTCGGTGGGGTGGAAGGTGAGCCCTCGAAGGGTCTGCAGGGCCGGATGCCGCCGCCGGATGGAGTTGAGCATGGTGACGTACGGGATCAGGCTGTGGCCGCCAGCGGCAGCTGCCGTCCAGTCGCGCGGGCGCAGTTCGTACTTCTCGCTGTTGAGGTACTCCTCGCTGCCGGGCTTCACCGCTACGTGTTCGAACAGTTCGAACCCTGCGTACATGCCCCAGGTCGGCGACAATGTGGCTGCCAAAGTGGCCCGAATCGCGAACGCCGCCGGGCCTCCGTACTGCAGATAGGCCGTCAAAATGTCAGGCGTGTTGACGAACAAGTTCGGGCGCATGTAGGCGCTCGACTCGTCACTGAGTTCGGTGAGGTATTCCTCGAGTTCGAGCTTAGTGTTGCGCCACGTGAAGTAGGTGTAGCTCTGGTGGAATCCCACTTCTCCGAGCGCCCGCATCATCGGTGGGCGGGTGAACGCTTCGGCCAAGAACAAGATTTCGGGGTCCGCGTCGTGCACTCGAGCGATCACTTCATCCCAAAACCGCAGCGGCTTGGTGTGGGGATTATCGACGCGGAAGATGCGGATTCCGCGCTTCCGCCAAAAAAGGATGATGTCGACGACTTCGTCGATGAAGCCAGCTGGATCGCCGTCAAACCAGATCGGATAGATGTCCTGGTACTTCTTGGGTGGGTTCTCGGCATACGCGATCGAACCGTCGGCCCGCACCAGAAACCAAGGCTTCCCGGCGGTCGCCCAGGGATGGTCAGGCGCCACTTGCAGGGCCAGGTCGATGGCGATCTCGAGGTCCAGCGCAGCCGCCCGTTCGACGAAATCCGCGAAATCGTCGAGTGTTCCCAGATCCGGGTGGACACTGCGATGCCCGCCCTCGTCCGATCCGATAGCCCACGGGCTGCCCACATCGTCGGCCAGCGCATCCACACTGTTGTTCTTACCTTTGCGGTTGATGTGCCCGATCGGGTGGATGGGGGGAACATACACCACGTCAAACCCCATCGCCGCGACTTCAGTGAGACGATCGGCGGCGGTAGCGAAGGTTCCCGAGACGGCCGGGCTAGCTGTGGTGTCGGCTCCCTCCGAACGAGGGAACAACTCGTACCAGGCGCCCACGAGCGCCCGTCGGCGGTCTACTCGCAGAGTCCAGGGCCCGCAGGTCGACAGCACATCGCGCAAGGGATGGACGGTCATAGCCTGTTCCACCGCGTCGCATGTGGCGGCAGCGAGCCGCTCGGTGGCGGGCCGGGTGGAATCACGCAAGGCACTAACCGCGGCCATGACCGCGTTGCGGTCGGCAGTCGTCGGAATGCCCGCAGCTGCCCGCTCCAAGACCAACGCGCCCTCAGCGAGTTCAAGATCGGTGTCGAGGTCGGCGGGCACCTTGATCTCGGCCCGGTGACGCCACGTTGCATAGGGATCGGCCCAGGCCCGAACGGTGAAGGTCCAGTCGCCGGGCTTGCTAGTCCGAAAAATGGCGCTCCAGCGGTCAACGCCAGCATCTTTGACCGACATGGGCAAGGGAGAATGCTCGTTACCGTCGGGGTCGACGAACACGACATCGGCTCCTAGCAAGTCGTGTCCCTCACGGAAGATTGTCGCCTCAATGGGAACCGGTTCGCCGACGGCGGCCTTGGCAGGTCGGCGCCCAGACTCCACGCTCGGACTGACATCCAGAATTGGAAAACGCCCGTGGAGAACGTCAGGAACGGGCAGGCTGCGCGACGGCACCGTCGTCCAGAACTCCTCGGCGGCGGCAGTCGGGGCGCCGGGGAATTTCGGCGGAGTTGGGTGAGGGCGATCGTGGACCACACTCTGACGCTAGTGGCGATGACTTGCCGGATGCATGTCCTCCGATACCGTTTGCCAAGTGAAAGCCATCCGCCGGTTTACGGTCCGTACTGTTCTGCCCGAATCGCTCACCCGACTGCGGGACTTGGCCATCAATTTGAGGTGGTCTTGGCATGAGCCCACCCAAGACTTGTTCAGGTCGATCGACGCCGAGATCTGGGACCACGTGGGTGGAGACCCGGTGCGCATGCTCGGCGAAGTGTCGAGCGAGCAGTTCCGGTCGCTGGCTCAAGACCCAGCCTTCGTCGCCCGGCTCGCCGACCTCGCCGCCGACCTCGACGCCTATGTGGGGCAAGGTCGTTGGTATCAGGCCCAGGGCGTCCACATGCCAGCATCGATCGCCTACTTCTCGCCCGAGTACGGCATCACCGAAGTTCTGCCGCAGTATTCCGGAGGCCTGGGCATTCTGGCCGGTGACCACCTCAAGGCAGCCTCGGATCTTGGCGTGCCAATCATCGGGGTGGGCTTGTTCTACCGGTCGGGCTATTTCCGGCAGGCACTGTCTGCCGAGGGCTGGCAGGAGGAGACCTACCCCGTGCTCGATCCTGACGGGCTGCCCCTGCAGTTATTGCGTGAGCCGGACGGGTCAGTGGTGCGCATCAACCTGCAACTTCCCGAAGGTGAACTGACCGCGCTTGTGCGGGTTGCCCAAGTTGGGCGCGTTCCGCTGCTACTGCTCGACACCGACGTGGAACAGAACTCGGCGGCCCTGCGAAATGTGACTGACCGGCTCTACGGCGGCGGAACCGACCATCGCTTGCGGCAGGAACTGCTCCTCGGAATTGGTGGGGTGCGCGCTATTCGGGCCTACTGTCGACTCACCGGCGTGGCCGCGCCGGAGGTGTTCCACACCAACGAGGGCCATGCTGGATTCTTGGGCATCGAACGGATCCGCGAGTTGATGAGCAGCGAAGGACTGTCTTTCGATGCTGCGCTACGGGCTGTGCGAGCCGGAACGGTGTTCACCACTCACACGCCGGTCCCAGCTGGCATCGACCGATTCCCGGCCGAACTCGTACACCAGGCGTTCTCGGGAGATCGGCCAGCGGCCGATGTGCCGGTCGAGCGGATCATGGAACTCGGCCGTGAAGACTACGAAGGCGGCAACGAGGCTGTGTTCAACATGGCCGTCATGGGTTTGCGTCTCGGTCAGCGCGCCAACGGTGTGAGCTTGCTACACGGCGCGGTCAGTCGCGGCATGTTCTCTGGTCTGTGGAGCGGGTTCGATGTCGAAGACGTGCCGATCACGTCGATCACCAACGGCGTCCATGCACCCACTTGGGTTTCGCCCGACGCCGCGGCCATCGTCCGATCGGTAGGAGGCCAACAGCTACTCGAAACCGGTCACGGCTGGGAGCAGCTTGATGCGGTCAGCGACGAACAGCTGTGGTCAGTGAAACGCATCATGCGCGACAAGCTCGTGCACGAGGTGCGCCGGCGGGTTCGTGAATCCTGGCAGCATCGGGGCGCCAGCGACGTGGAGCTCGGCTGGGTTGACACGGTCCTCGACCCCGACATCCTCACGATCGGTTTCGCTCGGCGCGTGCCCTCGTACAAACGCCTCACCCTCATGTTGCGGGATCCCGAACGACTCGCTGCACTGCTCACGGATGCGGACCGGCCGGTTCAGATCGTGGTCGCAGGCAAGGCCCATCCGGCAGATGAGGGCGGCAAGCGACTGATCCAGGAACTCGTGAAGTTCGCCGACAATCAGGGAGTGCGCGATCGGATCGTGTTCTTGCCCGACTACGACATTGCCATGGCGAAGTTCCTGTACCCCGGTTGCGACGTTTGGCTGAACAACCCGCTACGGCCACTGGAGGCGTGCGGCACATCGGGCATGAAAGCGGCACTCAACGGTGCCCTCAACGTGTCGATCCGTGACGGCTGGTGGGACGAATGGTACGACGGCTCCAACGGCTGGGCGATTCCCACTGCTGACGGGGTGGTGGATCCGGACCGGCGCGACGATCTAGAGGCCCAGGCCCTGTACGAGCTGATCGAGAAGAGCGTTGCTCCGCGGTTCTATCACCGCGACGAGCAGGGCCTGCCGAACCGTTGGATTGAAATGGTGCGCCACACGATTGCGTCACTGGGCCCGAAAGTGCTGGCGAGCCGCATGGTGGCTGACTACGTCGAGCACCTGTACGTGCCTGCGGCACTATCGTCGCGGGCTGCAGTCGCTGACGGATTCGCTCAGGCGCGAGGCCTGGCCGACTACGTCGAGCGGGTCGCGGCTTCCTGGCAGGGCGTCGCCGTCCAACACGTGGACCCCCACGGGATCGGCGACGAGCCCCGCCTCGGCGCTGAAGTCACGGTCCACGCCGAAGTCGCCTTGGGTGCGCTGGCGCCGACTGACGTGCGCGTGGAACTGCTCCACGGTCGGGTTGATGCCGACGACCGCCTCGTCAACCCGGTGGCGACAGTTCTGCACTCAGAAAAGGAGCATCCAGACGGACGCTGGCTCTTTGGCGGCACTGCCGCGCTTGATCGGACCGGCCCGTTCGGCTATACCGTGCGGGTTGTTCCGGCCCACCCCGGCCTAGCTAATTCTGCCGAACTGGGGCTACAAGCGCAGCCGTAAACCCAGAGGCGGTCGGGCAGTCAGTCCCCGTCCAACTCTCGACTAGGTCCCAGGCGTCAGCCAGGTCACCCGGTCGTGGCGGGCTCGATGACTTCGAGCAAGACTCCAGCGAAGTCGTGGACAGTGATTGACTCACCCGACTCCAGCGGCGCGTCCTCAGTGCCGCGGACTTGGGCCTCGTCGGTGTGCAGGCGCACGCGGTAGCGCGCTCCGTATGGAGGCTCGGGCAGAGTGAAGTCGACGGTCTCGTGATCGGCGTTGAGTAACAGTAAGAACGACTGGTCTCGGTGAGGCTCGCCAGCGAGGTCGCGGGTCCGCAGGTGCCCGGACAGGTAGACGCCGATCGACTTAGTGGATGGATCGTTCCATTCGTCCGCTGTGAGAATCTGCCCGTGGGTGCCGAACCACGCTAGGTCCATGGGGCCGTCGTCACTGACGGGCTCACCGTTGGCAAAGCGTTTCTGCCGAAACACGACGTGATCGCGGCGCAAGGCGAGCAATGCCTTGGTGAACTCGCGCAAGTCTTGCTGCCATGGCTCGTGGTTCCAATCCAGCCATGAGATTTCGTTGTCCTGGCAGTACGCGTTGTTGTTGCCGTGCTGGGTGCGGCCAAACTCGTCGCCAGCGACCAACATCGGTGTGCCGCCAGCCAGGACCAGAGTCGTCAATAGGGATCGAATCCGGCGACGGCGCAACGCGTTGACGGCTTCGTCGGCGGTTTCTCCTTCGGCTCCCGAGTTCCAGGCACGGTTGTCGTCGTTGCCGTCGGCGTTGTCTTCACCATTGGCCTCGTTGTGTTTGTCTTGGTAGGACACGAGGTCGCGCAGGGTGAACCCGTCGTGGGCTGTCACGAAGTTCACAGAACAGTAGGGCTGACGGTTGGCGAACTCGTAGAGGTCTGCACTACCCGACATGCGGCGCCCAAACTCCGAGGCGGTGCCCATTCCGCGCCAGAAGTCGCGCATACAGTCGCGGTACTTGTCGTTCCATTCGGCCCAAGTGTTGGGGAACTGGCCCACGAGGTAGCCGCCCGCACCCACATCCCAGGGTTCGGCGATGAGTTTGACGTTACGCAAGACCGGGTCTTGGCCGATCGCTCCCAGGAACGACCCGATGAGATCGGGATCGGCGTACTGGCGGGTGAGGGCGCTGGCAAGGTCGAAACGAAACCCGTCGACGTGCATGTGTTCAACCCAGTAACGCAGGGAATCCAGAATCAGGCGCAGTACCTGCGGGTTGGAGGCGTCGACGGTGTTCCCGCAGCCGGTGTAGTCGGCGTAGAACGCGGGGTCCTCGGCCCCCAACTTGTAGTAGCCGGAGTTGCTCAGGCCCCGGAAACCAAAGATCGGCCCGAGGTGGTTGCCTTCGGCGGTGTGGTTGTAAACGACGTCCAAGATGACTTCGATGCCAGCGCTGTGCAGCGCCTTGACCATCGATTTGAACTCGGTAACCTGCTCCCCGCGGGTTCCCCGAGAGCTGTAGGGGCCGTGGGGGGCGAAGAAGCCCATCGAGTTGTAGCCCCAATAGTTGCTCAGTCCCCGTTCCAAGAGCGGAATCTCGTCAATGAAGTGATGGATGGGTAGAAGCTCAACCGACGTCACACCGAGGTCGCGCAGGTAGTCCACAGCGACCGGATGGGCGAGGCCAGCATAGGTGCCGCGGATGTCATCAGGGATGTCGGGATGCTGGCGGGTGAATCCCTTGACGTGCATCTCGTAGAGGACCGTTTCCGACCACGGAACCCGAGGGTGGTCAACTCCTTCCCAATCGAAATGGTCGTCAACTACAACCGATAAGGGAACGAGTGGGCCGGAATCCCCGTGGTTGATGATGTGGTCGTCGAGGCCGCGATGGGCGAACAGTTCGGTTCCGAGCCGCAGAGTTCCGTCGATAGCTCGGGCATACGGGTCGAGCAGCAGCTTATGCGGGTTGAATCGGTGGCCGTGCTCGGGTGCCCACGGCCCATGGGCTCGGAACCCGTAGCGAGTCCCGGCCCCGAGTCCAGGAATGTGGCCGTGGAACACATGGAAGTCCGTCTCGGCCAGTTCGATGCGTCGTTCTTCTCTATCTTCATCAAACACGCAGAACTCGACAAATGAGGCTTCCGGGCTCCACACTGCGACGTTGACGCCATCGCCGTCGACGGTGACGCCGAGCGGTTCGCGGGATCCGGGAAGGGAAACGTGGGTGGTGACGGAATCCGTCATCGTGGTTGTCTCCTTGGGGGCCACTAGTGGCCGTCAGTCATCGGTTAGGCAAGTGGTGGTGATCGTAGTGTGCCCGACCCGTTGGTGTGATCGCCTGACGTACGGTGTGGGTGGGCGTATCGGCAAACCAGGTACCAGTTAGCCTTGCGGAGTGGACAATCCCAGTGTGGACACCCTGGCATCTGAGCTCGAACACGTGACTATCGAGGTTTCCGACTCGATCGCTGTCGTCACACTCAACCGTCCCCCAATGAATGCCCTGAGCACTCAGGTGCAGGCGGAGCTCGGTGCCTTGGCGCGAGCGATCAATGATCGGCGAGACATTCGCGTGGTGGTGCTGCACGGCGGACCGAAGGTGTTCGCAGCCGGTGCCGACGTCAAAGAGATGGCCGAATGGGACCACTTGACGATGGTGGATCGCTCCCGCGGTATTTCGGCAGCCTTCAGCGCCGTTGCCGGTATCGGCCAGCCAGTGATCGCTGCCATCACCGGATACGCTCTCGGCGGTGGCCTGGAACTGGCCCTGTGCGCGGACATCCGTATCGCCGGCGATAACGTGAAAGTTGGTCTGCCCGAGATTCTGCTCGGCATCATTCCAGGGGCCGGGGGAACCCAGCGGCTTCCCCGCCTCATCGGCCCGGCCAGAGCCAAAGAACTGATCTTCACCGGTCGGATGGTCGGGGCCGAAGAAGCCCTGTCGCTAGGAATCGTCGATCAGATAGTGGCACCTGACGATGTGCTCGACGCGGCCATGAACCTAGCTCGGCGGCTAGCAGTAGGACCGCCCTATGCGCTGCGGGCGGCGAAGGTTGCGATTGATCGTGGCCTCGAAGTCGACCTCTTGACTGGCCTGGAGATCGAGCGCATGCAGTTTTCTGACCTCTTCGCCACTCACGACCAGGAGCGGGGAATGCGGTCATTCATCGAAAACGGTCCCGGCAAAGCAACGTTTGAAGGAAACTAGAGCGGCGCAGCGCAAGCTACCCGATCCGCACCGACGAGGAATGAGTACCTAAGTGAGCACGACAACCACCGAGATCACTGAAGAGCAGTTGGAGCAGGCCTGGAAGGACCCGCGCCTGGCCAACATCCTTTACCACGACTGGGAAGCGACCACATACGACGAGAAGTGGTCTATCTCCTATGACGAGAGGTGCATTGAGTACGCCCGCGACCGTTTCGAAGCAGTCGCCGGGTCGGAAAACTGGCCCTACCAGCGGTCGTTGGAGATCGGTTGCGGCACCGGATTCTTCACCTTGAACCTGCACCAAGCTGGCGTCATGCAGGAAGCCGCAGTCACTGACATTTCTGCGGGAATGGTCGAAGTGGCCCAACGCAATGCCAAGGGCCTCGGCTTCGAGGTGGACGGCCGAGTCGCCGACGCGGAGAGCATTCCCTACGACGACAATTCGTTCGACCTCGTGATCGGACATGCGGTCCTGCACCACATTCCGGACGTCGAGCAGGCTCTGCGCGAGTGCCTGCGAGTCCTGCGGCCCGGTGGTCGTTTTGTGTTCTGTGGCGAACCCACCGAGCGGGGCGACTACGTGGCGCGGCGCTTGTCGCGGGCGACCTGGTGGGCCGCGAGCCGCTTCGGTCAACTGCCCGGCGTTGGGCAGCGCTACACGCGCACTCAGGGCGAGCTAGAAGAGTCGAGCCGAGCGGCCCGGCTCGAATCCGTGGTGGACTTGCACACCTTCGATCCGGCGGCCTTGCGACGGACGGCCCTGCGCGCCGGAGCGATCGACGTCGACACGGTGACCGAAGAACTGCTCGCTTCATGGTTCGGCTGGCCGGTGCGCACGCTCGAAGCGGCATTGCAGCCGGGCGTGCTGGGTTGGAACTGGGCCAAGTTCGCCTATGGCGGCTGGACGGCGTTGTCGCGCTTCGATGCTGCCGTCGTTGACAAGGTTGTCCCCGACGAACTGTTCTACAACGTCAGCGTCGTAGGAACCAAACCCGCTTAGGCGACGCACTTATGGCATTTCGGAGGAACCGGGACCCGCGGCAGGCGCGGTACTTCACGTGGGCGTCGCTGCGGTGGATTGTGCGGAATCGGGCCTGGACGCCGTTCTACCTCGCCCGTTACGCGCGCTTCTTGTGGTTTCGTCTGCGCTACCCGCACATCGTCACCGAGGGCTTCGTGTTCCTCGGAAAAGGCACCCGCATCACTGCCCGACGAGGGTACAGCCGCGTCATCATCGGAAAGTGGGTGCACTTCGGGCCAGGAAACACCATCCAAGCCCACGAAGGGACCCTCCGCATCGGATCCAAGACGGTATTCGGTCGACACAACACGGTGCAGAGTTACCTGGACGTCGAAATCGGCGGCAAGGGAATCATCGCCGACTGGGTGTATATCTGCGATTTTGACCACGTCTTTGACGATATTCATCGACCCATCACCGACCAGGGCCTGGTCAAGAGTCCCGTTCGTATCGGCCCCGACGTGTGGATCGGCACCAAGGTGAGCGTTCTGCGCGGGACTCAAGTCGGACGGGGCTGCGTACTTGCCGCCAACAGTGTTGTGCGGGGGCACGTGCCGGAGTTGAGCGTCATGGGGGGAGTGCCAGCGCGGCTACTCAAAGACCGGGCAGCGGCCTACGAGGCAGACGCGGCTCGACGCGAAGCGATTGCTGATATTGCCCGCAAAACGAAAGCCGCAGCCGACCAGGCAGCCGAGCCCGCCACCGTCGAACCCTCGCTGGCTGAGGCGGCCACCCCTGACCCAGTCTCCCCTGACCCAGTCACCACCGACGTTCGCGACCAGATCCCCGTCTCCTGACTGCGCGACGGCCACCTTGCCGTTTAGGGAGCCAGCTCGCCCGTCAGTACGTTCTGGTGGACGCGGCCGGGCAGGCTCGGGTCGTTGTCTGCCGCACCAGCCAGATGGGCTTGAAGCGCGTCGGCGTACACCTGCCCGGTGTGCGCGCTCACTGACGCCCACGTGTAGTCACGAACGACGATCTCCCGGAGTCGAGCGGCTCGTTCCCGGGCAGCCGGAGCATCGTTGATGGTCTCGACGAGACAAGCTGCCAAGGCGGAAACGTCGCCAGCCGGATGAACTCTGCCGGTCACCGGGTCGGTGACGATGTCGGATAGCCCGCCCGCGTCTGACACCACAACCGGCACTTCTGCAGCTGCAGCTTCTAATGCCACCAGTCCGAACGGCTCGTATACCGAAGGAACTGCGATACACGTGGCCGACTGTCGCAAGGTAGTCAACTCGGCATCGTTGAGCCAGCCTGAGAAGGTCACGACGCCTGCGGGCAGGCGTTCGGTGGCCTGGGCGCGCAAGGCCTGCTCGTACGTCCCGGTTCCAGCGATCGTCAAGTGCGCGTTCGGATATCGCCGAAGGACCGTCACGAAAGCGTCGATGAGGACGTGGACACCCTTCTCCCACTCGAGCCTGCCGATGAACACGACGTGGGGAGACTGCACCTCAGGGCGGTACCGGCCGCGATGGGGTAAGTCCACGCCGTTAGCGACCACAGCGATGGTTGCCTCCGGTAAGGCGAATGCAGTCACGAGTTCCCGCGACATCGCTCGGGAACAAGCGATGACCCGAGCTGACCGGTGCACGATGCGCTGTTCGAGGCCATGAATCGTGCGCGACAAGTCGTTGGTGATCCAGCCCTGGTGTCGACCGGCCTCGGTGGCGTGCATCGTCGTCACCAACGGCACGTCCGCCACGGTGCGGGCAGCGTAGCTACTCGCTTCCACGACCCAGTCGTGGGCGTGCACGATGTCGGGCTCGAGGGTCGGCAGGTGATTCAATACCGCATCCGCCATGCGCGAATCGAGTTCCAGCGTCCAGTCCACGAGGGCGTCGGGTTCGCGCGGCACGTGGGAACTCGGAGGGCGAACTCGAATTGCGTTCACGCCGTTGACAGTATGGCGGGCCGGAGTGGACGGGGCGCGCGACGTGAAGACCGTTACCTGGTGGCCAGCCCGGGCTTGGGCGGCAGTCAGAGCGGTCACGTGGCGACCGAGTCCGCCGTAGATGACGGGGGGAAACTCCCAACTCAAGTGCACGATGTGCATCAGATGCTGCCTGCGGATGGGAGGCGACCGAAGGGTCGATCGCGAGTGGCCAATTCGCGCGCCACTGCCCGGGCATGCTCCCACGCACCGTCGTCGATGGCGCCAGCGAGGCGAGTGAAGTCACGGTGGTGGGCGTCGTGGCGGGCTCGGGCATAGTCAGCCGCGGAGTCCTTGGTGACCATGAACGCCCAGTCGCTGGCTACCGCCAACAGGGCGGTGTTGTTCAAGGCAGAGAACACTTCTCGCTGACCGTCTCGATAGGCATGCCGATGATGCGAGACCAGGTCGGCCCAACGCTTGGCGAGGTGGTGGTTGTCGCTGACCATGTATTCAACGGCTGGGCCGTCCCAGACTCTCCAATCTTTGCCCGAGCCCCAGGAACTCGGCTCTGGGTGGACCGTGCCAGCCACGTGGCCGTCAGCTATCGCCCCGGCCAGAGTGTTGGTCTCGATACCCGCCCGGGGGAGCATCTCGATGACGTGGGCGAGCCATTGTGGCCCTTCATGCCACCAGTGACCAAACAACTCCGTGTCGTAGGCCGCCACGACCAGCCCGCGTTCTCCCGTCTCCCGTCGGATGGCTTCGAGTCGGCGTCGGACGGTGGCGACGAAGTCCGCTGCGTCTCGGCGGGCCGCGGCTTGAGCGCCCGCTGGCTCGTAGGGCCGTTTCTGATGCGCGGGCGTGCGGGTTGACGTCACCCGAACGGTGTGTAGCCCGCTGGCATCGTGGTAAGCGTGGAAGTCTCGATACCAGCTGCCCGAGGGGTAGCCCTTCTTCGGTGACCACACCCGATACGTGACCTCGAGATCCCGGCCAAAAACTACGACCGGTGTGTCACCCACAGTCCAGGCGGCGTCAGTGGAACGACCCACATGGCGCAAAGTGGGCCCGTCAACCACGAAATGGGTGACGCCGTGATCGGCGTAGACGTCTTCTAGTCCCGGCCGGTAGCCGCATTCGGGGGCCCAAATTCCGCCCGGAGCCACGGCTAGCCGCGTCGACCAGTCGGCCCTGCCTGCCTCCAGTGCGTAGTGCACGAGGGGGTCAGGCAACAGTGGTTGGAACGGGTGGGTGGCGGGTCCGGAGAGAAGTTCCACGACACCTGAGTGGGCCAGACGTGACAACACGGGGGACCCTCCGTGGCGCCACGACTGTTCAAATCGCGAGATCGCAGACCGGGCCAGGTCCGATTCGTAACTGCCCACCGCCGCGAGCGCCGGATCCCGATCCACGGCGAGGGCATCAGCCCGTTCCTGCCAGAACCCCAGCCAGGTGTGTTCAGCTTCCAGACAGTAAGGGTCATCGAGCTGAGCCAGCAAGACTGGGGTGACACCGAGGGTCAGGACGTTGCGGTGGCCCCGGTCAGCGAGCCGGTCCAGCTGCTCACACAACGGGATATACGACGCCGACCAGGATTGGTAGAGCCATTCCTCACCCACTGGCCAGTTGCCATGGTGGGCCAGCCATGGCAGGTGGCTATGGAGCACGAGGCACAACGTTCCCAGCGGCTCACCGACTGGCGTACCACGATTCACGGCAGCACCTTCAGCCCTGGACAGCGTGAGTCAAGGGGCACACGGCCGTGACGATCAGGTCGAGACTGTCCGAGAGCGAGTGTGTCTCGCCGCTGTCGATGACGAAGTCGTCGACGGTCACCGAACTCACCAATTCAGCTAGTTCGGGGTCGAACGGCGTCCCGTTGAGAGCATGGTGCACTTGGCTGGCCACGATGTCCCCGCGGGAGCTGCGGAAGCTGGCGAGCCACTGCGAATGGTGCAGTCCCCAGACAGTGACGTCCGCGAATCCGGCCTGCTCGAAAAGGCTCCTCAGTTGTTCGGCGTCGAATTCCTCAACGTGAAACGGGTTGGTGGGAGTTTCTCCCCGGCCCAGCCCCGGGGAGAATGTCAACCGATTGGGCGTTGCCACCGCGATAGTTCCACCCGGGGTCACGACCCGCAAAGTCTCAGCAAAAAACGCCGGCACGTTCCACAGATGTTCCAATACCTGCAGACTCACCATGCAGTGGGCACTGTCTGAGGGAAGGGGCCAAGCGTCAAGGTTGGCCGACTCGAACTGGCAGGTGTTGGTGGCGTATCGGGCCCGGGCATGGGCCAGGGCAGCGTCGTCGAGTTCGAGGCCGACCACTTGAGCGTCGAGACCTTGAGACAGCAGTGCGCACCCGTAGCCCTCCCCACAACCGGCATCGACGATGACGCGGTTCTCGGGGCCACCGCTACTAGACAGTCGGGAGGGCAGAAACTCCACTAGCCACTCGTAGGCCACCTCGTGCCGTCGAAACCAGTAGTTTTCCTCCGCGATTCCGGGAACAGTGCGTTCCCCGGTGAGCGCGAGGCCTTGAGGACCTGAGCGGTCGGAGTCGTCGGACGGTGGCGGCACGGACCCACGATAGCCGATGCAGGGGGTCCTCGATCTGCCACTAGTTACCGATGGGTAACCTTGCCAGCAAGGCTCATTGAGGGTTCGTCTGAACACTGGTCAACCCTCGCGCAACACCGCCACGAGCCGGACCATCCGTTCGAAGATCAGATCAGGAGGTCGACCCCGACCATGAAGATCGCTGTCTGTGTCAAGCAGGTTCCTGATACATGGGCCGAAAAGAAGCTTGACCCCAACGACAAGACCCTTGACCGCGCGTCGGTTGATGGAGTCATGAATGAGCTCGATGAGTACGCAGTCGAAGAGGCCCTGCAGATCGCTGAAGCCAATAGCGGTGAGGTCGTCGTGGTGAGTGTTGGCCCCGACAAGGCCACCGAGACGGTTCGTAAGGCCCTCAGCATGGGCGCCGATGCCGCGATCCACGTCACCGACGAAGCGATCAAGGGCTCCGACGCTCTCGCAACCTCGCTGGTTCTGGCCAAGGCCCTCGAAGGCAAGGGATTCGACCTGGTCATCTTCGGCTCTGAGTCCACCGATGCGCGGATGAGCGTGGTTCCGGCCATGGTGGCTGAACGACTCGGCGCGGCCCAGTTGACTTTCGCCAGCTCGGTGACCGTGGCTGGTAGCGACGTCACCATCAAGCGTATCGCTGACTACGGCTACGACGAGGTAGCAGGCTCAACGCCCGCGGTCATCTCGGTCGTCGAGAAGATCAACGAACCGCGTTTCCCATCGTTCAAGGGGATCATGGCCGCCAAGAAGAAGCCCGTCGAGACTGTGTCCCTGGCCGATCTCGGCGTGGAAGCCACCCAGGTCGGTGCTGCTGGCTCGGCCACTGAGGTCGTGGAGTTCACCGACGCTCCACCTCGCGCCGCTGGCACCGTCGTGACCGCCGAGGGCGATGGCGGCAAGAAGATCGCCGACTACCTGTCCGCGCAGAAGTTCATCTAGAGGAGCGTTCAATCATGGCTGAAGTACTCGTTCTCGTCGACCACCAAGACGGTGCAGTCAAGAAGGTAAGCCTCGAACTGCTGACAGCGGCACGGACCCTCGGAACGCCGAGTGCCGTCTTCGTTGGCAGCGGCGTGGATCAGGCGGCCGGCACGCTCGCCGAATACGGTGCCGAGCAGATTTACGTAGCTGCCGATGCTGAGCTGACCAACCATCCGGTAGCTCCCGTGGCCGACGTTCTCGCCCAGCTAATCGCCGACAAGCGGCCCGCCGCAGTTCTCATTGCCTCGACTCCCGACGGCAAAGAGATCGCCGGTCGACTCGCCGTCAAGGCCAACAGTGGGGTCATCACGGACGCGGTCGGAATCGCCGAGGGCGGTGCAGCAACCCAGTCGGTGTTCGGTGGTGCAGTCATCGTCACGTCGAAAGTGTCCAGTGGCACGCCGATCATCACCGTTCGCCCCAATTCGGTGGCTGCTGAGGCTGCCGCCGGGGCTGGCACCCAGACCGCTGTCTCGGTGTCCCTGAGCGACTCCGCTCGACTCGCGACGGTCAAGAACCGAGTCGAGGAGAAGACCAGTTCCCGTCCGGAACTGAGCGAGGCACCGATCGTGGTGTCGGGCGGTCGCGGTGTGGGCGGGGCTGAAGGGTTCAACCTGATGGAAGAGCTAGCCGATTTGCTCGGTGCGGCCGTGGGTGCATCCCGCGCCGCCACCGACGCTGGCTGGTACCCGCACCAATACCAGGTGGGGCAAACCGGAAAGACCGTGTCGCCGCAGCTCTACATCGCCAACGGCATCTCCGGAGCCATCCAACACCGCGCGGGAATGCAGACATCCAAGACGATCGTAGTTGTCAATAAAGATCCCGAAGCCCCCATCTTCGAGCTCGCCGATTTCGGCGTGGTGGGCGATCTGTTCGAGGTCGTGCCCCAACTCGTCGACGAGATCAAGGCACGCAAGGGCTAGCAGCATGCAGTTCATCTGTCACGACGACGGGAAGCTCCCCGTCTAGACTGAGCAGGTGAACTCCCAGCGCGCTCCCGGTGGCGGTGTGGACGGTATTTATGTCGATCACGCCGCCACCACTGCTGTCCGGCCAGCGGCGGCTCAACGATTCGCGGATGTCGTGGAGGCCACCGGCAATCCATCGAGTGTTCACGGTGCTGGCCGGGCAGCACGACGCTGGATCGAGGAAGCCCGCGATTCCGTAGCTTGCTACTGGGGCGTTCACGCCTCGACAGTGATCTTCACCTCGGGTGGAACCGAAGCCAACAATCTCGCCATCCAAGGCTCCCACCGACGAGCAGAACCCACCCGCGACCTCATCGCCATTTCCGCCATCGAGCACCCGAGCGTGTCGGGTGCCGCCGAAGCCGCAGCAGGATCCGATCGCATTCTGCGACTGCCGGTAAGTTCCGAAGGCGTCCTGGACGTGGAAGGCTCGCTGGAGTTGCTGATACGCAACCGCGACCGGCTGAGTGTGGTCGCGGTGATGGCTGCCAACAACGAACTCGGAACCATCCAGCCGACGGGCATCATCGCGCAATGGTGCGCGGACAACCAGATTGCCTTCCACTGTGACGCCGTGCAGGCCGCTGCCTGGCTTCGCCCCGACGAGTGGGTCGTGCCGAACGCATCGATGGCCGTGTCCGGCCACAAGTTCGGAGCCCCAATGGGAATCGGGGCGCTGATCACACCCCAGGACGGTTCGGCGATTCCCCCTTTGACCCGTGGCGGCAAGCAAGAGTTCGGCGTTCGGCCGGGAACGACCCCGACGGCCTTGATCGCCGCATTCGCTGCCGCCGTCACTGCCCACGCTTCCGACCTGGAAGAGACGAATCGGCGGGTGGAGCAATACCGGCAGCACTGGGAGTCATCCCTGCACTCGATCTGCCCGGCGGCGACGGTCACCGGGGAAGACGTTGACCGGCTGCCGTCGATTTCTTCAGTCGTCATCCCGGAGGTTCGGGCCGAAGTGCTCCTCATGGTCTTGGATCGCGAGAACATCTGGTGCTCGGCGGGTAGCGCGTGTGCAGCTGGTGTGACCCGCGTGTCGCCGGTTCTGCTCGCCACCGGTATGGGCCCCGAGCTCGCTGCCGCCGCAATTCGAGTGAGCTTCGGGTGGCCCTCGACCGACAATGACGTACAGTCTTTGGTGACGGCGTTTCCCGCCGCTGTGGCCCAAGCAGCTGACGCATCGAAGTCTTTTACTGTGGCGTGAGGCCCGAGCGGATCCTGTTTCGCCCACTCGTGCCGAATACGAACGTGAGGAGCGGCTGTGCGCATTGTTGCCGCCATGTCTGGCGGGGTGGACTCCGCAGTGGCCGCCGCTCGGGCCATTGACGCCGGCCACGAAGTGCTCGGTGTCCACTTGGCTTTGTCGTCGGACCCGCAAGCGGGCGGTCCCGGTTCGCGCGGCTGCTGCACGTTGTCCGATGCCCGAGACGCCCGCCGCACCGCCGACATCTTGGGGATCCCCTTCTACGTGTGGGACCTGTCCGAGGAATTTCGAGCGGGTGTGATCGACGATTTTGTCAGTGAGTACGCCGCCGGACGAACCCCTAACCCCTGCATGCGATGTAATGAGAAGATCAAATTTGCGGCATTACTCGACCGGGCGCTTGCACTGGGCTTCGACGGGGTGTGTACCGGCCACTACGCGCAGCGGCGACTTGACAGCGACGGCCGTTACCAACTGCATCGGGCAGTCGACCACGCGAAAGACCAGTCCTACGTCTTGGGCGTCTTGACCCAGGATCAGTTGGCGCGCAGCCTGTTCCCCCTCGGCGACACCACCAAGCCCGAAATCCGCGAAGAAGCCCAACGTCGAGGGTTGCTCGTTGCGCGTAAGCCCGACAGTCACGACATCTGTTTCATCCCCTCTGGTGACACGGCCGCGTGGTTACGCGACAAACTCGGCGATCAGCCCGGCCAGATTGTCGACGTCACGACCGGTAGCGTCATTGGCGAACACGACGGGGCATTCCGCTACACCGTCGGGCAGCGCAAGGGGCTCAACGTTCGAACTCCGGCTCCCGACGGGGCTCCCCGCTACGTGGTGGCCGTCGACGTTGACAGCCGAATCGTTGAGGTCGGCCCACCGAGCCTGTTGTGGGTGGACGAGATGTGGGGTGAGCAGGTGCGGCTCGCGGATCAGCCGCTTCCACCCGGGGCCGATTGCCACGTTCAGATCCGTGCCCACGGGGAATCCGCGCCGGCGACTGTGATTGAGATGAGTTCGGAAGCGGGCTCGGATCGGCTGGGAGTGAGGCTGCCCGAGCGGATCCGCTCGGTGGCGCGGGGTCAGACGATGGTCGTCTATGACGACACTCGCGTGGTCGGGTCTGCCACCATCAGCGCCACCCGTTGCACCTGAGGTCCCAACACTTACATGCCCCACACTGACGCTGCCTTGGCCGAGGTGGGTTAGGCCGAAGCGGTTGATCGGCGACCACGGTACTGGCGCCAGCGCTGGGCGAGATGCTCGGACACGTCGTAGGGCATTGGGGTTTGTACTTGGAAAGTGATGGCAGCGAATCGGACGCTCGACGCGACAATCAAGGCGGTCAACTGGGCAGTCAACGGCGTGACTTGGATCCACATGAGCGACGTGTAGATAGTTGCTGACAAAAACGCCGCGACGGAGTACATCACTCCCGGTTGCAGCAACTCGGCGACGTCGTGACACAACACATCGCGCAGCAGACCGCCAGCCACAGCTGCGATGGTTCCCATAAAGACAGTCGGCACGAAGTCCAGGCCCTTGGCCATTGCCAGGTCACACGCGAGGAGCACCCACACCCCGAGCATGATGACGTTGAAGAAGTCATACGTTGCGGTGTAGCGGGCAGCCCCCTTCGCGAAGAACAGGCCGACGACCGCGCCCAACGTGGCGTAGAACTGGTACGAGGGATGCTGGAGGACCGCTGGGACTCCCGCCTGGATCAGAATGTCGCGCACCAGGCCACCACCGACCGCCGTGCAGTAGGCGATGAGCAGCACCCCCACCGGGTCGAACCCCTTGCGAGTTGCCAGCATTGCGCCGGTCACTCCGCCAATGATGATTGAGGCGCTTTCCATGAAGCCGGGAATGACGAGTTGGTCGGGAATGAGTGCGACCGCGAGCGCCGCCTCCCCGATCACGGAAGGTCCTCAGGCGGCTGCTTCTTGACCGGTCCGGTGTCTTCTGGGGCCGTCAGGGTGATGGGTGGCCGCCCCGATGTTCGGCCGATGAAATCGCGGTCGATCCCGGATGTGTCGAACTCATGAGTGCCCGTGTGAGGATCGGCACCCATGACTTTCTTGACCTTCTTCTTGCTGTGGTACCAGAATCCCCACACTCGGTCAGACATTTCGGCGGCAGTCGCTGTGTGCCAGCCCCGCCAGTACGCGCCGGCCCGCAAACCGAGGGCAATCAGCATCGCAGCGAGCTGGGCCACCGCATCGTTGGCGCTGTCCCAACTGACCAACACGACGTAGGCGATGGTGGCGACGAGAGCAGGGAAGACCAGGAACGATCCCGGGCGCACGATCTGCGGAGCAGTGCCGCTCAAGACATCTCGCAGGAGCAATCCTCCAACGGCCGTCACCACCCCGACAAAGACCGCCGAACTCGCACTCAATCCCACGTTGATCGTCTTGGCAGCCCCGAGCGTGCACAAGAACCCCATTGCCAACCCGTCGAGGACAACGACCACACTTGTCAGGCGGGCGATCAGGCCAGCGAACAAGAAACCGACAACGGCGGTCACGGCGGCGACCGCGAGATACATGGGGTTGGACAGGACGACGGGAGTTCCTTGTTCGAGCAGGATGTCGCGCAGCAGAAGGCCGCCAAGACCGGTGGCAATCGAAAGCCCCACAACTCCCACCACGTCGAAGCCGCGCCGAGCAGCAAACGTCGCACCGGACAGGCCCGCCACGCCGACAGCCGCGAAAGGCGTCCAGGCGGGAATGACAATCAGCACCCCCGCCACCTGCACACTGTCGGCCACGTTGCAAGAGCCTAGTAGGCAACTAGGGTGGAAACATGAACCACTCGGATGGTTTCACCCGACTCTCACCTAGCTTCACCCACCTGGGTTCTTTGCCCGGGACCGACCCGGTCCAGGCGTGCGCCGTGGTCGCCGGCGAACTCGGGGAATGTCCCACGATTCCCGAGTTGCCCGAGCGCGGGCCGGGGGCGGACATGTTGGGGAGGGCGCTGGCGCTGAGCAGCCTCGTGTCGGCGGACTTCTCGGCCGAGACTACGCCAACCGGATGGCGGCTAGCTGGCCACCATCGTCAAACCCGCACCCCGGCGATGTCGGCGGGGGTGTCATGGTTGCAACGCGACTGGGAGGCTGTCGCTGGTGAATGGGCTTCCCACTCGGGCACCCTACGAGCGACCATGGCGGGAGCGTGGACTCTCGCAGCCCATGTGGAACTGCCCAACGGTGAACCGATTCTTTCCGATCCGGGAGCCACTGCTGAGCTCGTGGCGGTCATGCGGGTCGCTGGCGCTGAGCTGGCGCGCCGGATCCGTCGTGACGCGCCGGTAGTCCAGCTCCAGATGCAAGTCGATGAGCCTTCAGTGCCCGCTGTCCTGGCAGGCAGAGTCTCCACCCAGAGCGGCCGGTCGGTGGTAGCACCGGTGGCCGCCCGGACCGTCGAGTCAGCGTGGGCCGCCGATGTGGCATTCTTCGCCGACGAACACGTCGACTTGGCTCTGCATTGCTGCGGAGGGCACGTTCCGCTGGCAAGCGCGGCACAGGCAGGATTCAGGGCCATCAGCTGGGACGGCACCATCGGGCGTACCTGGGATCAGGAGGCCGCGATCGGGGCCCTGTGGGAGGCCGGAACCCAGGTGATTCTGGGCATCGATGTGACCTCTGCCGATCGCAGCACCCGCCAACGCCTCGATCCGGTGCGCCGGTTAGAAGCCGTAGTTGGCCAGACTGATCTCGGCGGTCAGCTCGTGCTTTCCCCGACCTGCGGACTGGCCGGTCTCAATGGTTGGGAATCCGTCCAGGAGGCGTTCGGTCGGCTAGCGGCGACCGCTTCGGCCTACGCTGAGGGTGCCATCCACGGCAGTTCCGAGCCTGACGTTCGAGAGCGCCGGGCCGCGACCAGAAAGCAGGGCCATTCGTGAGTGACGCCGATGCACAGGTTCGTTCCCGCTGGAGGGAGCTCGTTGACCTGATCGAGCAGGCACGCATCGCCTACTACCAGCACGATGCCCCCACGATTTCCGACGACGAATACGACATCCTGTACCGAGAACTTGTGGCGCTCGAGACGGCCCACCCCCGACTGATCACCGGCGATTCCCCGACCCAGACCGTCGGGGGATCTGCGTCAGAAGCGTTCGCGCCCATCGCTCACCTGCGTCGGATGTACAGCCTGGACAACGCGTTCTCCCGCGAGGAACTGCACGCCTGGTTTGCCCGCATCCAGAGCGGACTCGGCACGGACACCGAATTCTTGTGCGAGCTGAAAGTTGACGGGCTTGCAGTCAACCTCATCTATCGTCACGGCTGGCTCGAATCGCTCGCGACCCGCGGTGACGGTCGGGTCGGGGAAGACATCACCACGAACGTTGAGTTCCTCACCGCCATCCCCACCAGCTTGAGTGTGGAAGACGGTCAGCATCCGCCGGAGGTGTTGGAAGTTCGGGGCGAGGTGTACTTCCGCGCCGAGGACTTCGAGAAGGTCAATCAACAGGTGTTGGAACTCGGCCGCACCCCGTTCGCGAATCCGCGTAACGCGGCCGCTGGCACACTCCGGCAGCGAATGGACCCGCGCCGGCACGAACTCGACAAGGCACGCGAGTCGCTGGCCCGGGCCCGACCGGAGTCGGCGACCGCCACCAGGGCGGCTGCTCGTGTGGCCCGTGCCGAAGCCGACTGGAACCGGGCAACGAGGGCATTGGCCGCGCTGCGCCTTGTCGTCCACGGCATCGGACAGGGTGCCGAAGGTGTGTTCAGTCGCCAGTCCCAGGCCTACGACGTTCTCGCCGCCTACGGCCTGCCCACCGCCGACTCGACGATCGTGGCGGCATCAGAAGCCGAAGTGCTCGCATTCATCGACCACTACGACACTCACCGCCATTCGGTGGACTACGACATCGACGGAATCGTCATCAAAGTTGACGACATCGCCGGGCAGCAGGAACTCGGCCATACTTCGCGAGCACCGCGGTGGGCCATTGCGTTCAAATATCCGCCAGAAGTTGTACGAACCCGACTGTTGGACATCCGCGTCAATGTGGGCCGCACAGGGCGCGTCACTCCGTTCGCGGTGATGGAACCTGTTCACGTGTCCGGGACGACTGTCGAGATGGCGACGCTGCACAACGCGCAGGAAGTGGAACGCAAAGCGGTATTGATCGGAGACATGGTATTCCTGCGCAAAGCCGGAGAGATCATCCCCGAAGTCCTGGGGCCGGTCGTGGAAGTGCGCGACGGCAGCGAACGCCCCTTCGTGATGCCAACTTGCTGCCCCCAGTGCGGCACGGCGTTGCGCCCGGAGAAGGCTGGCGATGCCGACATTCGGTGCCCGAATGCGCAGACATGTCCCGCCCAGTTACGGGAGAGACTGTTCCATCTTGGTTCCCGCAAGGCACTTGATATTGAAGGTCTCGGTTGGCAGACGGCTGTCGCACTGTTGGCCGAGGGCCTCATCCACGACGAAGGTGACTTGTTCGGCCTGAACGAAGAGATTCTCCTCCGTTCACCCACGTTCACTCGCCATTCCGGCGACGACGGTTCGCGCGAGCTCACAGAACATGCCAGCACCCTGTTGCGGGAACTCGACAAGGCCAAGGGTCAACCGCTGTGGCGATTTCTGGTGGCGTTGTCAATCCGACACGTGGGGCCGAGCGCAGCGCAAGCGCTTGCGCGCGAACTGGGCTCACTGGCGGCCATTGAGGACGCAAGCATCGAGGAACTCGCGGCAGTGGAGGGGGTGGGCAGCGTCATTGCCGAATCGCTCCACGAGTGGGCAGCGGTTGACTGGCACAAGGACATCGTGCGCAAGTGGCGCGCAGCTGGAGTGAGCTTCGAGGACCAACCAGCTACTGGCTCCGACACTAGCCTGGCTGGCCTGACAATCGTGATCACTGGGTCAATCGAGGGCTTCACCCGGGATGACCTCTCGGCCGCTCTCACCTCGAAGGGGGCCAAGGTCACTTCGTCGGTGTCAAAGAAGACCTCCGCAGTTGTTGCCGGAGAAGCAGCGGGATCCAAACTGATGAAGGCCGAATCTCTCGGCGTTCCCATCGTCATGGGTGACGACATTGCTCGCCTGCTCGCTGCCGACGACGAGATCCTCGCCAACCTCCGCCCCCCGACTCCCTAGCTGCAGCTTCCGAGATGCTGCGATCGCACTAGGATGCATTCCAGGGCCATTGGTCAGACATGTCCGTCGCTGTGTAGTTGGAGGATTGCTGTCAGCAAGCGGAGGTGTCATATCCGGGGAGAGCATTTAGCGCGGTAGAGGTGGTAGCTGCGACCGAAAATTTCGAGATACGGGAGGACACATCCGGATGGATCTCGAGTGCATCATGCAGCGAGCGTTCACAGACATGGTCACGCCCCGTGACACCGTCAGGGTGTCTGTGGGCCAGATCGGTGAGTAAGCTCGGCGCACTCTGGAGTCGCCGATCGGTTGCGGTCTGGGGGTTCACGTTCATTGCTGTTGTGTTGTATGCAGCTTTGGTGTGGCGGTTGACGCTTCCTCCGGGACCGATTGATCTCGCTGTTTATCGGGCCGCGGGCGAGGCGGTTATGAGTGGACACCCGTACCTGTACGACCCTGAGTTTGGGCAGGAGACGGGTGCTTGGCTGCCTTTCACGTACCCTCCGATCGCAGCTGTCCTTGCGGTACCTCTGACTCTGTTGCCGCCTCCCGCTGACTACTTCTTCTGGACGCTAGCTGGTGTCGTGTTGGTGGCTGTGTACGTGTTTCGTCATGCAGGGAATCTCGACGTTGTGAACCGCCCTGGGTTTTGTTCCGTCTCTTTTAGGAGGATGGAGCTATGCCACGTCAGTATCCGCCGGAGTTTCGCCAGCGCGCGTTGCGCATGTTGGACGATTCGTCGAGCGATTTTGAGTCAGAGTTCGAAGCGATTCGTCATGTTGCGTCTTGGCTGGGTATGAGCCCGGAAGCGTTGCGCCGGTGGAGACGTCAGTCCGAGGTTGATGCCGGGGATCGGCCGGGGATGACTAGTGAGGAGCATGCTGAGGTTCGGCGCCTGAAACGCGAGGTTGCTGAGCTGAGGCGGGCTAATGACATCCTGCGGACAGCGTCAGCGTTTTTCGCAGCGGAACTCGACCGTCCCACTCTGAAATGATCTCTTACGTTCAGGCGTATCGAGACCAGTTCGGGGTCGAGTCCATCTGTCGTGTGCTTTCTGCGACAGAAGGTGGGTTCATGACCGCGCGTGGCTTCCACGCGGCCATGGCGCGGCCTCGATCGAACAGGTCGATCAGTGACGAGCTACTCGGTAACGAAATTGTGCGTGTTCATGCGCAGAACTATTCGGTCTATGGGGTACGCAAAATGCACGCCGCGTTGACTCGTGAGGGCTGGCTCGTTGGCCGTGACCAGGTCGCCCGGCTGATGCGATCCCTAGGCTTGCAGGGCGCGCGTCGGGGCCGGCGAGTGTTCACAACCCGGCCGGATTCTCAGGCTTTGTGCCCGGCGGATTTGGTGGAGCGTGACTTCACGGCGACCGAGCCGAACAGGTTATGGGTCTCAGACATGACGTATGTGCCGACCTGGTCAGGGATGGCTTATGTCGCCTTCGTCACCGATGTGTTCTCTCGGCGTATCGTCGGCTGGTCGGTGCGAACCACGATGACCACCGAAGCGCTACCTCTGGAGGCGTTGAATATGGCCAGCTGGCAGGCCAACAGCGATCTCACCGGTCTCATACATCACAGCGATCGCGGCGCTCAATATGTTTCCATTCGCTACAGCAACCGGCTCGCCGATTTCGGTATCCGTCCCTCCGTTGGCAGCGTGGGAGATTCCTACGATAACGCTCTCGCCGAGACAATCAACGGGCTCTACAAAACCGAGCTGATCAAACCGCGACGGCCATGGAGAACGGTGGCGGAAGTCGAACTCGCGACACTGGACTGGGTTTGGTGGTACAACAACACCAGGCTGCACTCCGAACTCGACTACCGAACCCCCACCGAATTCGAGGCCGCCCACGACACCAACCCGCACGAGAGCGAGACACCAACCGGTGCCCTCGCAAAAACCTAGGAACAAAACCCAGGGCGGTTCAAACCCCGAGCAAGATCAAGCCGCATAATCAGGTGTCCGGCAAACGGGGGGACCCTCACCCATCCCGCGGCCCTAACCGGGCCCGCGGGCCACGATCATCAGGCCACCTGTCACACCCAACCGATACACTGGAAACCACACCACGGGAGGCACCCATGAACACCACCACACCCGCCACAAACACCACGCCGACCGCCACGGGGGAGGGCACTCGCAGTCACGAGGAAGCCCTCGAAGATATGGCCTTCGGTGACGCGGCCCTCAACCTCGCAGGCCACGTCGTCACCGACCCGTACCTCAACGAGCTGCGCTACCAGGCCGCGCGCGGCATCATCACCGGCGACGAAGCCCGCGAACGCGGCCTCGCCCACATCGAAGCCCGGTTCCGGGCCGGGTAATGATCCACGACGATCCCTACATCGACCCCGACACCGGGGTCCTCTACAACAAGCTCGGCAAAACGAACGCCGACGAACTGCGGGAATCTGAGGAACTTGTTGCGGCCATTAGGATCGATGCTCTACGCGAATCACCGATCGTGGGGGATTTTGACTACGCCCACATGAAGGCCATCCACCGGCACATCTTCCAAGACGTGTACGACTGGGCCGGGCAGCAGCGCACCTGGCCCATCGGTGAGCCGATGAGCAAGAAGGGCGCGAACGTCGTCGACCCGTTCGGGGAGCGTGTGGCTTACGCCTACTACGCGGCCGACCGGCTCGACGGGAACGTGGAACCGCAATACCACCTCCTACGCGTGAACCTCATCAACGCGCACGAGGCTGGCCAACTGGATCGGGAAGCGTTTCTCACCGAGTACGCCGAACGGTGGGCCGAAATCAACGTCCTTCACGTGTTCCGTGAAGGAAACACCCGCAGCCAGTTCGCGTTCTTCACCCAATTGGCCAACCACTGCGGCTACCGACTCGACGCGGCCCACTTTGTGCCCGGCCAGCCCGCCCGCGACCAGTTCGTCAACGCCCGCTTCTTCGCGCAAGCCACCGGCGACTCCCGCCGCCTCCGCCAAGCCCTCGACCCAGCCTTCACCCAAGCAGGCACCAACCCGCGGCAACGGTGGCCGAACAGCTCCGCGACCAGGCCACCAGGATGCGCGCCACCCGCGCAAGCGCGGGAGTACCACCCACCACGAGTACCACCTACGAGCCGCCCGGGCGCGGATACACGCCCCGAACCGGGGCCAGACGAACCCACCCAGCGCGGTCCACGCGCGTCAACCGGCTCTTCACAGTCCGCGGTGTTTCTGTGGTCTGAATCTGCCGGATTCTAGGAGTGATCGGGCGATGTAGTTGGTGAGATTGCGGAATCCCAGTGCTGAGCCGCGTAGGTGTTCGAGTCGTCTGTTGATCGCTTCTGTGGGTCCGTTGCTGGTTCTGGGCCGGTCGAAGTAGGTCAGGATGTTGTTGGTTCGTTTCTTCAGGGCGCGGGCCAGGGTGCGGATCTCGGTGAGAGTGTCAGCGATTCCTTGGCTGCCGGATTCGATGAGTGCGCTCATCTATTGTCGGCCTTTGGTCGGGTCTGGTTCCCGGTAGGCGGCGATCATCTTCTGGTAGACACCCCACGCGACTTCGACCTCGTCGTGATCGCGGTTGCCGAACAAGTCTGCCAATCGTTGTTTCTGTGTGTCTGTGAGCAGGTCAGCGCCGGTGGACAGGGTGCGCCGGGCACTGTAGAAGGGGGTCGCGTGTGCGGCCTCGGTGCCCATGAATGTCTTGTTGAACGCGTCTGCGGCACCGGTCGAGAGCGTCCCCGGCTAGGCGCACCACGTGGAACGGGTCCATCACCGTCACCGCCTCGGGTAGTTCCTCGCTGGTCGTGGTCTTGAATCCGGTGAAGCCGTCCATCGCGACCACCTCACCACCGTCACGCCAGGCTTGATCCCGAGTCGCTAGCCACTGCTGGAATGCCTTCTTGGAACGGCCTTCGATCATGTCCAGCAGTCGTGCCGGGCCGGTGCCGTCACGGATCGCTGTCAAGTCGATGATCGCGGTGACGTACTTGTCGCCGCGGCGGGTATGGCGCCACACATGCTCATCAACCCCGATCGCTTTCACCCCGTCGAAGCGGGCCGGGTCTCCGATCAGCACCCGCTTACCTTCGGCCAGCACCGCGGCGTTCGCAGTGTTCCACGACACCCCAAGACCCTCAGCGATCCGGGCCACGGTGAGGTGTTGACACACGAGGGCTTCCAACGCCCAGCGCAGCCCACCGCGTGACAGCCTTGCCCGAGGCGCTGCCGCCAAGCTCACGTCCTGGCGCCACACATGCCCACAACCGCTGCACCGGTAACGGCGAACCGTGACCTGCAACGTCGTCGGGCGCCAGCCCAGCGGCTCGTGCGCCAACTCCCGCACCACCGAGTCCCGCGCCGATCCCAGACAGCCGCAACGCCGACACCAACCATCCGCGGCCACCACACGCCACGCCAACACCGCACGATCAGGCTCAAGACACTGCCCCGTCACCTCGACGCCAAGACCATCTAGGCGGGCGAATGTCGTCAGATCAGGGCACATGAAGGCAACGTCAGACATGTCGAGGTCTCCTAGATGAGTAGGCGTAGAAACCCCCATCCTGCGGACACCCCGACCCCTACAGCCCCGAGACGCGCCGACCACACCCGGAAAGCACCACACCCTCAATTGTGAAGAGCCACTTTAGTTGCCCGTGGGTCAGGGGCTTCGGCTGTAAATGATTACTACTTTGGGTGTGCCGCATCTGACTGAGGCGTCCCGGAGTTCTGTCACGTCCAATTCGTCGATCGTGGTTCGAATACCTCCAGCGAGAACCTCTTCACCGAATCGGTAGGTTCCCACAGTGGCTAGGACAACGGCGGTGCCACCGTCGATGACCGCTGATCCTGGCGGGGCGCTAATGAGTCTGTCGTCGAGCACAACACAATTGTGCTCGTTCACCTGAATTACGCCACCCACCGCAGGGTTCAAAATAGGGCCGTCGGGCTCATCACGAACGCTCAGGAACGGAATGTCCGAGGATCCCGTCGGATCCGGTACCGCACCCCCACCCGAACTCTGGCTACACCCGCCAGCGGCGAGCATCATGACCACACCACAAGTGATCCATACGTGCCTTTTCATCGCGCCCACCCCGTTTCGTCCATCGGTCCATTCGACTGACACCATTGGCTGTCGACCAGTCTTTCACGAGACACCTGCGCTTACCGACGAGCGGGACTAGCGTGTCCTGATCGGCGAGCTCCGACGCCTATGGGCTGCGGGCAGGCTCCCCGAACTTTCGCCGTCCCAGGATCGCCACGTCTAGTGCGCCCCACAAGTCCAGCATCGCGACAATTCCAGCATCGCGCCCATGAACAGCAGCATCGAGCCGTCCTCTGATCTGATAGCACCAATCACACCCAAGCACGCCATCCAGATTGTGGTGCACAACAGGCTCCACGGCCACGATCGACAAATCGGAGGCAACTGGACAAGTCGGATGTAAACCGCGCTCAAGGCCGCTGCTGCTCCAGCCAGCAGTAACAACATCAATCCCTGCCAGATCCCGTACACGTCGGCTGTGGCCGGTTCCGCGCGACCCATGACGGGGGCGGGGTCGCATCTATCCCGAGGCGTCAGATCGCACAGTTCGCCTGTTGGGAGAGTTGCGTGATCGGGACACACCGCACTTGGCCGCAATTTGGAGGGAGTGGATCCCGGAGCCACGGGCGCCCGGACTGGCGTGGCTTCGGCTGTGCCGCGACTGACTGCGGTTATGAGGGCACCTCGTAGGATGCCCTCATGTCTACTGACTCTGCCTTGAGCGCGAGTGACGTCTCCCACCTGGCTCGCCTGGCCCGACTGGACCTCACCGATGACGAGTCTGCCCGCTACGCCACTCAACTCGGCCAAATCCTGCACGCTGTCGAGCGCGTCTCCGAAGTTGCCGCAGACGACGTCGAACCTATGAGTCACCCACAGCAAGTCGCCAACGTCGCTCGTCCCGACGTGCTGCGCGAGTGCCTGCGGCCCGAACAGGCGCTTGCCGCTGCACCGGCGAGTGAAGACCAACGATTCCGGGTACCACGAATCCTGGACGAGGCCTAGACCTAGACCCGGCGAGCAGGAACCTGAGGACCACACACATGACGACATCTGACCGCGCGATCACTACCATGTCGGCCGTCGAGCTGGCCCGGGCCCAACAATCCGGCGAACTCAGCGCCGAAGAAATCACCCGCGCCCACCTCGACCGGATCGATGCAGTCGACGACTCCGTCCACGCCTTCCTGTACGTCGACCGTGACGCAGCAATCGCGGCGGCGCAGGCCGTGGACGAGCGGCGTGCCGCCGGTGAACCTATGCACGACTTGGCGGGCGTGCCCGTTGGGGTCAAGGACATCTTCACCCAAGAGGGAGTGCCTACGACTGCAGGATCACGAATCCTGGAGGGCTGGCTGCCGCCCTACGACGCGACGGTCGTGCGACGGTTGAAGGACGTAGGAGCAATCCTGGTCGGCAAGACCAACATGGACGAGTTTGCGATGGGATCGTCCACGGAGCACTCCGGCTACGGCCCGACCCGCAACCCATGGGACCTCGAGCGAATCCCGGGGGGTTCCGGCGGTGGATCCGCCGCCGCCGTGGCCGCCCACGAGGTACCACTGGCGCTCGGCACCGACACCGGAGGATCGATCCGGCAGCCCGCTGCGGTCACAGGAACAGTTGGAGTCAAGCCCACCTACGGCGCTGTCAGCCGTTACGGACTCATCGCGTTGGCCTCTTCACTGGACCAGGCCGGTCCTTGTGCGCGCACGGTTGAAGACGCCGCGCTCCTGCATTCAGCGATAGCGGGCCACGATCCCCTCGACTCGACGAGCCTGCGGCTTGATCCCCCCGACGTCCTCGGGGCCGCCCGCAACGCAGACATCAGCGGTATGCGCATCGGACTGGTCCGCGAACTGACGGGCGAGGGCTACCAAGACGGTGTGGCCCGTCGCTTCGACGAAGCCGTCCGAATTCTGACCGAACTGGGTGCAGACGTGACCGAAGTGAGCTGCCCACACTTCGACTACGCCATGGCCGCCTACTACCTGATTCTGCCCTCCGAGGCGTCAAGCAACCTGGCGCGGTTCGATGGAATGCGGTTTGGTCTGCGAGTCGACGACGACGGCAGTCGATCAGTCGAGCAAGTGATGTCAGCGACCCGTGCTGCTGGATTCGGCGACGAAGTCAAGCGACGCATCATGCTCGGAACGTACGCCTTGTCGTCGGGCTACTACGACGCCTACTACGGGCAGGCGCAGAAGGTCCGCTCACTCATTGCTGCCGATTTCGCTGCCGCTTTCTCTACCGTCGACGTGCTCGTGTCGCCGACCACGCCGACGACAGCGTTCCGCTTCGGGGAGAAGCTCAACGATCCTGTGGCGATGTATCGTTCCGACGTCGCCACCATCCCCGTCAACCTGGCGGGCAACTGCGCCATGAGTTTGCCCGTCGGGCGCGCCAACGAGGATGGCCTACCCGTTGGCCTGCAGATTATGGCTCCCGCCAACGCCGACGATCGCCTGTATCGGGTTGGGGCAGCCCTAGAAAACGAACTGGAGTCCCGCTGGGGACACCTGCTCATCGAGGAGGCCCCGACCCTATGAGTCCTGTGACTTTCGCTGACGCCGTGCTGCGCTACGAGCCCGTGTTGGGCTTCGAAGTGCACGTCGAGTTGTCGACGGCGACCAAGATGTTCTGCGGATGCCCGACGGACTTCGGGGGTGAGCCCAACTCGCACGTTTGCCCCACCTGCTTGGGGTTGCCGGGCTCCCTGCCTGTCGTCAACGAACAAGCCATCGAATCCACCATCAAGATTGGACTGGCGCTGAACTGCCAGATTTCGTCATGGTGTCGGTTCGCCCGCAAGAACTATTTCTACCCGGACATGCCCAAGGACTACCAGATCAGCCAGTACGACGAGCCCCTCTGCACTGACGGCTTCCTCGACGTCATAGTCGCCACCGACGACGGCCAGCGCCGCGAAGTGCGGGTCGAGATCGAACGCGTCCACATGGAAGAAGACACCGGCAAGTTGCTGCACGCCGGTGGTGCCACCGGCCGCATCCACGGGGCCGACTACTCCCTCGTCGATTACAACCGGGCTGGCGTACCCCTGATCGAGATCGTCACCAAACCGATCGTCGGCGCCGGAGAGCTCGCCCCCGAAGTAGGCCGGGCTTATGTCGCGGCACTGCGCGATGTGGTCAAGACACTTGGCGTGTCTGATGTGCGAATGGAACAGGGATCCCTGCGGTGCGACGCCAATGTTTCGATTATGCCCGCCGGTTCCGAACAGTGGGGAACCCGCACAGAGACCAAGAACGTCAACTCCTTCCGCTCGGTTGAGCGCGCGATTCGTTCGGAGATCATTCGCCAGGCAGGCGTGCTTGACGCGGGAGGGAAGATCACCCAAGAGACCCGCCACTTCCAGGAGTCCGACGGAACCACCACGTCGGGACGATCCAAGGAAGAAGCCGAGGACTACCGGTACTTCCCCGAACCGGACTTGATTCCGGTCGCGCCGAGCAGTGACTTGATCGAACAGATCCGCTCGACCCTGCCAGAACTACCGGCGAAGCGAATCGCCCGACTCCAAACCGAATGGGGTCTCAATGATTTCGACATGCAGTCGGTCGTCGCTGCTGGCGCACTCGACTGCGTGGAAGCGACGGTGGCTGCGGGGGCTGACAATGCCGCTGCCCGCAAGTGGTGGCTCGGCGAGCTGGCCCGCCGGGCCAATGAGGGGGGCGTGGCAGTCTCCGAACTGCCCATCACCGGTGCCCAAGTCGCTGCGGTAGAACAGTTGATCGCGGCAGGCACGATCAACGACAAGCTGGCCCGCCAGGTAATCGAAGGCGTTTTGGCTGGCGAAGGTGAACCCGCTGAGGTGGTGGCCGGGCGTTCGCTAGCCGTGGTCAGTGACGATTCGGCGCTGATGGTAGCCATCGACGAGGCCGTGGCCGCGAACCCAGACGTCGTCGAGAAGATCAAATCAGGCAAGGTTGCCGCGGCTGGCGTCATCGTCGGGGCCGTCATGAAGGCCACACGCGGCCAAGCCGATGCCGGCCGGGTCAAAGAACTGATCCTGGAAAAACTCGGTTAGGACCGGCCGGAGGTCAAGTGGTCGAAGCGGGGCCGTCCGGCGGCGGGGGTCAGCGACCCGCTGATGCTACGGCGTAGGCTGTCGGTCATGGTCGATCTGAAACCTCGCAGCAAAGATGTCACCGACGGACTTGAGCGCGCTGCCGCCCGGGGAATGCTCCGGGCAGTCGGCATGGGGGACGAGGATTTCTCGAAGCCGCAGATCGGTATCGCGTCGTCGTGGAACGAGATC
Organism: uncultured bacterium; assembly: GCA_965651595.1. Classification (GTDB taxonomy): domain Bacteria; phylum Actinomycetota; class Actinomycetes; order S36-B12; family UBA10799; genus CBFGTA01. Next base: position 1,951 of record CBFGTA010000010.1, on the reverse strand, counting down.
ACCCCGTGCAACCTGCCACTCGATCGACTGGCCACCAACGCCAAAGAGGGCGTCCACGCAGCTGGCGGATTCCCGCTGCAGTTCGGGACGATTTCGGTGTCGGACGGGATTTCCATGGGCCACGAGGGCATGCACTTTTCGCTGGTCAGTCGGGAGATTATCGCCGACTCGGTCGAGGCAGTCATGCAGGCCGAACGCCTCGACGGGATGGTGACATTCGCCGGCTGCGACAAGAGCCTGCCGGGAATGTTGATGGCTGCGGCCCGCATCGACGTTGCCAGTGTGTTTGTCTACGCCGGTTCCATCTTGCCCGGCCGCGTCGGCGACCGAGACGTGACCATCATCGATGCGTTTGAAGCGGTCGGTGCGTGTGCGCGCGGCCTGATCACGCGCGAAGAAGTCGACGCCATCGAACGCGCAATCTGCCCGGGGGAGGGGGCCTGCGGCGGCATGTACACCGCCAACACGATGGCCAGTGCTGCCGAAGCGATGGGCATGTCGTTGCCTGGGTCGGCTGCACCCCCAGCCGTCGACCGTCGTCGCGATGGATTCGCGCGCCGATCCGGTGAAGCCGTCGTCAACCTCATCGCCGAAGGCATCACCACCCGCGACATCATCACCCGCCGCAGCCTCGAAAACGCCATCGCCGTCGTCATGGCTTTCGGTGGATCGACCAACGCCGTCCTGCACCTGTTGGCGTTGGCCCACGAGGCTGAGGTTGCGCTCGACTTGGACGACTTCCAACGCATCTCCAACGAAGTTCCCCTGCTCGCCGACGTGAAGCCGTTCGGGCGTTACGTGATGAGCGATGTGGACCGCGTGGGCGGTGTGCCTGTCGTGATGAAGGCGCTGCTCGACGCGGGACTACTGCACGGGGACTGCCTCACCGTGACCGGCAAGACTGTGGCCGAGAACCTGGCAGAACTACTCACCCCCGAACCTGACGGCGACATCCTGCACGCCATGCGGACACCGCTGGCTGCCACGGGTGGAATCACCATTCTGGGAGGTTCGCTCGCTCCTGAAGGTGCCGTCACCAAGAACGCCGGGATCGGTGTCGACGTCTTCGAAGGCACTGCCCGCGTGTTCGATCGGGAACAAGCGGCCATGGCGGCCCTCGAAGATGGAACGATTGCAGCAGGCGACGCGGTCGTGATCCGCTACGAGGGCCCCAAGGGTGGCCCCGGCATGCGTGAGATGCTGGCGATCACGGGTGCTATCAAAGGAGCCGGTCTCGGAAAAGACGTCCTACTCCTCACTGACGGAAGATTCTCCGGCGGAACGACCGGACTATGTGTGGGGCATGTGGCGCCGGAGGCGGCCGAGGGCGGCCCGATTGGTCTCGTCCGGGACGGGGACCGCATCCGTATAGACGTCGTCAATCGCACCCTCGACTTGCTCGTCGATGAGGGCGAACTGAGTCGCCGACGCGAACAATGGCAGCCACTCGGCCACAAGTATTCGCGAGGCGTTCTGCACAAGTATTCGATGCTCGTGGGATCGGCCTCCCGCGGGGCTGTCTGCGACTGAGTCGGTACGGTTGTGCCCGCAGACACAGACGCGGGCCACCAAAGGGGGACCCTCGTGTTGCGCTTGGGGTCTGCCGGGTTATCGTAGTCAGGTGCTCACCACCCTCGTAGTACGCTGACCGCGCGTTCGCTGACCAGAAGTCAGCTGACGTGCAACCCCTCGACGCCTACCGGTGCGGGGGGTTTCTTGTTGGACCCACGACTGTGAAGGAATAGCAATGAACGAGGCAGGAGACTCTACGACGGTCACTGGTGCAACCAGCCTGATCAAGTCCCTGGAGTCCCAAGGTGTTGACACTGTGTTTGGGATTCCCGGCGGCGCGATCTTGCCCGCTTATGACCCGATGATGGATTCGGAGAAGGTTCGCCACATCCTGGTCCGCCACGAACAAGGCGCTGGCCACGCCGCCGAGGGGTACGCA
>CBFGTA010000009.1:0-36332 GCA_965651595.1 uncultured bacterium | reverse complement strand
CGTGTAGGCGCCCGGCCATCTGCTCACGGTCCACGCCTGAATCCACTCATTGACCCCCACTGGCGGAGGTCACGAGAGGGCTAGCCAAAACTGGGGGGAGGAACCCGTTCGGCGAGCATCTCGGCCACCATGAAGGCGAGTTCGAGTGACTGTTCGCGGTTGAGTCGCGGGTCACAGGCCGTGGTATAGCGGTCAGGAACCTGGTGCTCCTCGATGCCGAACGATCCACCCACACACTCGGTGACATCGTCGCCGGTTAGTTCGATGTGCATGCCGCCCGGATGTGAGCCCTGGTCGGCATGAACTTCGAAAAAGCCGCGCACCTCGTCGACCACGTCATCGAACTGACGAGTCTTGTGCCCGGTCGATGAACTGCGAGTGTTCCCATGCATGGGATCACAGATCCACGTCACCAGGTGACCACTCGCCTCCACCTTTTGAACGATTCCGGGTAGTGCTTCACGAATCGTGCTAGCACCCATCCGCGTGATGAGGCTGATTCGTCCGGCGACACGATCCGGATCTAGCCGTTCCAGCAGGCTCACGACATCGTCCGGGCTCGCCTTCGGCCCCACTTTGACGCCGACCGGATTATGGATACGGGCGGCGAAGTCGATGTGGGCACCCTCGGGATCGCGGGTGCGTTCACCTACCCACAAGAAATGTCCAGACACGGAATACGGGTTGCCCGTGCGTGAGTCAATGCGCACGAGGGGCTGCTCGTAGTCCAGCACCAGCGCCTCGTGCGCCGCGTAGAAGTCCACCCGTCGAAACTCGTCCGGGTCGGCCCCGCACGCCTGCATGAAAGTGAGGGCCCGGTCAATGTCGCTGGCCCACCGCTCGTAGCGTTGACCTGCGGGCGACTCACGCACGAAGTCTTGGTTCCAGGCGTGCACGTGCCGCAAATCGGCATAGCCTCCCTGCGTGAACGCCCGCACAAGGTTCAGCGCTGCCGTCGAAGCGTGATAGGCCTCAATCAGGCGGCGCGGGTCCGGACGACGCATCTGCGGTTCGAACGTGTTGTCGTTGACCCCGTCTCCGAGGTAGCTCGGCAGTTCGACCCCGTTGCGCGTTTCCACCGGACTCGACCGTGGCTTGAAGTACTGTCCCGCCATACGACCCACTTTGACCACGGGCATGCGGGCGCCGTACGTCAAGATCACGGCCATCTGCAGCACAGTCTTGAGTCGCGCCCGGATCGAATCAGCGGTGTTGTCGACGAAAGTCTCCGCACAGTCGCCACCCATGAGCACGAACGCCCGACCGGCGGCGGCCTCACCGAGCCGGTCCTGGAGTTGGTCGCATTCACCGGCGAACACGAGCGGCGGCAACTGCGACAACTCGGCGCGCACTGCGTGTAAGGCCTGCGAATCGGGCCACTGCGGCTGGTGGGCCGCTGGCAGTTGCGGCCATTCGATGACGGAACTCACCCCTTGAGGGTACCCTCCCCCCACTCGAGTGGTCACGCCGATATCCGCAATCACTGGGGTATGCCCGACCGAAATGCGTCGGCGCTGGGGTTGATTCGGATCATTCCGAACTAGTCAGACTGACCTGTCCGATCTCGCGCAAGAGTTGGGCACACCAGTCGACCTCTGGGTCGAAAGGCTTGCCCCCGGCAATCCGTTCAAAATCGATCGCTCCCAGAACGTCACCGTTTTCTTCGTCGTGGCCAATCACCCCGGGCCGGCCGTTGAGGGCACTGTCCACTGCAACGACGCAGCAAGCCGCGATGAGTTCGCGATCGGCCTGATTCGATGCGGCCGAGCGGGCAAAGTAGCCACTCTTGAAGACTTGGGTCTTCTGGGCGTCGAGTTCGTGGGCGAACTGACTGCCAAACCACTGACCGGGGTTGACTTTGTCGAGACGCACGTGTCCGAAAGGGTCGCGCGGAACAACTTGTCCGGACGCGTCAAGTTCGGCCACGATCTCGCTGACTCCGGCCCCTTCGGACAAGAAGATGTTCACGTTACCGATCTCGTCCATGATCGTCCTCAGCCGCTGCGCTTCGGCAGCGAGGTCGACGTGCATTTCCGGCACGTACAGGGCATGCACTTCCCACTTCCGGCGATCCAGGCCCACACTGGGAACCCAAGACTGCCCGTCGAGCCAGCGACGATACTCAGCGGCAGTTGCAGCAGTCAGCCAACCGCAGTTGCGGCCCATCACTTCGTGAACAATCAGAGACCGGGGGTTGGCGCTGTGCTCGCTGATCACGTTTCGCGCGAACTGCGCCCCCTGCTCGGCGGCGGTATAGGCGCCGAGCGACTGGCGGATCGGAATGACGTCGTTGTCGATCGTCTTGGGCAGCCCGACCACTGTCAGTTCATAGCCGTTGCGGTGCAGGTAGGCGGCCAGATCGGCCGCAGTTGTATTGGTGTCGTCCCCGCCGATCGTGTGCAAGACGTCCACAGCATCCCGCGTCAACTGTTCGGCAGCCACCGTGAGCGGGTCCTGACCTTCCTCGACGAGCCCGCGCCGAACGCAGTCGTCCACGTTGGTCAGTTTGACCCGCGAGTTCCCGATCGGGCTGCCGCCCACCTCTCGCAAGGCTCCGGCCTCCGCGCGAGCGGCCGCGTCGATCGTGATGGAGCGGCCCCGCAAGAGGCCGTCATATCCATCAAGGTAGGCGATGATGTCGATCTCCGGATGGTTTTCTGTGTACAGCTCGATGAGGTCACCCACGACAGTTGACAAGCACGGGGCGAGGCCTCCGGCGGTGAGCAGTGCGACGCGTTTCACAGTCATGCGAAACACGTTAGCGTGCGGGTTGCCGGAGTGGCTCAGTTACGTCACTCGCCGATAGAGTCGCTTCGCATGACCATCCTTGCGATCGATGCCGGCACGACCGGCGTAACGGCCCTGCTTGTCACCGCTGACGCCCAAGTCGTGGGTCGCGGCTACACCGAGTTCCCCCAACATTTTCCCGCCGACGGATGGGTGGAACACGATCCAGGCGAAATCTGGAAAGCCACGATCTCCTCGGTGGAGCAACTGCTCGCTAGCGAGGCGGTGGCTGTGCACGGCAAACCCACCGCGGTGGGAATCACCGACCAACGCGAGACGGTGGTGCTGTGGGATCGGGAATCTTTGGGGTCAGCCCGGATGGCGATTGTTTGGCAAGACCGACGGACCGCAGGATACTGCGAGCAACTCAAGGCAGACGGCCATGAAAGCCGGGTCGCCGAAATCACCGGGCTCCGCCTCGATCCGTACTTCTCCGGGTCCAAGCTCGCGTGGATTCGCAAGCAGGAGCCCCACGTGTGGGCGAACGTCGAATCAGGGCGAACAGCCATCGGAACAATCGATTCCTACCTGATCGCCCGCATGACCCGCGGAGTCACCCATGTGACCGATGCGTCAAACGCGAGCCGCACTCTGCTGTACGACATTCGCTCCGGCGAATGGAGCCCCGGAATGTGTGAACTGTTCGGCGTGCCCGTGAGTGCCCTACCCACAGTTGTGAGCTCCTACGGGGTCGTGGGAACCACTGACCCGTCAGTGTTCTGTGGACTCGAGCTCCCGATCGCTGGAATCGCGGGCGATCAGCAAGCAGCACTCTTCGGCCAGGCCTGCTTCGAGCCGGGGATGAGCAAATGCACGTACGGCACTGGATCATTCGTGCTTGTCAACACTGGCAGCGAGGTGGTTCGCTCCGACTCGGGCTTGCTGTCAACTGTCGCGTGGGGCCACCCGGATGGCTCACTCACTTACGCTCTCGAAGGAGCCATTTTCGTTACCGGAGCAGCCGTACAGTGGTTGCGAGACGGACTCGGGTTGATCGAGTCGGCGAGCGAGACCGAGGCACTGGCGACAAGTGTGCCTAACACCGCCGGAGTCGTGTTCGTGCCTGCATTGACCGGACTCGGCGCCCCCGACTGGGACCCGAATGCCCGTGGAGCCATATTCGGCCTCACCCGCGGTGCGACCCGTGCACATATTGTGCGAGCCGCACTTGAGGGAATCGCCTTCGAGGTTCGCGACGTGGTCGACGTGATGACGCGGGAAGCTGGCGTTCACCTGCCGCAACTCACCGTCGACGGCGGCGCCGCTGCCAACAATTTCCTCTGCCAGATGCAGGCCGACCAACTGCGGGTTCCCGTGCTGCGTAGCGAAATCTTGGACACGACTGGACTCGGCGCTGCTTTCTTGGCCGGACTCGGAACCGGTGTGTGGGGATCAATGGATGAGTTGCGTGAGACGTGGCGCAGTGATCGCACATTTTCGCCGGGTGAACCCGACGAGCAGGCCCATCGCCGCTGGCGAGTGGCAGTGGAACGCACCAAGAACTGGACTACTGCCGCCTACCGCTGACCGGGAGGCTAGTCGGGCTGAATCGGGAGGCGAGCCAGCTAGGCCGCTACCTGCCGATCAGCTGACGAACCGGCGGGCGATGCCTCGCCAGTGGTCGACTTCTTGATCAATTCTTTGGCCTGGGCGGCGTACATGTCGCAGTATTCCTGGCCACACAGTTGCATGATCTCGTACATGATCTCGTCAGTCATGGAGCGCAAAACGAACCGGTCGTTAGACATGCCTTCGTATCGAGAAAAGTCCAAAGGCTGGCCCACTTCCACTGACACCTTGTGAATCCTGGGCACCATCTTGCCAGCTGGCTGAACCTCTCGAGTGCCTTTGACCCCGACCGGAACAACGATCGCACCGGCCTCGAGTGCCATCCGCGCTACGCCCGTGTGACCGCGATACAGCCGCCCATCCGGGGAGCGAGTTCCTTCTGGGTATATGCCCAACATCCCCCCGGACTCCAACACGGCGACCCCCGTCTTCAAAGCGGCCTCGCTGGCGCTGCCTCCCGATCGGTTGATCGGCACTTGACCCACACCCTTCATGAAAGTCCGCATCAAGAAGCCCTTCAGGCCACGGGTGTTGAAGTACTCGTCTTTGGCCAAGAAGACCATCTGCCGCTTCATCCGCAGAGGCACGAAGAAAGAATCCATGAAGGAGTTGTGATTGATGGCGACGATGACTCGCCCGTCATCGGGCAGGTTCTCTAAACCTGTGATGGTGGGACGGAAGAACAGGTGCAGGAAAGGACCCACGAAGATGTACTTCATCAACCAGTACAACATCGGGTGGTGTCCTCCTCGTATCTACGTCGGGCTGTGGTTAGCGCAGAATTCACGCGGGTTATGGCGTCGTGGTGGGCTGCGCGACTCGGCCCGCCGTTAGCTGGCCTCACCTAGGTTCCCACGCCCGCCGGTGATGCGCCATGCGTTTCCGCCCCTTTCTGACGATTCTTGCCCTAATCTAGGGCAACGACACCGGTGCGCACCGATCGGTATCCCCTGACTGGCTTGACTCGACGTGGGGCCCTAGATTGGCTGCGACAACCACCGCCCTTGGTGATCTGGAGGATTCCGTGCCGCTACTACCTGATGCCCAGCCCTTCGTCCATGACGGCGGACCCGTTGGGGTCCTCGTCAGTCACGGGTTCACCGGACAGCCCAAGTCGGTCAAACCGTGGGCCCGCCGTCTCGCCGATGCTGGCCACACGGTCAGGGCCCCTCGGCTGCCCGGCCACGGCACCAGCTGGCAAGAGATGAATCAGACGACCTGGGAAGACTGGTTCGCCGAAATTGATCGCAACTACCGCATATTGGCTGACCAGTGCGAGACCGTTTTCATGATGGGTCTGTCGATGGGCGGTTCCCTCACTCTGCGTCTGGCCGAACAGGTCGGCGACGGACTTGCGGGCATCGTGCTCGTCAACCCTGCCGTCCACACTGAACGCAAGGATGGCTTCCTGCTGCCCTATCTCAAGCACGTCGTTCCGGCGTTTCCGGGCATCTCCAACGACATCAAGAAGCCCGGCCAGGACGAGGGCGGCTACGACAAGATCCCTCTGCGCGCCGCTCACTCTCTCCAACAACTGTGGGCTGACGTCCGCGACAACATCGACAAGGTGACCCAGCCGCTGTTGTTGTTCCGCTCCGTCGACGATCATGTCGTTGAACCGTCCAACGCGGCGTGGATTCTGGCGAACGTGTCGAGCACTGACAAGACCGAAGTCGTTCTCCATGACAGTTACCATGTAGCAACGCTCGACAATGACGCGGACACGATCTTCGATGGTTCCGTAAACTTCGTCGAGAGAATCGTGCAGCAGAAGTCCCGGTAGCCGACACGTCAAGCAGTCCCCCATCAAGCGGTCCGGGGTACGGACCAGCCGAAACGAGGCATCATGAGCGACCACGACAACGAAATCTCCGATCACTATCGTCCCCCGATGCCGGAGCCGGTGCGGGTGAACGATCCGATCAAGGCCCTGGCCCTCGGCGGCGTCATCGGAGCGCCCCTACTGTTCGTCTTCGTGGGGATGATCCTCGCCTATGAACCACCCATCATCGGGGCGGTATGCGCGGTGGTGTTTGTCGCCAGTTTCGTCACCTTGTTTGTTCGCGCCGACCGCAACCGAGCACCTGTCGACGACGGCTGGGACAACGGCGCCGTCTTGTGACATAGCTTCCCATTCACTCGCCGTGGCCGTACGCTGGCAATATGGTTGGAGAGCGGGTGTTCCTCACGGGCCACATCATTAACTCAGGCACCCTGAGTCGGGTGCTCGACGACATCCTCGCGGCCGATGGCGACTACATTCTGGAAAAACTCGATGTGGGCCGCGGCGCCGACGATGAGAGTTTCGCCCGAATCCTGGTCAGCCACCGCGATCCGAACCAGCTCGCGAACCTACTCGGCCACCTCCAACAGTTCGGCGCCAACTTCGTCGAAGAATCCAATGCCACCATAGTCGCCGCTCCCGCCGATGGCGTGCTCCCCGAAGGCTTCTACGCCACCACGAACCTGCCGACAGAAGTACGCCTTGACGGCCACTGGTTCCCCGTGGCTCAGCCGGAGATGGACTGCGCGATCGCCGTGGACGCAAACTCAGCGCGCACCTGCCCTATGGCCGACGTTGTGGCAGGCGAGTCGATCGTGGTTGGGCCCGTTGGCGTCCGGGTTCAATATCCACAACGGGACGCGGTCACCGACGAAGCGACCATGTTCGAGTTCATGAACTCGGTCGTTTCGAGCGAGAAGCCCCAGGCTCTACAAGTACGCCGGATTGCCCAAGGAATGAAGCAGGCCCGGGCGGCTGGGCAAAAGATCTTGTGGGTCGGGGGGCCCGCTCTAGTTCACACGGGGGCGGCTCCGGCCATGGCTGCCCTCATTCGTCACGGTTGGTGCGATGTGCTGTTTGCTGGCAACGCACTGGCCGCTCACGACGTCGAGTCGGCCATGTACGGCACGTCCTTGGGAGTCGACTTGACCAAAGGATCCGGAGTCGAACACGGTCATGAACATCACCTGCGGGCCATTAACCGAATCCGGGCCTGTGGTTCGTTATCGGCTGCGGTCGAACAGGGAATCCTCACCAAGGGCATCATGCATGCTCTGGTGGAAGCCGACGCACAAGTCGTGTTGGTGGGGTCAGTGCGCGACGACGGCCCCCTGCCCGATGTCATCACCGACGTCGTCGAGGGTCAACGGGCCATGCGGGCCGCCCTGGCTGATGTCGGCTACGCGATCATGGTGGCGACGATGTTGCATTCCATCGCCACAGGCAATCTCATGCCTGCCCACATTCCGCTGGTCTGTGTTGACATCAACCCAGCCACAGTGACGAAACTCGCCGATCGCGGTAGCGCCCAAGCCACGGGAGTCGTCACCGATATTGGCTTGTTCTGCGAACAACTCGCCCGCGAACTTCTGTGAGCGTCAGCCCCAGCTACTGACGTGCCAAATCAGCCGCTCCGGCCACACCAGCCGCGTTCCCCATGGCGGCCGGTTTCACCTTCGGCAACACGCGATTGTCAGCCCCAGAAACGAATTCCTCAAGATACTTGCGTACGCCATTGAGCAACAGGTCACCGGCCTCACTGACACCGCCGCCGACCACAAACGCCCCAGGGTCGAGCAGAGTTGTCACGTTAGCCATGCCAATTCCGAGCCACCGGGCCAAGCTGTCGAAAGCTGCCAAGGCCACCGGATCCCCGTTGCGGGCAGCAATCGTGATGTGTTTGCCCTGCACGCCTTCGGGTGTTCCGTCGCCAAGATCCAGCAAAGTTGTAGCTGCTTTCCGATCCTCACCGGCGAGCATGCGTGCTTCCCGAACCAAAGCATTCCCCGATGCATACTGCTCCCAGCAGCCGCGGTTGCCGCAGGCGCATGGCCTGCCGCCCATCTCCACAGTCAGGTGCCCGAACTCAGCCGCAATGCCGTGAGCTCCCCGCTGGATGCTGCCCCCCGAAACCAGACCCCCACCGATTCCGGTACCGACTGTGACACAGACGAGATCGTGGATGCCTTGCCCGGCCCCGAACCGGTACTCGCCCCACGCGGCTGCGTTGGCGTCGTTCTCGACCACGACCGGCAGGCCGGTCGCCGACTCCACCACGTCTTTGAGCGGTTCATCTTCCCAGTTGAGGTTTGGAGCCAGTAGCACTCGGGCCCGGGACGCATCGACGAATCCGGCAGCACCTACTCCCACCGCTTCGACCTCGGGCTGAGCCGCGTGCAACTCCCGGACCACTGCGGTCACGACTGCCACTACTTCGTCGAATCCCCGGCTCGGGGTGCTGCGGCGTTGCGACTGAAGGATCTTGCCGGAGTCGTCAACTACCCCACCGGCAATCTTGGTCCCGCCGATGTCGATCCCGATTGTCAGACCCATCTTGGCTTCCCATCAACTCGCCGTTGCTGCACTGCTCACCTGATTTGGCGGCCGCCTGATCTACACGCACTAGCGCCTACCACAGGCCAGCTTCACCTCTCACCATTCCTAGCTTCCCGGGAGCTCAGTGGCAAACGACGACCACCCGTTGAGCCAGCGCCACGCTCGGAGGAACAAGGAACGCAGGTGTTCTCGGCCCGTCAATCGTCGACAACGATTTTCTCCACACCGCTGCCCGATCGAGTAGATTCACCCCACGTCGCCAACGACCGCAAGAGCGTTTCGGTAATGGCGGCGAGCCCGTCTTCGAGACTCTGGGCCGTGTCTGGATCGGCATCTCGGACCATCTCTATTCCCTGACACACCGGACAACTCGCGCAGGTGCTGTGGTCGGTGACCGGTGCCGTGCGGGGCGGTGAAGACGGAGTCTGCGACTCCCGCGATTTCAGGCGGTCCGCGGCCGCTGATTGAGCCATGGAAGCGAACACCTTGACGCTCTCGGCCGACTGCCCGGCCAGGAACTTGACCGATTCAGCCAGGCCGTTGCTCTGCGCCCAACGGGTCACCGCCGCCGCAGCGCTGGCCACATCTTGGGCTATGGCCGACACATCGGCAGGATTCTCGCCAGCTTCATCCGGGAGTTCCTCGTGCCACCAAGGTCTCTCCTGCGCCACAGTTCCTCCTTTGAGCCGATCGGTCAACTTCCGTCCCCGTGTAGGTACCCACCCCGAGTATGTCAGCCGCCGGGCGACCGGGCGCGGCGCGCCATCAGGGTTGCTGTGCTGGCGGAGGGTCTGAGGCGATCGGACCAAACCGCACAGACAAGCCGCCGGCCGCCAGGCGCGCCCCACGCACTGGTCGTTGGCGGAGGGAACTTGGCAAGTAGATCACTCGGCGATGGGTGTCGACTGTGACGACGAGTTCGTCGCCGTGGCGGCCGAGGTCGAGATCGTCCCGTTCAGCTAACGGCATGGCGATCCACATAACAACGTCCTCGCCCTCATCGTCGAGTCGCCACAACTCGCGGTCGTCGTAGACACGCAGCGGATCGTCACTGCCATAGGTATCGGCGGCGGCAGCCGCGAGCGCCCCCACGCCGATGGGTTCCTGCGCGAGGAAGCCGCTGCGCCAGACCGGCAAAGGATGGCAATCGGTGGTGATGGCGGTCAGTTGAACCGCTTGAGCTGCTACCCAGTGTTCGCGCCACGGGTCGGCGTCGGTATCGGGGAACACCCGATTGACCACGACGCCGTCAACTCGATAGCCGTAGAGGGTGAGCGACGTCAGAGTCCGTCGGCCTTCAGCGGCCACTACCCGCTCTGGGGTCATCACGATACGTACGGTGGCGTCGTGTTCGGTGAGTACGTGGCGCACTTCGCTGAGTTGCTCGTGGAGCCGTTCGATAGCTGCCATTACGTTGTCGCGCGGCATCGGAACCGTGGAGGCTCGATTGAGTAGCGGTCTCAACATCCGCATCACCCGTCGCTGTGACGGCCAAATTCGATCCATGTACCAGCGCAAGGCATCCGGCAGACTCAGCAGTCGCAGCGTCTCGGCAGTCGGTGCGCAATCGACGATGACCGTGTCCCAGTTCCCGCTGTTGACCTGATCACGCACCTCGAGTAGCGCAAGCACCTCCTCCGCCCCCGGCAGCACGGTGAGTTCCTCGGCCTCAATCGGATCCATCCCAGCCGAACTCATCACCGTCAGCAAGTAGTGCTGGATCTCGGCCCATGCGTGCGCAAACCGATCCCGCACATCGACGTGCAGTGCGCTCAGTCTCGGCGCCACTTCACATGGAACACCGACGGCCTGGTGGGGATCGATACCGAGCGCATCGGCCAGAGAATGGGCCGGATCTGTCGACAGAACCAGCGTGCGCCGCCCCGCGGCCGCCGACAGCGCAGCAGTTCCGGCCGCGATGGTCGTCTTGCCGACACCGCCTTTGCCGGTGAACAGCAAGACTCGCACGGCCCCCTCCTGGGGCGTTAGTCCGTGCGAGTCCGCGCTGTTCGCTTCAGAAATGTTCAGTGAATCGTTCGCCGGTCAGCCCTGCAGCTGCTCGACTCGGGCCTTGAGGCCTTCGAGTGCAGTCTTGACGATCTTCTTCTCTGCTTGCTTGCGAATGATTCCCGGAAGTTTGATGGCAACTTCGACTTCGAGGTCGTAACGAACGTGGACGGAGCCGTCCGCCTGGGGTGTCAGGGTGTACGTGCCGTCCTCTTTCTTCAGCATGCTGCCTTCAGTCAACTTCCAGCTCACCGAGTCGTTGCCATTCCAGTCATACTCGAGGACGAACTCGTCCTTGATCGGACCTGACGCGAACGACAACCGAGCTGTCTTGGGGCGGCCGTCCTCGTTAGCCTCCAGGATCTCTGCCCCGTTGACACCGTCGCTCCACTCGGGATACTTCTCCAGGTCGCCAATCACGTCCATGATCAAGTCAGGATCGGCCTTGATCGTGATTTCCCCATTGGTCACTCCGGATGCCATAGATGTGTCCTTTCACCAGTACGCTCCACCGGTCGGCGGTGCCTGCAGCTCATGGTGTCCGAAAATCACGCGGTTTGCGCGTCTACATCACCCGGAACCGCCCTGGGCCAAAGATCTCGACGGGAGGTCGAGCACGAACGGCTGCTGGCGGGATCGAAAGTGACCTACGTTGAGGCACTCGGTGCGCCCTATGCGCGCTCGTGGCCGCAGGGGCTGATGGACGTGGCCGAACAGGGCGAACTGCGGTTGGTGTTCGTCGATGTAGTCACGGATCGCCACCGATCCCCGCTCGAACCGGCGGGCGACCGTGTCGAAGGTGAGGTCGGCTACGGCTGGCGGAATGTGGGTGAGCAGCACGTCGACGGGGCCCAGCTGCGCCACCTTGGCAGCAAACTCCTCCTCAGTGATCTCGTTTGGAGTCCGGTAGACCGTCGGCAGACCCGACCCCACCATCCCGAACCGCCATCCGCCACGCTCACGCACTTGACCGTCCACAACGTCGAGGTCCGGCCGGACAAAGTCAGGCCACAGATGGGGCAGGTCGACATTGCCATATGTGAGTAGCGCATCGGCGGGCATCGCTTGGAACAGAAGTTCGTACTGGCCGCGGGCGAGCTGCTCGATGATCTCGGGGCGGCTCGCCCCAGCGAAGCGGTCTTGGGCTCGCTCTTCCCATTCGCGCTGTGACAGCGCTCGCGCCGCGGAGAACTGTTTGGCAGTTCGCAGCGACACGTATTCTCGGGCTACATCCGCCCCGAAGATGTCGGCGAACATCCCCTGAGACGGATCGGAGTAGTCGAGGAATAACAGCAGATCCCCCAGGCAGATGAACAGATCTGCTCCCTCACCAGCGGCCGCTAGAGCTTCCGATGCTCCGTGGACGTCGCTGACAACGTGGACCCGCATGCTGCCAGGCTAGCCGTTGCCCGTACCCGAGTCACCCGACCCACCCACGGAGAGAACGTGCTTGCGGCCGTGCTCGATCGCCTCACGCAGGTCTGCGAATACGTGACGATGTTCCCCCTTGGGACCCACTGCTCCCACCGAATCGAGCAGCGCTTCGTGCGCGGGGCTCAGACCCTTGAACAGGACCACGATCTCGCGGTCGTGCAGGTCTTCCACAGCAGTTCGGAGCATCTTTGCTCCGGTGGCGTCAATCAGCGCAATCCCGGACATTCTCAAGATCACTACTCGTACATCGGCCACCGACGTCAACTGATTCAGGAATCGTTGGGCCGCGCCGAAGAACATCGCCCCGTCGATGCGATAGACCGCTATGTGTTCGTGCAGCAGTTGATGTTCCCAATCGGTGTCGACAGCGTCGCCGAGGTCCGGGAGGGGCTCGGCGACAGTGGCGCTCGTGCGCGCCAGAGTGACCAGGGCCACGATCGCGGCAACCGCAATCCCAATCTCCACCGCGACGACTAGGTCGAATGCAATCGTGCACAGGGCGGTAAGGCCGAAGACCAAACGGTCGCCCCGGGTGGACTGCAGCAGAGACCGAACAGTCCGCAACTCGACCATCCGGTAGGCAGTCAGGATCAAGACGCCGGCCAGGGCAGCTAGCGGCACCCAGGCAACGATGGGAGCGAGCAACATCACGAGCACCAGGAGGACCACGGCATGGACCAAAGCCGCGACGCGCGTCGATGCACCGGCTTTGACATTGACCGCAGTGCGGGCGATGGCGCCGGTTGCTGGCATTCCGCCGAACATGCCGGAAGCCACATTGGCTAGCCCCTGGCCAACGAGCTCACGATCCGGGTTTGTGGGGGTCGAATCGGTCATTCCATCGGCTACGCGGGCCGAAAGGAGGCTTTCGATCGCGGCCAGCAAGGCGATGGCGAGGGCACTGCCGAGCAGACCGTGAATTACCGCCGGGTTTAGGTCCGGGAGCACCGGAGCTGGCAGCGTCCGCGGCAGTTCACCGACAGTAGCGACCGCCAGCCCGAGCCCGACGGCAACTCCCGTTGCCGCCACCACCGCTATCAGACTGCTCGGCCAAGTCCGCCGCCAGCGGGACACAACTATCATGATGGCCATGGTCAGGACTGTCACCGAGACAGGCACAACGGAATCGGGGCCAAGCTGAGCGAGCGCCGCGACTGCAGTAACCGCCGTGTTCGCGGCGGGCGTGACCTCGACTCCCAGGACTAGTGGGATCTGCCCCAAAGCGATGATCACGGCAATGCCGACGGTGAAGCCTTCGATCACTGGCCACGGAATGATGGTCACTAGTCGACCCAAGCCGGTGAGGCCCATCAAGATGACCATGGCGCCAGCCAGGACTGCCACGGTCACCGCCGATGACGGGCCGTGGGTGGCAATTAAGGGAACCAGGACGACAGTCATCGCCCCCGTCGGGCCTGACACCTGAAAGTTCGATCCTCCGAACACTGCTGCGACTGCTCCGGCCACCACGGCGGTCACGAGTCCGGCGGCAGCCCCCATCCCCGACGCCACACCGAAACCGAGTGCGAGCGGTAGAGCCACAATTGCGACCGTCACACCGGCCAAGAGGTCCCGGGCCCAGTGCCGCCGCAGCCCGGCATAGTCGGCCCGCCGCGGTAGGAGGTCCCGGCACCGGCGGGCCGACGTCTTCCCCGCACCCATCAGGGCGCCCCACGTCGGGTGCCCCTTGGGATGGGGTGGACCGGTCATTCGCCGGGGTCCTGAAGGGCTCGGAGGGTTTCGCGAGTGCGCGACAGACTGTCGATGAGGAACTCTCGGGCCGCTGCGAGAAGCGTCGGCACCGAGGGGTGGGCCGTGCGGTAGTACACCGTGTTGGCCTCCCTGCGCGATAGCACCATGCCCGCACGCCGCAACACTGCCAAATGCTGAGACAGATGCGAGGCCTCCATGCCGGTGTCACGCAACAGTTCAGCGACCGGAACCTCGTGGGCAGACACGAGCATCTCAAGGATCCGCACTCGCGCCGGGTGGCCGAGCGCCTTGAACATTTCAGCCTTGATTTCGTAGAGAGGCCGGTCAGGACCGAAGGCTCCGAGCATCGAACTTCTCCCATAGTAGTGACTTGATGAATTCATCAAGACCATACCTCAGGGCGGGTGCGCCCGAATGCTCTGGGAGGCTAGCTGCCACAATGGGTGGCCTGCCGAGGGTGGGAGCCCACCTTCATGAAATCCGCTGGGAGGATTGGCGTGACGAAGAGTGCTGTGGAAGCTGTTCTCGATAGTGCGGGCCTGACGAACGAGCATGTTCGCGCCTATGTGATGCAGTGGGCTGACCACACTGGAGCCGACCGCGTCGAGGTGGTTGGCGCCGCCGACGATGAGCGCCTGATCCAAGAATCTCTTGACGCTGGTGAACTGTTCCCGGTCGGACCGGGCCGCTACTACTCCCGCAGCTACTACAAGGACACCGCGCGGGCAGAAGAACGCACTATCGTCGCTACGAGCGATCCGGCCGACAAAGGCGTCTACAACAACTGGCGAGCCACGGAGGAGATCCGTCCGGTCCTGCTGGACTTGATGAAGGGTGCCTCGGCCGGGAAGACGATGTATGTCATCCCCTATTTGATGGCGCCTCCCGGCTCCCCGATGGAAAGGTTCGCGGCCGGTGTGGAAGTGACCGATAACCGCAACGTGGTCTTGCAGATGATGCGCATGGCGCGCGTGGGGGTGGATTACATCAACCACCTCGGCAACGATTTCGTGCGTGCCGTTCACGTCACCGGCGACCTCGAGAACCTGGGTCAGGGAACTCCCGACGACAAGCGCTATTTCGTGACCGTGGCAGACGAACGCACCATCTTGCATTTCGGTTCTTCCTACGGCGGCAACGCACTGCTGGGCAAGATTGCCCACGGTTTGCGTCTGGGGTCCTATGACGGTTGGAAGAACGGCTTCCTCGTCGAACAGTTCATGCTGTTGGGGATCGTGGACAAGCAGACTGGCAAGAAGTACAACATCGCGGGCGGATTCCCGTCGGCTTCCGGCAAGACGAACCTGGCAATGACGCTGGCACCTGACGCTTTGGGCAGCCGCTACCACGTCGAGTTTTACGGCGATGACATCGCCTGGATGTGGGTGGGCGACGACGGAAAGCTCTATGGGATGAATCCCGAGAATGGTGTATTCGGCGTCGCTAAGGACACCAACACCAAGACCAATCCCACCGCCATTGACTCCATCACACCGGGAACCGGCGCGATCTTCACGAACGTGGCCTACAACGAGAAGACCCAGGAAGTGTGGTGGGAGGGCCTGACTGACGAGGCCCCGACCGACCTCGACGGCTGGCAGGACTGGAAGGGCGACCGCATCGCCGACCGCACCCCGGAGCAGCTCGGCGACCCCTGGGCGCACCCGAATTCCCGCTTCACCACGGGCCTCAACAATGTCCCCAACATTGCCGGTGACTACGACGACCCGCGCGGGGTCGAGATTCACGGCATCATCTTCGGTGGCCGCACCCGAGACCGGGAACCACTGATTAGGGCCATCGACGACGTGGCCGAAGGCGTTTACGACGGATTGACCTTGGGTGCGGAAGCGACGGCAGCAGCCGACGGACTCGAAGGAGTCCTGCGCTACGACCCAATGTCCATGCGTCCGTTCATGTCGTACCCCGAAGCGGACTACGCCGCTCACTGGCTGGCCGTTCTGGACAAGGTCACCGACAAGCCAATCTTTGCCCACGTGAACTGGTTCCAGCGCGGTGACGATGGTCGCTTCCTGTGGCCAGGCTACCGCGAGAACCTCCGCCCTTTGCTGTGGCTGATGCAGAAGAAGTACGGCGAGGTAGCCGGGGTGGAGTCACCCGTGGGCGTACTGCCTTCGCGTGACGAGCTCAATCTCGAAGGTCTCGACGACCAGGCCCTCGCTGACCTCGACGCGCTGCTGACGATCGATCGCGAACGCTGGCAGCAGGAGATGGGCTACCGCCAGGAGCACCTCGAGCAGTTCAACGGTCTGCCCGATGCGATCTGGCAAGCTCACCGCCGAGTCAGTAGCCAGCTCGACTCCTAGGCGGTCGTTCCGTCCCTAGCTGTGGGCCGGGTCGCCCGGTTCTCGGGTGCCCTCGAGCTCGTCTTTGAGGGCCCACACGTGGCGTTTCCATTCCAGTGCCGCCCGCTGGCGAAGGCGCGCCCTCTCACGGGCGGCACGGGGGCTGTCATCGAGTTCACGGACTGTCGATGCGGATCCGGAGCTTGTGGGGTCGAGTCGCTGATAGTGGTGCACAATCGCGCCATCGGCATGGGCCTCGATCCACACTTCGGCTGAGCCCACACATTCACCCGTGACCGACCAACGAATCCCTTCCAACCCCCGGTCCATGAACACCACTAGGTCGAGTTCCGGGAACCATTCCCGCCACCGCTCAGGCCGTTCAATGGCCGCCCGAACGCGTTCGGGCGCGGCGGCAATGAACGTCTCGTCCACGAGGTCTATCGCTGGCATGAATCCAGGATGCCACGTCGCTGATGACGTGCCGAGTGGTCGATCGGGTGTAAGGTCAGTGCGGGTTTGTCTGCTATATCGATGAGGGAGGTCCCAGCATGGTGAGTCCGCCGCTGGACACGATTGATGTCGTGATGGCAGATGCCCACGAGTTGGTGCGCCTCGGGCTTCGTCGCGCACTCGAAACCGATATCGATTTGCAGGTCGTCGGTGAGGCGAGCAAGTCGGCCGATCTCACCAGACTCATCGGTCTGGTCATGCCGGATGTGGCCATAGTTTCGACCAACCTCGACGTTGCCGACGTCATCGAATTGGTCAACGGGCTGCGCGGACAGTATCCGCGGCTCGGAATCGTCGTGCTGGGTAGTCGCGCCTCAGACCAACTGATCTTCGACTGCCTCGACGCCGGGGCGAGCGCCCTCGTGTGTAAGAACGAATCGGCCGAGGACGTGGTGAGCGCAGTGCGACATGCGGTGGCCAGTCCGAATGCTTTTGCGGCGAACGACCTCTCGCAAGCTATGAGACGACGCTCGAGTCCGGCTGGCCCTAACCTCAGTCCGCGTGAGCGTGAGGTTCTACAGCTTCTCGCTCAGGGCTTGAGCGTCGCACAGATCTCGGAAGTCCTCTTCATCACGATCTCCACAACCAAGACCCATATTTCAAACTTGTATGAGAAGCTCAACGCCCGCAACCGGGCACAAGCTCTGATGGCTGCCCTCCGGTTGGATCTCGTTCGGGCCCCCGAGCGCGACCTTTGACTCAGGTGCCTGCCGTGCTTGCCCGAGGTTGGGGTTCGCGGCCGTAGAGAATGTTCTGAAATTTGTCGGCGATTGTCGGCCAGGTCCATTCCCTTTCGATCCAGGCCCGTCCTCGGGCGCCCATTCCCCGTGCGGCACCCTCATCGCTGAGCAGTCCGACCAGTCGGTTGACGATTTGCTCCTGACTGCGGCCGTTCACAACGTGGCCGGTGACACCCTCCACCACTGCGTCCGGGGCTCCCCCGGAGTCGCCAGCCACAACGGGCAGGCCCGTCGCACTAGCTTCCAGGTAGACAATGCCAAGGCCTTCGACGTCGATGCCCGCGAGACGCGATCGACACGGCATGGCGAATACGTCGCCAGCGCCGTAGTGGGCCGGCAGGTCCGCCCACGGGACTGACCCAGTGATCACGACGTGCCGGGAGAGCCTCTCCTGCCGAACCAACTCCTCGAGCTTCTTGCGGTAGGGGCCTCCTCCCACGATCAGCAGGGCCGCGTCAGGTACCCGCTCGCGGATCGCTGGCAACGAACGAATCAGCACGTCTTGACCCTTGCGATGAGTCAGTCGGCTGACACACACAATGACTCGCCGATCGCTGAGGCCGTACTCTCGACGCAAGGCATCGCCTGGCTCGCGATTCCGGGGGTGAAACAGTTGTTCATCCACGCCGGGGACGAGGCGTTGCATGCGGGCCGCGTCTACCGGTTCCAAGGCGCCAGAGATGCGGGCCCGCGTGAACTCCCCCAGGTACGTCATTGTGTCGAGGTGGCGCCCAATGTGGCGCATGCTCTGTCGCCCCAACGGAGTGATCGACCAGCTCGCCTCATGGCCGTGTGTGATGCCAACAGCGTGCATGATGCCCCGCTTCTTGAGTGGCCCGGCCAAGAATCCCAATGGAGCCGTTGCACCGAACACGACGTGAGTGCAACCGTGCTCAGCAGCAATGTCGGCGGCATAGAGCAGCACCTCGCGAGTCGGCAGCATCAGCGACGTGGAATGTCGCACGACGGGATACCCTTCGGACTCGTCGAAAGCGCGGGCCCCTCTCCAAGCGGAGGCGTAGACAACAACGGAGTCGGCCGGCTGTCTCAAGACGAGTCCGTGCACAAACGATTGAATCCCGCCCGGACGCGGAGGGAAATCGTTGGTGATGAACAGTGTCCGCGGCGTCACCCTGCCATCTTGCCCGATTCAGCTGTCACCAGTCGCAGCGGCGGAACCAGTCCGGACTCTGCGAGGACACCGATCGCTCGGGCTTCCTCTGCCTCCAGCCTTCCATCCGGGGTACCGAGCAGTACCGATACGACGCAGTCCGAACAGCCCTGGCCAGCAACCTGACATTCGCCACAGTCGATGAGCATTGCTCCTCCTAGGGTCAGCGATGGCCGGTTCTTCGCCCGAACGAGGCGACAACCCCATCTGCAGGTCACACCTTAGGAGGGGGCAGTGACAATTCCGTCTCGGACGAGTTCAGACAGCTGCTCGTCGGTGATTCCCGCACTGCGCAGGAGGGCTCGGGTGTCCTCACCGAGGGCCGGTGCGTGTTCACGTTCGGGTCGCTCGGATCGGTTCCATGGCGTCGGATTGGTGACGGTAACCCGACCGTCGGCCTCCGGCACCGTCCACAGCGCTCCCGACTCCACGAAGTAGGGATCCTCGAACACTTGTGAGACTGAGTTGACCGGGCCCACACAGACATCAGCTGGTTCCAAAATGCTCAACCACTCGGAGCGGGTGCGACTCGCGAAGGCTTCTTTGAGTCGACTGCGCAGATCTTCCTGACTGCCAGGGTCGTACTGTTGATCGACGTACTCGACGAGATCGAGTAACTCCATCATTCGGCGGAAGAATTTGGGTTCGAGGCCGCCCACTGTGACCCATTCCCCGTCAGAGCACTCGTATACCCCGTAGGTGGCTAAGGAGCCGGTTAAGAAGTCCGGGGTCGGAGGATCGTCTCCTGTGTCGAGATAGCGGCTGACTGCCAGGGGCATCATCGTCAACGCAGCGTCCGTCATCGACACGACTGTGCGGTAGCCCGTCGCGTCTCGGTCACGCACGCGCAGGCCCGCCTGAATGGCCAGGGCGGCGTGAAAGCCTGCCGCCAGGTCGGCGTTCTGGACCGCTGGCACCACGGGTTGACCACCGGGATGAACAGTTTGGCCCACCAGTCCGGCAGTGGCGGACGCGTTGAGGTCGTGGCCAGCCCAGTCTTGCCTGCTCGTCGCGGCCGCGAACGCGGTGATCGACACGTGCACGAGCAAGGGATTGGCCGCGCGCAACTCGTCCTCGCCGAGTCCAAGGCGGTCGAGTACGCCAGGCCGAAAGGAATCGATGAGGACGTCGGCCGCACTGACGAGGCGCAACAGAATCTCTTGGGCCCGCGAATCTTTCAGATCAAGCGCCACGGACTCTTTCCCCTGATCGAGCAGCACGTGGGCTCCGGCCTGAGTCGTCACGGCACCGTCCGTGCGAACGATGCCCGACCGCAGGCCGTCTCCTCCGACTGGATGCTCAACCTTGGTGACACGAGCACCCAGAGATGCGAGCATGCTGGTCGCGAATGCACCCGGCAACAGTCGGGTCAGGTCGAGGATGTGAATGCCGGCGAGCGCAGGTCGCTGGCTGTCAGTCACCGTCATCAGGCCTGGGCAGAGTCGGCATCGACCCGCGGCACCAATTCGATGGATGCCGCCGAACCGCACCATCGACACGTCACCGCTGCGATCTCCTCACGCTCCACAGTGACCTCCTCGATTGCGTAGTGGCCACTGAGGTTGGCGTGCCAATATTCGACGCTTTGGACCGATCGTCGGACGTCAAAGCGGGTGAGGTTCCCGCACTGGCCACACCGCCACCTGTGTGTCTCGCTGGGAAGTGCCACCATGAGGTTCTCCTTCGATCAGTTCAGTTAGCCCGGCGCCACCGCTCGAGCACCTCTGCAGGCGCTCCCGAGGCAATGACAGCACTCAACTCGGCCCTTTGCCCCCTGAGGGTGTCCAGAAAGCGAGCTTCACCAGCGATGGGCAGCTTCTCGCCGTTGGCCCGGCGCCAGGCCAGCATAGCGACCGCCGAATTTACTGACACCGCATCTCGGGCAGCTCGGATGTCGGGGCTGGTGTCACCGGCCAACACGCGGCGCGCGACCTCGGCATTGAACGCTGCGTCTCCACCGGCCAGTTCCGCCATGGGACTCGACTCAATCCCGAGGTCGGTCACATCCAGGACAACCGGCTCGGACTGCCCGCGAGCAATTGCCGCCGAATCCCAGATTTCAGTCGCAGACGTCACCGACACTTCGTCGAGACCGTCAACTCCCCGCACGACGTAGGCCGACACGGCCCGTTCAGCCATCACGGCTGCCATCAGACCGGCCAAGTCGCGATGGGCACAGCCGATCAACATGGCGGTCGGCTGGCCCGGATTGGACAAGGGGCCCAATATGTTGAATACCGTGCGAATCCCGAGCTCGCGGCGGGTGACGCTGGCGTACTTCATCGCCGGATGAAACACCGGAGCAAAACAACACCCGAGACCAAATTCTTCGATGTCGGCGGCGACAGCGGCGGGTTCAGCGTCGATGGTTATTCCGAGTTCTTGTAAGACATCTGCCGAACCGCACTGCGAGCTTGCCGCCCGGTTGCCGTGTTTCACGACCCGGGCACCGGCTGCCGCGCACACGATGGCGGTCATCGTGGAGACGTTGACAGTGTTGGCTCGGTCGCCACCGGTTCCCACTACGTCGAGGCAGTCACCGCTCCAGGGCAACGGCCGGGCGTGCCTGATCATGGCATCGCTCAACGCCCGCACTTCAGCGGGCGTTTCT
The DNA here is from genome assembly GCA_965651595.1 of uncultured bacterium. Taxonomy (GTDB): domain Bacteria; phylum Actinomycetota; class Actinomycetes; order S36-B12; family UBA10799; genus CBFGTA01. The sequence continues at coordinate 15,142 of CBFGTA010000009.1, read as the reverse complement.
GGCTTGGCTCGCAGCGCTACCAGAACGGCCGCGAGCACTGTCGGTGCCACCGAACCACTCATCACCGCGTCCATGACCGCTGTGGCCTGAGTCTCTTTCAGGTCCGTTCCCGACAGGAGTTGTTCGAGCAATTCAGGCCACGACACTGCGCTGTCCACCTGCCCGGGTTTGTCGTCTGCTTCCGGCATCACCACCGCCGCCATCCTTCCTCACCGACCAGCGTGACCACCGCCGATGCTCCACCGTAGCCACCGAACGCTGCTGGCTCCGAGACGGACCCTAAGACGCGGGACTCGCTGCCACGCGTTGCCGGAGTAACGCCGCGACACTATCGGCGAGCACGACCGGATCGAGGGGATGAGGCACGACGGCATCAGCTCTGGACCAGGTGGCCAACCAGGCGTCCTGAGGGCGGCCGATCAACACCAGTATGGGTGGGCAGTGGAAAATTTCGTCACGGAGCTGGCGCGATAAGCCCATCCCGCCTGAAGGTGCGGCTTCACCGTCGAGAATCGCGAGATCGACGTCGCCGGGCTTATCCATGAATGTCAGGACTGCTGGCTGGGTGGCGCACTCGATATAGCGGATCCGCGGCAGTTCGGGTGCTGGCCGAGTACCCAAGGCGAGTTGCACTGCTTCCCGGGTACGTGCGTTGCTGGAATAAATCAGTACCCGCAGGGGCGCAGTGGCATCGCTCGAGGTCATTGACAATCCTTCCGATGAATCCGTGTCCACACCAGCAGCTCTCACCAGCCAGCGTGACCGCGGCCGCAGCCCCACCGTATCGCGGCTACTGGTCAAGTATCCACACGGAGCCAACTCGCCCGTCTCAGTCCACGTGAGTCTGCTCGACATTCCACGTTGACGCTGTCAATAACCGAAATCTGACCAAATTTGGAACATTTTCTCACCGACACACACCCAATAACGGGGGGTCAGAGGGCTTCCCGCTTCCGATCCTGGCAAGATGCTTCCCGTGGCGACTGTTACTGCACAAGACTCGAGACCTCGTCTTCAGGTGAACAGACCCAACGTTGTTGCCGTAGGCACCATCGTCTGGCTGTCGAGCGAATTGATGTTCTTCGCGGCTCTGTTTGCGATGTACTTCACGCTCCGCGGAGTGAACCCGGAACTGTGGGCCGAACAGACCCAGCTACTCAATGTTCCTTTCGCGTTGGCGAACACGACAGTCCTGGTGCTGAGTTCGGTGACGTGTCAGATGGGCGTGTTCGCTGCTGAACGCGGTGACCGCCGCAAGCTGCGAATGTGGTTCATCATCACATTCATCATGGGCGCGATCTTCGTGGCCGGGCAGGTCAAGGAGTACACAGAACTGTTCATGCAGGGCCTGACGTTGTCGTCGTCGGCCTACGGTTCGGTCTTCTTCTTGACAACCGGCTTCCACGCACTGCACGTGACCGGCGGCCTGATCGCCTTCCTATTTGTCTTGGGACGCACGTACGCGGCGCGTCGCTTCACGCACGAGCAAGCCACTACCGCCATTGTGGTGTCGTACTACTGGCACTTCGTTGACGTTGTGTGGATCGCCCTGTTCATCATCATCTACATCATTAAGTAGGGGAAACCGGTGAAATCACTCGCACTGAGCCGTCGCTCGAAAGCCGCGACGCCGATCCTGGTCCTCCTCACGCTCGTGGTGATTGCCGCGATTTACGTGGTGGCCGCATCGGCCACCAACGCGCGGGCCATCGCAGACGAGGAACAGTCCCAGACTCTCGCTGCCCAGATCGAGGCCGGGCACCAATTGTTCTTGGAGGGCTGCTCTAGTTGCCACGGCATCAGCGCCCAGGGTGGCCCCAACGCCCCCGCTTTGACCGGCGTGGGGTCGGCAACTGTCGACTTCCAGTTGTCCACCGGCCGGATGCCGTTGGCCCAACCCGGCCAACAAGCCCCCACCAAGCCGGTTTCCTACAGTGATGAGGAAATCGCCCAGATCGCCGCCTTCATCGCCAGCCTCGGCCCTGGTCCGGCCATCCCCACCGAAGAGCAGGCCAATCCAGCCCTCGGTGATATTGCCCGCGGCGGCGAACTGTTCCGCACGAACTGCTCGCAGTGCCACAACTTCGCGGGAATGGGTGGCGCGCTGTCCGACGGCTCCTACGCACCCGACTTGCGCAGCGCAACTCCCGTGCAGATCTATGAGGCCATGATTACGGGGCCTGAGAACATGCCCGTGTTCAGTGACGCCACTCTCACGCCTCAAGACAAGCGCGACATCATCGCCTACATCCAGATGTTCGATACCTATCCGAACTATGGCGGATACAACCTGGGAAGCCTGGGTCCCGTCACGGAAGGACTAGCCGTCTACCTACTCATCTTCGGTGGCTGCATCGCGGTCGCCGTGTGGATCGGGGTTCGTGTTCGATGAGCGATCATCCAGAAAAGAATCAGACGCTGGCCAATATGACCAACGCTGGTCGGCCCGATGAGGTCGTTTTCCCGGAGGAGCACAAGCGCCGGGCAGATTACGATCCGAAAGCTGCCAAGCGGGTTGAGCGCCAGGTCGCCATTCTCTTCACCCTCTCGGCGATCTGCACTGTCCTGTTCGTGGTCGGCTACGTCGCCTTCCCCGAACCCGCCGAACATGCAACGAGGATTCCGTTCTTCGGCTCGTTCATGTCTAGCAACCTGGTTCTCGGCCTGACCTTCGGAGGTGCCCTGTTCTTCATCGGCGCCGGTGTCATGCAGTGGGCCAAGAAGCTCATGAGTGGCACCGAGGTCATCCAGGAACGCCACGAGATTCGTACCTCAGACGAGGACCGCGAAGATGCCCTCAAGGCCTTCAACGCCGGAGTCGAAGACTCGGCCTGGCTTAGTCGGCCCATCTTGCGCCGCTCGATGCTCGGCGCCATGGCTCTCTTCCCGATCCCCTTGGTTGTGATTCTCCGGGATCTCGGCCCTTTGCCGGAAGACAAGCTCTTCAACACCAACTGGCGACCGGGAATGCACATCGTGCTGGACCCCACCGGCGCCAAAATTCGCCCCCAAGACATTCCGGTGGGTTCGATGGTCTCGGCCATGCCGGAGAATCTGCCCGAGATTCAGCATGAAGAAGGCAATCTCAACGCGCGAGCCAAGGACGTTGTCCTGCTAGTTCGTATGCGGCCGGACCAAATCTTGACCCAGCAGGGCGGTAGTGCCGACGAGCCGTGGGACTACGAAGGCATCTTGTGCTTCTCGAAGATCTGCACCCACGTCGGCTGCCCGGTGGCACTGTACGAACAGCGCACTCACCATCTGCTGTGCCCGTGCCACCAGTCAACTTTCGACCTCGCCGATTCCGCAAACGTCGTTTTCGGCCCGGCGGCGCGAGAACTTCCTCAGCTGCCCATCACCGTCGATGAGGATGGCTACCTCATCGCCCGCAACGGCTTCAACCAGCCCGTCGGCCCGAGCTTCTGGGAGCGTGCATGAGCATCATGGAAAAGGGCGGCAAAGCCGTTGACGAACTCGACCAGAGAGTTCCGGTCGCCGGGTTCGCCAAGCGGAACTTGCGCAAGGTCTTCCCTGACCACTGGACTTTCATGTTTGGTGAGATCGCCCTCTACAGCTTCATAGTCTTGCTGTTGTCGGGCATCTACCTCACCTTGTGGTTCAAGCCATCGCTCCAGGAAGTCATCTACAACGGCTCGTACGTTCCGCTCAAGGGCGTAGAGATGTCGGAGGCTTTCGCCTCCACCTTGCACATTTCGTTCGACGTGCGCGGTGGCTTGTTGATGCGCCAGATTCACCACTGGGCGGCTTTGTTGTTCGTCGCCTCGATGACCATCCACATGATTCGAGTGTTCTTCACCGGCGCCTACCGCAAGCCGCGTGAAATCAACTGGACGATCGGCATCCTCCTGCTGACGCTCGGCATTTTGGAAGGGTTCGCTGGCTACTCCCTACCCGACGACCTCCTGTCCGGCACGGGCCTTCGCATTGCTGAGGGCATCGTGCTGTCTATCCCCGTCGTCGGTACGTACATCCAGTTCTTCATGTTCGGTGGTGAGTATCCGGGAACTGACTTCATCCCCCGGCTCTACGGCATTCACATACTCTTGATACCCGGCATCATTTTGGCCCTCATTACCGCCCACTTGATGATCGTGTGGTTCCAGAAGCACACCCAGTTCCCCGGTAAGGGCCGCACGAATGACAATGTCGTTGGCTACCCGTTCATGCCGATCTACATGGCCAAGGCCGGTGCGTTCTTCTTCATCGTCTTCGGCATCCTGGTGCTGGTCTCGAGCCTCGTCACCATCAACGCCGTCTGGCAGTACGGGCCCTATTTGCCGGATCAGATAACCGCGGGCTCCCAGCCCGACTGGTATATGGGCTGGCTTGAAGGAGCCTTGAGGGCAATGCCCGACTGGGAGACCGTCTTGTGGGGCCACAGCATCAGCTGGAACGTGCTGATACCGGGTGTCGCAGTACTCGGCGCCTGCGTGACTATCTTGGCGCTGTATCCCATGATCGAGCGCAAGGCCAGTGGCGACGACCGCGTCCATAACCTGCTCGACCGTCCCCGCAACGCTCCGACTCGGACCGGCCTCGGCGTGATGGGACTTACCTTCTACCTGGTGCTGCTCATCGGCGGCGGTAACGACCTGATAGCCCACGCGTTTGACTTGTCTCTCAACGCCATCACCTGGTTCGTGAGGATAGGACTGTTCGTTCTGCCACCATTGGCATTCATCATCACGAAGCGGATCTGTCTCGGACTACAGCGCCGTGATCGCGAGCGGTTACTGCACGGCCACGAGACCGGATCCATCATGCGTTTGCCGCACGGAGAGTTCGTCGAGATCCACTCCCCGATCAGTGAAGATGAGAAGGCCCGCATTCTGTCCAAGCGTGAAGTGGACTACGAACCGCTCCCCTGGCCGGAGAAGACCGACGCCGATGGAGTCAAACGGCCAGGCTACGGCAAAGAGAAGCTCGCCGCCCGCCTGTCGCGGTTCTTCTATCGTGACCGCGTACCGCTGCCTACTCCGGAGGAAATCGAAGCGGCCGAGGCACACATTCGGCACGCTGCCGCCGAGGGCGAAGAAGTGATGCGCCACCACGCACAACTCGAAGCCGAAGGCGGAATCTACGTCGATCCCTCGAAGCTCAAGGACGGTCACAAGTAGGCAGACGCCGACTGCTGCAGGTGGAGGAACCTGTTGGCATGATCGCGGCATCTGGGTGACCCACCCAACCCTGGCGTAGACGTAGGGGCAGAATCGCCCCATGTCGACAGTGAACAGTTGTGCTCCCAACCGCTTGACCCGTGTGTCCGTTGCCGCAGCTTCCGTGATTGGCGTGGCTGCGGTCGGTTTGATCGCCACGCCGCCGGCCGCGCTGGCCGGAACCTGTTCGAGCAAGACAGGTGGAAGCTCCGACACCCTCATGTGGACGGGCAGCAAGTACACCTGCGCATACCGAGCCCAAAGTGGGAAGAAGAAGATCGGCGGTTGGGCCACTCAGAGTTGGACGTCATCAACAGCCAAGGGCTACGACAAGCGCTTCGACTGCAAAAAGCAGTCAGGCAACGTGAGCATCTCAAAGATTTTCACTAACAGCGCAGGAACCGGTATCGGTTCGAGCATCACCTTCACTGCCAGTAATTCGGCGACGAGCTCACGACACTGGGGTGCTGGGGTAATTTGGTACACCCCCGACGGTGGCAAGGTTGCTGACTCCCAGTACGACGGGTGCGGAAGCTACGAGGTGAAGGCCAACCGTTTCAATATCTCCAAGATTGCCATGTCGGGGCCCGCCAGCATTGCTCCCGGCAGTTCCGCCAATTACTCGGTGACAGTTTCGGCACCCGACGGTGGCGGTACTCCGACGGGGACGGTCGCTCTTATGCGTCAAGTCGATCCCAGCAAACAAGATCCCCCGAAGAAGAACTGTTCAGGCCAAACCACAGGTGGTTCTGACGTGGCCATCGGCCAGGGCGTTCTCTCAGGGGGCAAGACAACGATTGCCACTCCCCCGACCCTCCCGGCTGGCACCTACAACCTCTACGCCGTGTACGGGGGTTCGCCTCAAGGATCGAACGGCACGGCCGGCTACTGCCTCGCGCCTCCGCAGGACGGATTCACGCCTGCACAACTCACCAAGTCGGTCGTCTTGACCGTGGGGGTTGCCGCAGGCCAATCGATGTCGCCAGCTTCTGTCACCTCATACGTCAGCGACACAGACGACGTCGTCACCGCGGCCACGCCACGTGGTGACATCAATCCCCGCTTCCTGGCGCTGCGGGAGAAGAACCGCTCGTTCACAACCGGAGCGGCTACCGTCCGTTCGCAACGCACACTACGATGCCCCAAGAACTGGCTACCTGTGCAAGCGAACGTGTCTAGCCCGGATGAAGTCGTTCCCGAGAACTTCCTCAAGTTCAATAAGAAGAAAGTGGAGGTTCGCCCCGGACTGCTGCCAGCTGGCACTGAAATCAACGTTCAGGTGGTCTGCCGGCATCGCAACGCCCCGGCTGTCTACACCAAGGGCGGTGCGTACGGCTCGGCTGGCGACGACAACCTCCAGACCCGCTCGAAGTCGGCAACAATTTTCGGTGGCCTCGGAGATGACACCCTCACAGTGAACCGCAAGCGCGGGGTGGCCTTCGGAGGCCCCGGCAATGACAACATCACCGTGCGGGCCCCGGGAATCGCTTCCGGGGGGCCGGGCAATGACACCATCGTGGCTGAGCGTGGCGGCAAGGTGCTACTCATCGGGGGCGCGGGTAAGGACCGTCTGGTCGGCGCGAAAGGCAAGACGCTCATCAACGCGGTTGATGGCAAAGGTGGAGACACCATCGTGTGCCGCAGTCCCAAGAATCGCGTCATCATGGACAAGGGAGACCGGACCTCCGGCCCCTGCACCATCGTGCGCAAACGCTGACTGAATCGCGCACGGGCTGATTGGGGCCGGAGCCTCGTGGCATGCTGTACCGGTGAATGATCTGGACCGGGAACTGTTGCGACGGGGAATCCGGGTAGCGGTCCTCGTCACCGCGGTGTTCGGTGGTCTGCAGTGGTTGACGCAGAACCCGACCATCTCACTGTCGGCAGCCTTCGCATGCTTCTCCACTCTCGCTTTCGCCAACTTGGGCGGCCCCCGACGCAGCCGGTTCCTCGCAAACGTCGTGCTCGGCATCAACGGGGTCGCCCTCGTCACGATCGGCTCGATCGTCGTTCAGTGGCCGATCCCGACGGTCGTCGTGACCTTCGGGGTGGTGTTCGTCGTCGCATTTGCGGCGGTGCTGCGGGGCTACTTTGCTGCCGCCACTGCCGCGGCGATCCTCCCATGGGCATTCGCCGCCACTAGCGAATACTCGCCCGACGCGATTGCCGAACATGCAGTCGGTTGGGCCATCGGGGCCGCAGTAGCAGCCATCGGGTCGATCACGGTTCTTCCCGTGTACGCCCGCAGTGCTACCCGAGTCAGCTTGGCCGCTGCGCTGACGGCCGCGGCAGACGCCTGTGAGGACTTGGCGGCAGGCCGCTCCACACACGATTCCCTCACACGACTATCCGAGGCCAGCACCCGGCTGCACTCCGCTTTCGATGGACGCCTGATTCGACCCGGAGGAGCCACCCGCCGCGATCGAGCCCTACTGCTCGCCGTCGACGAAGCCACTCGGCTTCTGCCCACGCTCGAGTGGGCTGAACTTGGCCCCGTCACCCTCAGCGATTCAGACCGCGAGTTGATGGGTGCGCTCGGTGCGACGCTGCGCGACTGCGCCCAGGCTCTGACGGTTGGTGATGTCGTCCCCGATGTCAATGCCCTCGACACGGTTCGTCACCGTCACGCTCTGTCTCTGAAGCAGTTCACCACCGACTCCTTGCTGGCGGAACAACCCCACGTGATTCGACCATCGTTGGAGAGGTCCGGTCAGTTGCGCCTGGTGGCCCTCAGTGTCCAGGCAATGGCGATCGACGTCAGCAACGCCATGGATCCGATCAACGCCACGCTGCGACGGCAGCGCGACGATCAAGCTCGCGGGCCTGGCCGGATCACATTTGAGGGCCGCGAGTTCGACCACCACTCTGACCGCATCACTGCTCGACGCTTGATCTCCAGTCAAATGACCTGGAGTTCGCCTTGGCTGAGGACGGCCCTCCGCACCGCTGTCGCGCTGACCGCCACAGTGGCCATCGTCGTTATCGTCGGAGCTGAACACGGATTCTGGGTGACCCTCGGGGCCCTTGTGGCCCTCAAGTTCGACGCCTCAGGAACCATGCGAACTGCACGACAAGTTCTGATGGGAACTGTGGCAGGGTTCGCGATCGGCCTCATTATCGTGGTGCTGCCCTTCCAAGCCCCGTGGCTCATGTGGCTGGCGCTCCCGATCCTGGCATTCCTGGCCACCTACACACCCGGTGCAGTCTCCCTGATCGTTGGCCAAGCATCATTCACTCTGTTCGTCATCTTCCTTGTCAGCCTCACCACGCCCGCCAAGCTCGAGGTGGCCGAATGGCGCCTGCTCGATGTCCTCATCGGCCTGGCTGTGAGTATGGGTGTGAGTCTGTTGATGTGGCCCCATGGGGTGGTTCCCCTCCTGTGGCGTTCCTTGCGCTCGGCGGTGGTCGCCTCAACTCGCTACTCGTTGACGAGTTTTGAAACGTTGGTCGACGGAACGGCATCAGTTGGTGGACTGTCCCGCTCCCGTGAACACGCACTACGAACTACCACTCGCGCGTTCGAGGCTTTCGACTTGGCGTACGCCCAGCGCGGCCCCGGGCTCAACCAGGCACCCATCATGGTGAGCGGGCTCAACGTTGCCAATCACCTCAACTACAGCGGGGATGTCGTTGCCGACTTGGCGGAGATCGCGTCTCTGCCGCCAGAGTTCGCTACCACCGGCGACACTATGCTGGCCGCCATGCACAGGGTGGCCATGCGCATCACTACCCTGGCCGACCGCTGGGAAGCGGTCGGTGACTCGGCACCGGCAGGAACGGCCCCCTATCGGTCCACTCTCGACCGCCTCCGCGCCGCCGTTGATGCCGATATTCAACACCTCACGAGCCGGGTCAAGAGCGGGAAGGATCCCATCGACGATGCCGCCACCGCCGTGCTGGTGGTGTGTCTTGGGACCGTGTGGATCTCCCAGTCCGCCTGGATCGCAGACACCATGGCAACAAAATTCGCTAACCGAACGGCTTAGGCACCCCTTGGCCGCTCGCCTGCCTGCCAGGTACAGTTCATCAATGGCCCCTCCCGATGAACGACTCGTAGCCCTCGCCCAAGCTGAACTGCCGTCGGACCACGTCGTGGCGGCTTGCGTGGTGGGAATCCAGTACGACTACCTCGCGATAACAGCCGCCGGAGCTGCCACAGGTCTAGCGGCCTCAGCCGTCACCGACAGCCCGCTCGTCGACGGTGCAGTGGCCGGGGCCACGGTTCACGGTGTACAGGCGGCCCGGGCGGCAGGGAAGGCAGTGACGGCGCGCATGCTGATTGCCGTCACCGAATCCGACATCGTTTTCATGGCGCTGCCCGCAGTCAGCGATACTCCCGAACGCGAGTTGGTGCGCTTCCCACGGCGGAGCACAACCGTCACTGTCAAACGCTTTGGGGCCAGCCGGCACATCACGCTAGCGAACTCCGAAACGGGCCAGGAACTCGAAGTTGCCTCGTCCGTCGGCCTGTTTTCTCGCTACGCCGAAGGCACCAAGTCGGTCTTGGCCACCCTCGACCACGCGTAGTCGACCCATTCGCTATCCCCGTGGCTACCTCTTTCAGGGCGGGGCACCGGCTACTTCTTGGCGTCGGGCGTACCCACCTTTTCCCATCCACGTCGAGCGATGCGGTTGCCAGCATCGTGTTCGCCCCGTGAGCGATACACCACATAGGGCCGGAACAGATACCCGACGGGCGCGCTGAAGGCGTGGACTAGCCGGGTGAACGGCCAAATGATGAATACCAGCATCCCGGCCACGGCGTGAACCTGGAAGGACAGCGGCGCCCCAGCCATCAAGGCTGGTTGCGGGTTCAGTAAGAAGATTGAACGGAACCAGGGTGACACGTCGAGCCGGTAGTTGTGGCCGCCCGAGTCACCGAGCAGTCCGGCCCCGTACATGGTGGTGATGACGCCCAGAACAATTGCCGCGACCAGGAACAGATACATGAACTTGTCATTCTTAGTAGTCGCTGCGAACACGGGGCCCACGGTGCGGCGCCGATAGATGAGCAGCGCAATGCCGACGAGGGTGCAGACGCCAGCCACCGCACCGAGCGCGACCGCGAAAATGTGGTATAGATGCTCGGAGACCCCAAGAGAGCTCGTCCACTGCTCCGGGATACACAAACCGACCACGTGACCCACCGCCACTGCCAGGATTCCGAAGTGGAACAAGGGACTCGCGATGCGGATCAGCTTGCGTTCGTACAGTTGACTCGACCGGGTGGTCCATCCGAACTTGTCGTAGCGGTATCGCCAGATCAAGCCGACGACGAAGACGGCGATCGTGACGTACGGCAAGACAACCCACAAGAGCAGGTCGACAGTTGTGACCGCACCAGGAGTGTTAGCCGGACTGGCCGCGGTCGATTGTGCGAGCAAAGCCAGCGAGTTCATCGTCGGCCCCCAATCTCTTCGAGTGGGATCGTGGTCGGGAACGGAGCGAGGCCGACTAGTTCGGCGGGCGGACCGGTCGCGGCGATCTGCGCCATCCGCGCTCTGATCTCAGCAGTCATTTCCGGCAGCGTGGCGATCACTGCATCAACGACTCGAGCATAGGGAGAGTCAAACTTCACCAAGGCCTCGCGCAACAGCCCAATCGGTGCAGCATGCTCGGCGAGAAACGCCTCCCCCGTGAGCCGATCACCGACGGCCGCGAACTCCAAGACGACGGCGAGATGATCAGCGAGTTCCTCGTCTCCGACGCGAAATCCCGTGACCTGGTACGCCTGTTTGAACCGCAGGATCGCCTGACCTCGATTGCGGGTGTCGCCGTCGGTCCAATAGCTCAGATACGGGCACGCCTTGCGTCTCATGTCGAAGATCGCAACGTAATGTTGCTGCACCTGCAGCAGCGGCGTGGTCGACAGGTAGGCGAGAAACTCCTGAATGGGTTCCCGAATCGGTTGCGGCAAAGTGGCAGTGACTCCCTCGATCGCAGGCAGCCGCTCGATCAGTTCGGTGTCGGGGTACCACAGCAGCCACGAGCACGCCAAACGCACGACAGCTCGTTCTTCGGCGGGCAGGGTCATTTCTCGTCCTCCCGTCGAGGTGGCATGGTCGGCATGCCGAGGGGGACTCCGACTCCGTCCCAGTTGAGAAGGTTGACTCGGGCGTCGCGGTCCTCGGTCGGCACGATCTTCTCGGCGCCCTGCCTTTGGGACAGGGCATGGAAGTTCTCCACCGCCACCGGTGTCGGGCGTCCGGACGCCTCCCCAAACGGGCCGCTTTCGTACATGCCCGGCGATCCCTCGTAGTCGAGGGAACAGGCGAGCTCTTCGAGATCATGAGCCGTCTCAGTGTGGGCCTTGGGAATGACATAGCGATCTTCGTACTTGGCTATGGCGAGCAGCCGATACAGGGAGTACATCTTCGACTCGCTGTACCCGACTGACGCCGGGATGGACGGGTCAGGTTCGCGACCCAAGTTCACGTCTCGCATATAGGCGCGCATGGCCGCGAGGGTGTGGAGCGACTGGTTGACGGGCCCCACATCACCAGCGGTGAACAGTTCGGCGAGGTACTCGATCGGGATGCGTAGGCTCTTCAGCGCACCGAATAGGTTGCCCGCATCCTCGGCGTCGTGACCGGTGTCGCGCAAGGCGTCAACCACCGGAGACAGCGGCGGGATGTACCAAACCATAGGCATCGTCCGGTACTCCGGATGTAGCGGCAAAGCCACCTTGTACTCTTTGGCGAGCGCATAGACCGGCGACTTCTTGGCGGCGTCGAGCCAGTCATCGGGGATCCCGTCGCGCCGAGCTTGGGCGATCACTTCGGGATCGTTCGGATCGAGCAGGAGATCGAGCTGGGCGGGATAGAGGTCCTTCTCATCTGGGGTGGCTGCCGCCTCAGTCACCCGATCGGCGTCATAGAGGAACAGCCCCAGGTACCGCAGCCGACCCACGCACGTTTCGCTGCACACCGTCGGCAGGCCCACTTCGATGCGCGGGTAGCACATCGTGCACTTCTCGGCCTTGCCCGTTCGGTGGTTGAAGTACACCTTCTTGTACGGGCAGCCGGTGACACACATCCTCCAGCCGCGACAGGCGTCTTGATCGACCAGGACGATGCCGTCTTCGCTGCGCTTGTACATCGCCCCCGACGGGCACGCCGCCACACACGCCGGGTTGAGGCAGTGCTCGCAGATTCGCGGCAGGTAGAACATGAAGGCCTGCTCGAACTCCAACTTGACTCGGTCGCCGACTTCGTCCTTGATCTTCTTGAGGACCGGGTCGTGGGGAGCCAGTTCCGGGCCACCGGCCAGGTCGTCGTCCCAGTTCGCCGACCACTCGATCTTCATGGGTTCACCGGTGATGAGTGACTTGGGTCGGGCGACCGGAGTGTGCTCTCCGAGTGGAGCGGAGATCAGGGTGTCGTATTCATACGTCCACGGTTCGTAGTAGTCGCCCATAGTGGGGAGTTTCGGGTTGGAGAAAATCTGCAAGAGGCGCTGCAACCGGGAACCGCTGCGCAGTTTCAGTTTCCCCCGGCGAGTCAGTTCCCAGCCGCCCTTCCACGTCTCCTGGTCCTCGTACGTGCGGGGATATCCCTGACCGGGGCGAGTTTCCACGTTGTTGAACCACGCGTACTCGACACCCGCCCGGTTGGTCCAGGCTTGTTTGCAGGTGACCGAGCAGGTGTGGCATCCGATGCATTTGTCGAGGTTCATCACCATGCCGACTTGGGCCATGACCTTCATCAGTACTGCACCTCCTGTGAGCGGCGGCGAATCACGGTGACTTCGTCTCGCTGGTTTCCGGTCGGCCCCAGGTAATTCATCGCGAACGACAACTGGGCGTAGCCCCCCACCAGATGCGTTGGCTTGATCATCAGTCGGGTTAGAGAGTTGTGGATGCCGCCTCGGAGACCGGAAGTCTCGGTGCGGGGAACGTCCACAGTACGGTCTTTGGCGTGGTACATGTAAACGGTTCCCGGCGGCATGCGGTGGCTGACAATGGCCCTGGCGACCACAACTCCGTTTCGGTTGTACGCCTCGATCCACTCGTTGTCCTTGACGCCGATGGTCGCCGCGTCTTCCTGGCTCATCCAGATTTCCGGCCCTCCCCGAGACAGGGACAGCATGAACAGGTTGTCTTGATATTCCGAGTGGATCGACCACTTGGAATGGGGCGTCAGATACCGAACGGTGACCTCAGTACCTTGACCGGTACCCTGCTCCCCGTAGAGGCGATGCATGTTCAGTGGTGGTCGGAACACGGGCAGCTGCTCGCCGATTTCGGTCATCCAGTCATGGTCGAGGAAAAAGTGTTGCCGGCCGGTGAGCGTGTGCCACGGCTTGAGATGCTCGACATTGATCGAGAAAGCTGTGTACCGGCGGCCGCCGTGTTCGCTGCCGGACCACTCCGGGCTGGTGATGACCGGCACCGGACGGGACTGGGTGTCAGCAAATGTGATGCGCTTACCTTCGTGGTCTTGGGCGAGTTCGGCGATCGCCTGCCCTGTGCGTTTCTCCAAGTCACGGAAGCCCTCTACTGCCACTCGCCCGTTCGTGGTGCCCGACAGCGCCAAGATCGCCTCGCACGCGTCCGACGCGGTCACCAGGGAAGGCAGTCCTGCCGCTGGCCCGTCGGGGATCACCCCGTTCGTGCGTTTGAGGAGTTCGACTTCGGGTCCCGTGTCGACGTGGACTCCTTTGTTGAGGGTTCCTGCCGAGCTCAGCAGTGGGCCCAGGGCCGACATCTTGTCGGCGAGTTCAGGATAGTTTCGCTCGACGGAAATGAACTTCGGTGCCGTCACTCCCGGCACGAGCTCCACTTCGCCCCGCGCCCAGTCGCGAACCACTCCGCCCGGAACGGCTAGTTCGTCGGGGGTGTCGTGGGTGAGGGGGATGGCCATGACATCGTCCACAACACCCAAGTGCCCATTCGACAGTCGCGACACAGATCGGGCCAAGTCCTGGAAGATGTTGTAGTCGCTGCGGGTTTCCCACGGCGGATCGATGGCTGGGGTGAATGCGTGGACGAACGGATGCATGTCGGTACTCGACAGGTCGTGCTTCTCGTACCAGGTCGCGGCAGGCAACAGGATGTCGCCGAACAGTCCCGTGGACGTCATCCGGAAGTCCACACTCACGAGCAGGTCCAACTTGCCTTCGGGGGCGTCCTCACGCCAGCGAACGTCGCGGGGCCGCTCATCTGGCTCGTTTTCTTCCGCCCTGACGGCGTTCGATGTTCCGAGCAGGTGTCGCAGGAAGTACTCGTTGCCCTTGCTGCTCGAACCGAGCAGATTCGCCCGCCACACGGTCAACACGCGCGGCCAGTTTTCGGGAGCGTCAGGGTCAGTGATAGCAAATTCGAGTTCGCCTGAGCGCAGTTGTTCCGAAATGTAGTCGGCCACCGGCACCCCGGCCGTCTTGGCTTCGGCGGCGATGGTCAGCGGATTGCGGTTGAAAGACGGGAACGACGGCATCCATCCTGATCGCGCCGACTGGGCCAGAGTGTCAATCATTGACACGCCTTCGAACCGACCCTCACCTAGTGGTGAGGCCAGCAGGTCGGCTCCGAGCTTGTCGTAGCGCCACTGGCTGGTGTTGACGTACCAGAATGCGGTTCCGATCATTTGCCGAGCCGGTCGGTTCCAGTCGAGTCCAAAGGCGAGATTCGCCCAGCCCGTCGACGGACGACACTTCTCTTGCCCCACGTAGTGCGCCCACCCGCCGCCGTTGATCCCTTGACACCCAGTCAGGGTGGTGAGGGCAAGGAACGTGCGGTAGATGGCGTCGGAGTGGAACCAATGGTTGGTACCAGCACCCAGAATTATCATGGACCGGCCGCCAGACTCTTCGGCGTTGGCCGCGAACTCGCGGGCGATCCGCGCAATCTGTTCGGCGGGGACTCCGGTGATTTCTGCCGCCCACGCTGGAGTGTAGGGCGACGGATCATCAAATCCTTGCGGCCACTCACCGGGTAGACCGGCCCGCTGCACGCCGTACTGGGCGAG
>CBFGTA010000008.1:0-42009 GCA_965651595.1 uncultured bacterium | reverse complement strand
AGTGGAACCAGTGGTTCGCGCCCGCCCCCATGATGATCATCGAACGGCCGCCGGACCGTTCGGCGTTGTCGGCGAACTCCCGGGCGATCCGGGCGCAGGCCGCGGCTGGCACGCCGGTGATCGGCTCCTGCCAGGCAGGGGTGTACGGCACCGAAGCGTCCTCATAGGAGGCGGGCCACTCGCCTGGCAACCCGCTCCGCGCGACCCCGTACTGGGCGAGCAGCAGATCGTAAACAGTCGTGACGTAGCGCTGCCCGTCAGCCGTGTGAATGGGAACCGTCGGGACGCCGCGCCGGTGAACGGTCCCTCCCTCAGAGTCGCCTTGGCCCGTGTCGAAACGGGGCATCAAGATTTCGACCATGTGTGACCCCGATGCGCCGAGCACTGATAGCGCCGGGTCGACGCCCTCGAGGTCGAGGTTCCAGCGGCCTTGACCCTCGGGTCCGAATCGGAAACCGAGGGAGCCGTTGGGAACGTGGGGCTTGCCGGTGTCGGTATCGACCAGAACCGTCTTGAACCGGGCTCCTTCGCTGGTGTCGCCGAGGTCGGCGGCGGTGAGGAACTTGTCGGCCACCCAGGCCCCGTCACGTTCGGCGAGAGTAACCAGGAACGGCAGATCCGAGTACTTCTTCACGTAGTCGACGAACCGCCCCACTGTGCGATCGCGATAAAACTCGGACAAGATCACGTGGCCCATCGCCATGCCGAGCGCGCCGTCAGTTCCTGGGTGCGGGCTGAGCCATTCGTCAGCGAACTTCGTGTTGTCGGCGTAGTCAGGGGAAACCGTCACGACTTTCTGACCCCGGTACCTGGCTTCTGCCATGAAGTGGGCATCCGGGGTCCGGGTGACGGGAACGTTGGCCCC
This sequence comes from uncultured bacterium, assembly GCA_965651595.1. Taxonomy (GTDB): domain Bacteria; phylum Actinomycetota; class Actinomycetes; order S36-B12; family UBA10799; genus CBFGTA01. The sequence goes on along the minus strand of CBFGTA010000008.1, from coordinate 41,144 downwards.
CCACATGATCAGATAGGACGAGTTCCACCAGTCGGCCGATTCGGGCACATCTGTCTGGTCGCCGAATACCTGCGGGGAAGCCACTGGCAGATCGCAGTACCAGTCGTAGAAGCTGAGCATGGATCCACCCATCAGGGAGATGAAGCGAGACCCTGCCGCATGCGATGCCATCGACATGGCGGGAATTGGCGAGAACCCGAATACCCGATCGGGCCCGTACTTCTTGATCGTGTGAACGTGAGCCGCACCGATAATCTCGTTCACTTCAGCCCAGGACGCGCGAACGAGTCCACCCTTGCCGCGGGCCTGCTGGTACTCCCGACGAGTTGCGGGGTCGTCAACGACCGCACCCCAGGCTGCCACCGGATCGGCGTGCACTGCGCGAGCTCGGCGGTAGGCCTCCAACAGCACGCCTCGGACGTAGGGATAGCGAACCCTGGTTGGCGAGTACGTGTACCACGAGAAAGCGGCACCCCGCGGGCACCCGCGCGGCTCGTACTCGGGCGAGTCCGGGCCGACACTCGGATAGTCGGTCTGCTGGGTTTCCCAGGTGATGATTCCATCTTTGACGTAGACCTTCCACGAGCAAGACCCGGTGCAGTTAACACCGTGGGTGCTGCGAACCACCTTGTCGTGGCTCCATCGATCCCGGTAAAAGACATCGGAATCTCGCCCGCCGACCTTGCTGATGGTCCGGTCGTCGTCTGATACCGCACTCGGCGTAAGGAATCGGCCCGCGCTCACCAGGAAGTCCTTGTAGGCATCGGTAGTGGGAACTTGTTTCGTCATGATGCGCTCCTGCCATGCAGTTTGCTGGGATCGGGGGCTGGAACATCGGGACCGTGAATGACGCGGGCGGGCTGCACATCATCGCGATGCAAGTGAACGGAACACACGCCCGGCCGGGGCCACACATCGAGGTGATCCATGGCGACCTCACTGTCGCTACTGGCAAAGAGTTGGTTAAGGAACGCTGCATGGATGTCGCAAATCACTGGGTGTTCCCGCACCAAGTCGGCGTAGGGACAGCCCGTCAGGTCGATACGGTCCCCGACCGGATTGACCGTGACAGTGAACCCCAGCTCGGCCAACGAACGACCCGCCTCGACGACCACCTCGTCGGGACTTTGGGCAACGAGCGCAAGGTGAGCCTGGTTGGCTTGGTCGGCCCATTTTCGGGCCGCAATCGCGGCCAATTCAGGCGAATCGGCCTGCCCGAGTTGCTCAACCAGGTCCGAGGCCAGCGCCCGCCGCTCAGCCATCAAGTCCGATTCCACCACGCGATACATCCACGGTGGCCTCCCCCGACCCACTCGTTGGCCCGGTTCGCGACTGACCACGCCCCCGGCCTGAAGGATGTCGAGATGGACCCGGACCGTGTTGGGATGCAGTCCCGTCTCGGCGCAGATCTCATCGACTGACCATGCGCGGTCACGCGAAGCCAGAATGCGATAGATCTCGTCGCGCGAATGTGACTCCCGCTTGTCGCCGGGTAACACGTTGGGCGGTTCGCTGGCCCGCTGGGACAACTCGCCAAGCCGCGCCAGCGTCCGTCCGATCCGGGTTGCCGCCACCGAGGATTTCATTCCCCCATTGAACCATATCTTCCCAAGATTTTGTTACTGTTGTGGTAAATCTTTTTGTCACAGGGTATATTGCTATTGTGCGTAATAAGGCGTGCAGCTACGGCCCGTGATGACGGGGAGGGATCGTGACACACCGCACCATCGGCTTGGCCGAACCGCCCAGTGCAGCCCGCGGGCACGTCCGTGTCCTCACGGTCTCGACAATCGCCTTCACCCTGATGTTTGCGGTCTGGCTCATGTTCGGCATCCTCGGGATTCCCATCCGAGACGAGTTCGGACTCAGTGACTCCCAACTAGCCTGGATCACTGCCGTTGCCGTGCTTAACGGAGCCATCTGGCGTCTGCCCGCTGGCATTCTGGCCGATCGCATCGGCGGCCGCCGAGTGTTCGCCGTCATGCTGCTCGTCAGTGCAGTTCCGGCCTACCTCGTGTCTACGGCCACCAACTACACGGCTCTGCTGATCTACGCCTTCCTGGTGGGTATCGCTGGCAACTCGTTCTCGGCGGGTGTGGCCTGGGTGTCGGCGTGGTGGCCCCAGAATCGCCAAGGATTCGCCCTCGGCGTCTTCGGAGCGGGCAATGTCGGCGCGTCGGTCACAAAGTTCATCGGACCGGCCATGATCGCTCTAGTGCCGGCAGCCGGACTGCTCGGGGGTCTGATCCCCGGCGGTTGGCGATTCGTGCCCGTCCTCTACGCGGTTCTCCTCGTCATCATGGCAGCCGTGGTGTGGTTCTGGACTCCCCGCCACGACCGTCGACCCGGTAGCGGCCGGAGCCTGCGTTCCATGCTCTCCCCGCTGAGTCAACTGCGCGTGTGGCGGTTCAGCCTCTACTACACCGTGGTGTTCGGCGCCTACGTGGCCCTGGCGGCCTGGCTACCGAAGTACTACGTCGACGTTTACGGTCTCGAACTAGCCGTAGCAGCGCTGCTCACGGCCCTGTTCATCTTCCCGGCTTCTCTGCTGCGCCCGCTCGGTGGATACTTCTCGGATCGCTTCGGTGCGCGACGGGTCATGTACGCGACCTTCGCAATCATGTTGGTTGCCAGCGGGATCCTGATGATGCCCTACGGCTATATCGTCATTCAGCAGCCCGACGGTTCCACTAGCGAAGTGCTCCCGTGGAGTGTCAACGTGTGGCTGTTCACGATCCTGGTATTTGCCATTGGCTGTGCCATGGGGGTGGGCAAGGCCGCCGTCTACAAGCACATCCCGGAGTACTTCCCTCGAGATGTGGGTGCGGTCGGCGGACTGGTGGGATCCCTCGGCGCCCTCGGCGGTTTCGTTTTTCCGCCCCTGTTCGCTTACGCCACGGGAATAACCGGCATGCCCCAGTCCACGTTCTTCGTCCTGTTCCTCGTGACGGCAGCCGCGATGACCTGGATGCACATCACGGTCGTCAAGATCCTCCACCAGGCCAGCCCAGAGCTACAGCACAAGTTCGAACTCGAACACCCCGAAGTAGACCCCAAGAGTTCACACCGCGCCAGCGAGCGCACCACCGAAAGGACGGTCTCGCCATGAACGCCGACACCTCTGCTGAGGACCGAACTGGCCGACGAGGACGGGACTGGCTGCCAGCCTGGAATCCGGAGGCCGACGATTGGGACTCGCGGCGAGCCTGGTTGACCCTGTCGATCACCACCTACACCCTCACGATCGCTTTCATCTCCTGGTACCTGGCGTCGGCGATCGCCCCCAACCTCAACTCGATCGGATATTCGCTGTCGGGCTCACAGCTGTACTGGCTGATCGCCATGCCAGGCCTCGCGGCGGGAACCTTGCGACTGGTGTGGACGTTTCTCCCGCCGATTCTGGGCACTCGCAAGCTCGTCACCCTCACGACCGCGCTCTTCTTGCTCCCCCTCGTGGGATGGGGAATCGCCGTCCAAGATCCCACCACACCGTATTGGGTGCTCCTGCTGCTCGGGATCCTGTCGGGAATCGGTGGCGGAGCGTTCAGCGGGTTCATGCCGAGCACCTCGTACTTCTTCCCCCGCCGCAAACAGGGAACAGCCCTCGGACTCCAGGCCGGAATCGGCAACTTCGGTGTGTCGATCGTGCAGTTCGTCACCCCGTGGATCATCGGGGTTGCGGTAGTTGGCGGCACCGTCGGCGCCAGTCAGATGCTCGTCGATAGCGGCACCGGAGCCACCCGCGAGGTGTGGTACCAGAGCGCTGCCTTCATCTGGGTCCCGTTCACCATCGTCGGCGTGATCTTGGCTTGGATCCTGCTGCGCAGCGTTCCGGTCCAAGCCCGATCCGTGCGCGAGCAACTCGACATCTTCAGCAACAAACACACCTGGCTGATGACCCTGCTCTATGTCATCACCTTCGGCACCTTCGCGGGTTTCGCCGCCGTATTCGCGCTCCTGATCACCGACTCCTACGGAACCGAGACCTTCGGCGCGGATGCCATCCAAGCAGCGAAGTACGTGTTCTGGGGGGCGCTGGTCGGTTCGGCCGCCCGCATCGCGGCTGGCCCATTCGCTGACCGCCTCGGCGGCGGCAAGATCACAGCCCTGTCGGCCGCTGGCATTGCCGTCGCGTCCGTGTTCAGCGCCTTCCAGCTCAGCCCGAACAGCCCCAGCGAGTTCCCCCTGTTCTTCTGGGGAATGATGGCCGTGTTCTTCTTCGCGGGGATCGGTAATGCCAGTACCTTCAAGCAGATGCCGATGATCTTTCAGCCGCGCCAAGCCGGAGGCGTCATCGGCTGGACAGCGGCGATCGCAGCGTACAGTCCATTCTTCTTCGGGGTCATTCTCGCGGTGATCGACGCGAAGCTGTTCTTCTTGGCCTGGGCAGTTCTCAGCGCAATCGGCGCAATCGTGGCCTGGTGGTACTACGGCCGCTCGAAAGCCGAGATGCCCTCATGACTGTCCCCGATTCCTGGTAGTGGGATCCACATGAGCTCCGCTGAGGCTAGCGCCCCTCCTGGGGGAACGACGGCACATCCGTGGGCGCCGGTCAATCCGCGCAGCATGGCAGAACCGAGGTGTTGCACTGGGCTGGCCGTAGCCCCATCACGGGTGCACGCAACCAACCGGTGTTCGTGGGCCGGAGCTGCAACGTCTTCGCCGATTCTCACCCGGCCAAGCTGTCGCTGTGGTCGGCCCAGCAATCCATCGAACAGCGGCTGGCCCAAGGTCAGCAGCCCCACGATCGCGCTCTGGGGGTTTCCGGGCAACGCCAACAACCAGCCAGCGCCAGGCCCCGTGGTGTCTGCCGAACCCGCACCCGAACCCGGTTCACCGAACCGGTCGGCCGGTGGCACCCATGACGCCAACGCCATAGGGTGGCCCGGACGAACCGCCACTGAATCGACGAGGAACCGTCCACCCAGGTCGGTGACCACTGCATGGACGTGGTCAACCGGGCCAGCAGCGGTTCCGCCGGTGGTTATCACCACATCTGCACATTGTCGTGCCCGGGAGATCACTTCCGAGTGGTCGGCAAGAGTGTCGGCGGCACGGAAGGTCCCCACCCACTCTGCTCCGAGTCGACTAAGCCAACCCGGCAGTTGCACACCGAGGGCGTCGCGCACAAACCCGGCGGGAGCAATACCGCTAAACACCAGTTCGTCGCCGAGCACGACGACGGCCACCCGCGGGCGGTCGCGCACCTCAACTACGTCGTTGCCAGCCGCGGCGGCCAGCCCCACGCCAGCGGGTGTGATGGTGGTTCCGGCCGCGACGAGGACCTCGCCAGCGGTAACTTCTTCCGCTTGGGGACGAATGTGGGCCCCGGCCGGGACGAGTTCGGTTGCACGCACATACTCCCCTGACACCTCGCCGTGTTCGCTGCGCAGAATGGCGACGGCTCCCGCTGGGACTCGGGCTCCCGTGGCGATGGTGCTGGCTTCCCCATCAGCCAACGCCATCTCGCGATCGGAGCCAGCCAGCACTGTCTCGGACCGCAGCCGCCAGGGTCCGGATCCCCGAACCGCCCACCCGTCCATGGCACTGGTGTCGAAGGCGGGCAGGTCGCAGCGGGCGGTGATGTCAGCAGCGAGCACCCGTCCGTCAGCTTCACCGATCGGAACCGTCCGAATGGGGCCCGGTCGGGCTCGGGCCGCCAACGAGCGCGCCTCGGGCCAGGATGCGGCGCTCTTGCCGCTCATGCCCGCTCAGCGGCTGGAAGCAACCCGCTCATGCTGGCGTCACGGGCCCCGGCGTCAAAGGCCATTGGGCGGCGAGTTCGCTGGCGGTCGCGGCCGCCTCCTCCGGACTCATTCCCCGCCCGACAGCAACCCCCAGCAGGTAGGCGGTGACAGGTGCCGCGGGTCTCTGAACATTGTGAGCCACATCCTTCGCAACGTCCAGGATCGCCGCCACGTCGATGTCGTCGGTCACGCCCAAAACCCGGCACACTTCACGAACCCACTCGTCCATGATCCCCACCTCCTCGTCCAGCCTAGCTCGCGGCCGACTGCGAGCGCGCTGTACGTCGTCGGGAGTGTCCACATCCAAGGCCAATTCGGTCGCGACCGGCATACTCGTGGCGGCGATTCGCAGTTCCCCCAGAAAGTCGCGGATCGCGAGGTTGTGTCCACTTCCCCAACGTTGCGCTCGCTCGCGCAGCCGCTCGGTGCGGTAGGCGCCGCACAACAACTGTCGTCTCCCGTGTTCGTCTGCGAGCACAACCGCATCAACCGCCGGTGGTGCAGCAGCCAACTCGCTTGCCAGGTCGCGCAGGGCCGCTGCCACGAACGGCATGTCCGTCGCGACGATCACTGTGACCGACGAGTCCACGTGGGCCAAGCTGGCCACGATGCCCGCCACTGGCCCACCGTCGGGCGGATCCTCCAGCACCCAGCGGACATCCGGCCGCGAGGTAGGTCTCTGAGGCCCGGCAACGATCACTGGGCTGGAGGGTGGGACGGCACTGAGCACCCAGTCCAGCAGGGAGCGGCCCGCCACCGTGACCATTGCCTTATCGCGGCCGAGCCGCTTGCTGCGCCCGCCCGCAAGCACTACAGCCGTCCACGCCATAGCCTGAGAGTAGTAGGTTTCGAACAGCAGCGAGATCGGCACGAGTTCCCCGAGAGAGGAAACGCCATGTCAGGACTGAGTCACATTGGCGACGACGGGGCCGCACGAATGGTCAACGTTTCCCAGAAGGCCGTCACGAACCGGTCGGCTCGCGCCCAAGCGGTCGTGTTCACTTCGGCAATCGAGCAGGTCATTGCTGGCGACCTCCCCAAAGGGGATGTGCTGTCGACGGCTCGCCTGGCGGGTATCTTGGCTGCCAAACGAACTGGTGAACTCATCCCTCTGTGTCACCCTTTGCCGATTCACGGCGTGGACATTGACGCCAGCTTGGACGCATCCACCGGCACCATCAGTTTCTCGGCACAGGTCGAAACCGCCGAGCGGACTGGTGTCGAGATGGAGGCTCTGACTGCCGTGAGCGTCGCCGCACTCACCTGCTTCGACATGATCAAGGCTGTCGACCCAGAAGCCAGTATCGGCCAGATAGGCGTCCTGGAGAAGACCGGCGGCAAACGCGGACACTGGGTTCGTTCTTCTCCCGTGAGGAGTTACTCGTGAGTGCCGAGTTCAACGGTCGGGCTGCCGTCGTCACCGTGTCGGACTCGGCGGCCAACGGTCAAGCTAGCGATGATTCCGGGCCGTTGGCTGGCACTGTGCTCAGCGACGCCGGTTGGCAGGTCGTGGAACAGGTCGTGGTCGCGGACGAACCGGCCGTCATCACCAATACGATCTCCCGCCTAGCGGCCACCGTCGACCTGGTGGTCACCACGGGTGGTACCGGAATTGGGCCTCGCGATGTCACACCCGAAGCGATCACCCAACTCGACGTGCGCCACCTCCCCGGAATCGGGGAGAGAATCCGGGCCGCGAGCCGAGATGCGGTTCCCACGGCCGACCTGTCTCGAACTGGGGCTTGGGCGGCGCAGACTGCAGTCATCTTGGCTCTTCCTGGCAGCCCCGGCGGTGTGCGTGACGGCCTGGCCTGCACCCTCGACCTGTTACCCCACGCGATACACATGCTGGTTGGCCACGGTCACGATCACCGCCGACTCCACACCACAGCCCCATCGGGGACCCACCCAGCAACCCCGACCGATGCCAAGGCTGGGATCGTCACGGCCAGCCTCGTGACCGACCAAATCATCAGCGCCCACGAGCTCGCCGACACGTTCACCTGCTTGGCCGCGGGGGCAGTCGTCACCTTCGACGGGCGCGTGCGGGACCACGATCACGGCCGCCCGGTGACGTCATTGCGTTACGAGGCACACCCGGATGCCCAGACGACTCTAGCGCAGATCGCCGATGAGGCAGCAAGTCGAGTGGGAACCGTGGAACTCGCCGTCGCTCACCGAGTCGGAGAGCTGGCGCTCGGCGATGCCGCCTTCTGTGTGGCAGTGTCGAGTGCCCATCGCCAAGCGGCATTCGACACTTGTCGTTGGCTCGTCGACACGGTCAAGGCCCGACTGCCCGTCTGGAAGCTCCAAACCTTCGGTGACGGCACGAGTGAGTGGGTGAACTGCGCATGAGCACTTTTGTCGATGCCTTCGGACGGTCCCACAGCGACTTGCGGGTATCACTGACCGACCGATGCTCCCTACGGTGCACCTACTGCATGCCCGCAGAGGGTTTGCCGTGGCTGCCGGGCCAGGCACTCTTATCGACCCCGGAACTGCTGCGGATTGTGGGTTTGGCCGTAGCTCATGGAATTACGGCAGTGCGCCTGACCGGAGGTGAGCCGCTGCTACGTCCAGACGTTCTCGACATCGTGCGAGAGATTTCTGGCTTGCCACAACGCCCAGAAGTCGCACTCACCACGAACGCCATCAGGCTGCCTCAACTCGCGGCCGGTCTCGTTGATGCTGGGCTGCGGCGAGTCAATGTTTCCCTCGACACACTCAACCGCCACACGTTCGTCCAACTCACCAAACGGGACCGCCTCGTTGACACCCTGGCAGGAATCGCCGCCGCCCAGGTGGCCGGCCTTCACCCAGTGAAGATAAACGCCGTGCTGATGCGAGGGGTCAATGATCACCAGGCTGCTGATCTGCTGACGTGGGCGATCGCCCATGACGTGCAGTTGCGCTTCATTGAACAGATGCCGCTCGACCCCCAGCATGGGTGGACCCGAGAATCGATGGTCACCGCCGACGAGATTCGCGCTCGCCTGTCCGAGGCTGACTACCACCTCGAAGCGATCCCCGGACGCGGGAGCGCCCCGGCTCAGGACTACCTCATCAACGGTGGGCCCGCGACGGTCGGGATTATTGCCTCAGTCACCCAGCCGTTCTGTGATGCATGTAACCGCGTCCGACTAACCGCTGATGGCCAGTGGATCAACTGTCTGTTCGCACGGCAGGAAGCCAACTTGCGTGACCAGATGCGCTCGGGTGCCAGTGATGAAGATCTACTCGCCGTCATGCGGGCCGAGGTTCGAGCAAAGCGTCGGGGCCACGGGGTCGGGGATCCTGAGTTTGTGCAGCCGCCCCGGCCGATGTCTGCGATCGGAGGGTGAACGATGCCTGTGACTGTTCGGTTCTTCGCTGCAGCCCGCGAGGCTGCTGGAACGTCGATCGCCGAATGTGAGTCCAGCTCACTGCAGAGTCTCGCCCGCGAGTTGAACGCACGCTTCGGTGCTGATCTTGATCGGGTACTGGCAATCAGCACTTGGCTCGTGGACGGCCAGCAGCACCGCTACGGGCGCGATTGCGACCTGCCGAGCGGGTCAGTGGTGGACGTCTTGCCGCCCTTTGCTGGCGGATAGGCGTCTACCACCGACACGTCATCCGCTCTAGAGGGATCGGCGATACAGCACTGTGGCGGCACCCACAACGACGAGCAGAATCAAACCAGCCAAGCCAAATCTCATGAGGTTCTGCTCTTGGGCGCCAGTTGCCCCGGACATCTCGAACTCGTAGACCGCAAGCACCTGACTCGCGCCCTTCGTCGGGCCGCCCGGCTCGCCTTCACCTGCGGCGGCACGCTCACTCATCGCCTTGACTGATGCAACCATCATTTCAAGTTCCGGCACGTACTCGTCACCCATTGAAATGGCGTCGTTGATATAGCCCTCTACCATCGGCAGATATGTGCCGTAGTGCTCGATCAGGGCCGGGATGTTCTCGATGGTGCCGCGGTTCTTACGGAGGAAACTGCGAATCTCCGGCAGGTACTGATTGACCAGGCCGATTATCTGATCGATCCGGGGACCGTATTCGGAGACGGCGTTCTCTACGCCTGCTTCGATGGTTCCCAGCAACTGGCCAGCGTACTCAGAGATTTGCAGCGCACCGCAGTTGTGCACGCCGCCACTGATGCTGATCTGGCAGTCGGGATTGTCCAGGTAGGCGAGGTATTCGGCCCGGTTGGCCCAGATGGTGTCGATATTGTCGTCGATGAAATCCACTGCAGACACCAGCATCGGGATGTAAGTGTTCTGGGTGTCCTTGAGGAACTGCTCGATTTGGGGAATATCGGCCTCGATCGTGTCGAGGACGCTGACAACCTTCGGCCCATATTCGGCGCATTCGTCGATGTACTGGATCACTTCTTGATCAAGATTGTCGATCTCTTGTTCAATGTTCTCAATTCCCTGCAAGAAGGGAACCAGCCAGCCGAACACATCATGCAGAATCGAGTGGTCATTGATGTAGTCAATGACTGACTGGATGTTTCCTTCACTCGCTTCGATCCACGAAGCGATTGATTCCAGAACCGGCTTGACGTCGGCCTCAGCCCATTGGCACTTGTCGTTGACCCAAGTTGCGACCGAATCAAGGGTGTCGATAACTTCCGGCCCGTAGTTCTCGACAAGGCCCAGAATGTTGATGACTGTCTGCTCGTACTCGTCAATATCGGCCCGCACCCCGTCGATCTTTTCAACAATCGCGGTGATGTCGGACGTCTCACTGTTGATCGTATTGACGACCTCTTCGATGCCGTTATTGATGCGTTGATCCCATTGCTGGGCTACGTTCAGCGCCTCGATCACCTTGGGCGCGTAGTCGGTGAAGGCCTCCCTGATGTAGCGCTCGCCGAGTTTCACGTCGCGCATGAACTGGCCACTGAGAATGAAACGCAGCGCTGGTCGGATCAGGTCAGTTTCGGCCTCTTTGGCGTACTTGATGATGGTCGGGAGCAAATTTTCGGCCATTGTCACGAGGTGACTAGCTTCGACTGCGTACTTGTAGACCTCCGGAATGTATCCTTCAGCCATCTCGACGTAGGGAAAGGCTTCTTCGAGCGAACTCTGGTCGGTGAGCACTACCGGTACGGCCTGAATGGTCGCCGAGGGCAGCGAAGCATTTTGGGCCCGAGCCCGGATGGTGACTTCCTGAACATCGGCCCCACCGAGCAGCTTCAGTGGGAACAGATAGCTCGTCCAACTCATGACCTGCCCCGACGGGCTCACACCCTGATTGGGCTGCGGGGTGCTACGAATGTCAGCGAACTCCGGCGGCATCGTGACGGACGTGGAAGCGCCGAAAGGAATCGGCAGGTCTACGGTACTTTCGCGCGTATTGCCTTCGAAGTCCTGGTAGGTGAGGGTCATGGGCTGTGCTGAGGTGTTCTTGAGTCGATAGGTGATCTCGACGTTGCCCGTAACGTTGACCATCTTGGCCGGATCGATTCGTTCTCCGTCGAGAGTCGTGATGACCTCGACTTCAATCGGCAGCTTTTCGGAGTAGTGCCCGTTGGACGCGCGGTTGTTCTGCACTTGGGGCGGGAGATTGTTGATGTCGTACACGATTGCGTTGTCCCGCACAGTCAGTGGGGCGAAGTTGCTCGTATTCGAGGGATTAGAAGTTCCCATCGGGACAACCACTTCGCGCTGACCCTTTCCGGAGCCTTGGGTGTTGCTGACCAACACCTGCATGTCGGGCTTCCCGGCCGGGTCAGTCGTGACCAGCAACGACTTGCCGACCGTGACGAACAGGTCTTCCCCCTTGTGTGCTTCTGAATGGTTGAACGACACCCCAGCTGGCAAAGCCGTGACCGGTGGAGCCACAGACGCGGCCAAGACAGTCGCCGCCGTGATCGAAGCGATGGTTCCCGATGCCTTGATCCAGCGTCGCCGTCGCAATTGGTCAGCCAGCACGTTCGAAGGTTCGCCGCGGCCGGTGGTGCTGTCGATCATGAATCAGTCCTTGCAGGTTGGGGCAGGGTTTCAGAACTCGGTTCAATCTCCATAGGGTCAGTTCGGTCCACGCCGCCGCGGGCTTCACGAATCTCCACAAGCAGGCACATCACGTAACCGGCAGCAAACGCCAACAAGATAGTGCTGGCGGTGGCCACAGTGTCGGGGATGAAGTCCCAGGGGGCGGCAGCGAACGAGCCAGCATAGGCGCCGACAAACGTCATCACCCCCAGGAAACAAGCCCACAGCGGGAGTCGGTCCCCGGTGAGTCCCGCCACCACAGTCGCCACGACAACCACGATCCCGGTAGCCAGGGCGAATCCTGCAGTTGAACCCGGGAACACTGCCACCTGAAGGACGAAGAAGATCCAACCGAGAGCGAACCCAATCAGGTAACTGACGAGCCGTTGCAAAGGACTCTTGATACGCACGAGACCGAGAACAGCACCGGCTGCTAGCCCGTAGAGGACGTTGCCCGCGCTGAGCCCGAGCCCGCCGCCGAGAAACAGGAACGCCACTGCCAGCGCTGCGCAGACGATCCCGAAGACAAAGGTTCTCAGCACGTTCAACCTCCTCAGGCAGCAGCCACTGCCCCACCAGCACAATGTTCTCGTCAAGCTTGTTCAGCTCGATCAGGACATGTCAAGTTGAATGCCCAACCATTGCCCAGATCCTCGAATCGAATCGATCCGATTCGTTCTGCGTACTGGCCCACCAATCGGCAGACTAGGAGGGTGTCGGCAGATCGAGTTGTGAGGGCCCTCAACGCGGCCACAGCTCACGTAGCGGCTCCCTTGGCGGCCATTTACGAGCCCGCTCTGGATTCCAACGCCAGTTCCCTCGCAGCAGCCGCCGACGGTCTACCGCTGCGGTTGGCCACCAAGTCGGTCCGGAGTCGCCCACTGTTGCACAAGGTGCTTCAGGAACCCGGCTGGCGGGGACTGCTGTGCTTTTCTTTGGCCGAAGCACTGTGGCTGTCTGACGAGTTCGATGACATTGTCGTGGCGTACCCGTGCGTGTCCGCACCGAGTCTTTCACGCCTGGCCGCTGACGAACGAGCCCGGGAACGCATCACGCTGATGGTCGACTGCGTGCAACACCTCGATGCCATCACTGCCCACACACGTACTTTCGCTGGCGCACCGCCGATCCGCGTGGCAATCGACATTGACGCATCCTTGCGCCTGCTCGGAGGCCGAATCCACCTCGGAGTACGCCGCTCACCCATCCACGATGCGCACGCGGCGAGCGCCCTCGCTCGGGAAATCCTGAAACGAGCATCTCTGACCCTCGTCGGAATCATGGCCTATGAAGCCCAGGTGGCTGGGCTCGGCGACCAACCACCGGGGTTGCAAGTACAGCGCCTCGCCATTCGCGCTATCCAAGCCGCCTCCATGAAACAGGTCATCGACCGTAGGACTGAAGCAGTCGAACAGATTTCTTCTATGGCAGATCTCGAATTCGTCAACGGCGGCGGGACCGGATCCATTGCCCGCACGCGCCGCGACCCTTCGGTCACCGAAATTGCTGCCGGATCGGGCCTGTATGGGCCGGGCCTGTTCGACTACTACAGCGACCGGCATTGGCAACCGGCCGTGTATTTTGCTCTCGACGTGGTGCGCAGCCCCACCGATAAGATCAGAACCGCCTTTGGCGGCGGCTGGATAGCATCCGGCCCACCCGGGTGGAACCGACTGCCCACGATCGCCAGTAGCGCAAACCTGGCATTCCTCGGTTCGGAAGGTGCTGGTGAAGTCCAAACACCGGTCCGCGTTCGCAACGGAACACATCCACTGACCATTGGCGATCGGCTCTGGATGCGGCACGCGAAAGCTGGCGAACTGTGCGAACACGTCAACGAGTTGCACATGGTCGCGTCCGACGGAAGCCGAGACGTTCTCACGACGTACCGCGGAGACGGGCAAGCCTTCTAGACCGACCACCCTCACCGACACTTGCTTCCCGCCTACCAGGCATCTGCTAGCAGTCAGGGCAAGCGCCTAGTGGCTGTGGTAGCCGCGGTAGTACTCGTAGATGTAGCCCACCAGGCTCAGCAGCAAGAACACGACGCCAGCGACGACGAGCCAGGCCGCAAACGCAAGTCCGAAGCCGACGACGGCAATCGAGGCGGCCAGCGCGAGCGGCCACCACGAGTAGGGACTGTAGAACCCATAGTCCGCTTCAGCGTCCTCGGGCATCGCGTCCTTCTCGTCCTCAGGACGCGGGAACACCTTCCGGGACGTGTGCCACAGGAAGAAGCCCACCATGAGGGCCATAGCCCCGGTGAAGACGAGTAGCGTGATTCCGATGGGGTCCTTGGACCACACGCCGTAGATGATCGCCACGATGAAGTAGAAAATCACTCCACCGACGAACAGCCGTGCTTCGATCTTCATCGGTTATGCCTCCGGCTTTGCTTCAGTGTCGGATGCGATAGCGTTCGCCCCCGCGGTGGCTCCCGTTACGACCTGTGCGTTGCGCGGCATCGACTTAGGCGCGAGTTCTGGGTGGTGCAAGTCGAAAGCGGGACGTTCGGAACGGATCGGCGGCAAGGACGTGAAGTTGTGGCGAGGAGGCGGGCAACTCGTCGCCCATTCCAGTGATCCTCCCCATCCCCATGGGTCGTCCACTTCCACCTTGGGCGCGTAGCGCGAGGTCTTGTAGACGTTGTAGAGGAATGGCAGGAAGGAAATCCCGAGCAGTACCGCCCCGGCGCTCGACACCATATTCAGTGCCGTGAACCCGTCCGCTTCTAAGTAGTCCGCGTATCTGCGAGGCATGCCCTGAACGCCGAGCCAGTGCTGCACGAGGAAGGTCACTTGGAAGCCGATGAACAACAACCAGAACTGGAACTTTCCAAGACGCTCATCGAGCATCTTGCCTGTCAGCTTGGGCCACCAGAAGTAGAAGCCAGCGAACATCAGGAACACCACGGTTCCGAACACGACATAGTGGAAGTGGGCCACCACAAAGTAGGAGTCGGAGACGTGGAAGTCCAGTGGTGGAGCGGCCAAGATGATGCCGGTCAGTCCACCGAAGAGGAACGTTGCCATGAAGCCCATGGTGTAGAGCATCGGTGTATCGAAACTAATAGAGCCGCGCCACATGGTTCCGAGCCAGTTGAAGAACTTCACACCGGTGGGGACTGCGATCAGCATCGTCATGATCGCAAAGAAGGGCAAGAGAACCGCCCCCGTCACGTACATATGGTGTGCCCAGACAGCCACCGACAGGCCAGCGATGGCGATTGTCGCGAACACCAGCCCGACGTATCCGAAGATGGGCTTGCGGCTGAACACCGGGATGATCTCGCTGGCGATGCCGAAGAACGGCAGCGCCAAGATATAGACCTCCGGGTGTCCGAAGAACCAGAACAGGTGTTGCCACAAAATGGTGCCACCGTTCTCGGACGCGAACACTTCTGATCCCCACATCCGGTCAATCTGAGCGACTGCCAGGGTTGCGGCGAGTACGGGGAAGGCGATGATGACAAGCACGCTGGTGAGCAGGATCGTCCAGGTGAAGATCGGCATGCGGAACATCGTCATGCCGGGTGCGCGCATGCATAAGATGGTGGTGATGAAGTTTGCAGCACCCAGGATGGTGCCGAGGCCGCCAATCGTCAGACCGATGAACCACAGGTCGCCACCCACGTTGGGTGAGAAGACGCTGTTGGCGAGGGGGTGGTAGGCGAACCAGCCGAAGTCGGCCGGGCCACCGACGGTGAAGAAGCCCGACATGGCGATGAGTCCACCGAACAGGTACAACCAGTACGACAGCATGTTCATTCGTGGGAATGCCACATCGGGTGAACCGATCTGCAGGGGCATGATGGCGTTGGCGAAAGCCGCGAACAACGGAGTTGCGAAGAGCAGCAGCATGATCGTGCCATGCATCGTGAACATCTGGTTGAACTGCTCATTCGAGATGAACTGCCTACCAGGCTGGGCGAGTTCAGCACGAATGACCAACGCCATGATTCCGCCGATGAAGAAGAACACCATCGCGGTGATCATGTAGAGATGACCGATGACCTTGTGGTCGGTGGAGGTCAGCCACTTCGCGGCGATTGCGCCATAGTTCTGGCGGCGGGCTTCTTTCCGCGACAACGGAGGTTCGGGCGTGGGCGCGGCCTGGGTGGGCTCGTTGAGAATTGTCACGTCACACTCCCCTACTGAACGCTCTGAGCGTTAGTACTGATGCGGCCAGTTTCGAGTAATCCGGATTGGCCATTTCGGCGCAATTCCTCCATATGGGCGTCGAACTCCTCTTGGGTGACGACGTAAACGTTGAAGAGCATCCGAGAGTGGTCCACTCCGCACAGCTCGGCACAGCGACCGGCATAGGTCCCGAGTTTGGTCGGGGTGACCTCGAAGGAGTTTTCGCGGCCCGGGACGACGTCAAGTTTGAAAAGGAAGTCCGGAACCCAGAAAGAATGGATGACGTCCGGGCTGACCAGGTTGAACCGAACCGTCTCATTGACCGGCAGGTACAAGTCGGGGATGTTGAACTCGCCCACTTTCGGGACGGGTCCGCGAGCGTCCTCACCGGGCAGGTAGGCCGCTTCGCCAGTGTCGTAGACCTGTTCGTCGATGTAGTTGAATGCCCACGACCAGCGGAAACCAATGACTTCGACGGTGTTGGTGGGCTCGTCGCTGAGCGACAGGAGTTCGGTTTCGTCGCGCTGGGCGAAGTAGAAGATGCCAATCACTGCCATCAGCGGAGCGACAGTCCACAGCACCTCGATGGGCATGTGGTAGCGCAGTTGCTCAGGGACTGCCGGACGACGACGGCGTCGGAACGCTATGATGCACCAGATCATCAAACCCCAGACCAGCGCTCCCACAATGAGGGCCGCGACCCACGTCCCTTGCCAGAACGACAAGACAACCAAGCCCTCTTCCGTGGCTGGCTCCGGCATGGCACCGCGCTGCCATTCCTGAAGTGAACACCCCGACAGGATCACGGCAGTCAACAAGGCCATGCCGAGTAGACCTGCCTTGCGTCCACGGGCGGTACCCGTCGTCAAGCCCTCTGGCTGCTGTCGCTCTGTCACGACTCGCTCCGCTTCCACACGACGATCTGTTCCTCCAGTGTCGACACCACGCGTGCAACCTTATCCACATATCGCGCGAGATTCGCGTTATGTCGGCGAGAGTACCGCAGTCGGGCTGCCCGGTTTCCGATGGGGCAGGTACGGTTCACAGCATGTCGCGAATATTTCTGGATGCGGCCACCAGTCAGCCGCTCCATCCAGAAATTCTGCCGTTGATTCCAAGGATTTGGGAAATCGGCTGGGCAAACCCGGACGGTATCGGTCACGAGGCCCGTCAATCTCGGGCGCTACTCGAGTCAGCTCGACAGACTGTGGCGAATATCGCACAAGTTCGTGCGGACCAAGTGTGTTTCGTGTCCGCTGGTGCCGAGGCCGCTCGACTAGCCCTGGCAGGTGCGACCCGAACCGGTTCTCGAGTTCAGTACAGCCCCCTCGAGCGGCGAGTCGTGCTCGAAGAGATCGACCGACTCGTGACCGGGCCCGGGTCGGTGAGAGCGGCGGCGTGGACTTGCGACGCAGTCGGGGGCCCTGAGCTTGGGTCTACCGCTGTCGCATCCGACGTCGTGGTTACCCAGGCCGCCAACTTTGAGCTCGGCTGCCACACTCCGGCGCCTACGCTCGGCCCCACTGCTGACTCCACCCGTCCAACCCTGGTCCGCGATGTGACCGGCGTTCTTGGATTCACCGAGCTTCCCGACGACGCCGACATCATGTTTGCCGACGCCCACTCCTGGGCTGGCCCGACTGATGTGGGAGTGGTTATCGCTCGACGCCGGTGGTCCTTGACCGAACCGGGATTAGCCCCCGCCGTTCCCGGAATCGCGCCCGACTCGGTGAGTCCCGCCCTCGCGGCCCTGGCGGCGGCGGCCCTCGACACGTGCCACCGCTCGGCGCCGGAGTTGACGGACCGCTTGGGGCGCATCACCACAACACTGCGGGAGCTGGTCCCCGCCCACATTCCCGACACCTCAGTCGTTGCCGCGACCACACCCACCCCGTTGGCCCAAGTCGTGGCCTTCACTGTCCTCTACACCGATGCAGAACGCTTGGCCGCGTCGCTCGATCGGCAAGGGTGGACAGTTGGCAGCGGGTCGGCCTGCTCTGTGCGCAGCGCGGTGGCCAGTCACGTCCTGGTAGCGACGGGCCACGTCACGCACGGCAACGTTCGGGTGAGTCTGCCGGTCACTGCCGACCCCGCCACCGTCGCACCGTTCGCTGCTGTGCTCGAACGCACCGTCAACGACCTGCGCGGCGATCCAGAACAGCAGCCCGGACCGTAGGCTGGGTCCGTGGACCGGCTCGACGAACGCGGCAAGAAGTGCCCTCTACCCGTTATTGCCTTAGGCGTCTGGGCTCGCAACGCATCGGCAGGCGCGACAGTGGAAGTACTCAGTGATGATCCGGCGTCCCGCCACGACATTCCTGCCTGGTGCCGCATGCAAGGTGCCGAATTGATCCACGTCGACGAGGAGCCGCCCGGTGTGGGAGTCTTTCAGATTCGCTGGCCCAAGGCGGGAGCCTGACGAACTAGGCTCCGCAATTGCTCCAGGTAGTGCGCCCGCGGCATGGTTTCGACCCCCAGCCGGGCGAGATGCTCAGTACTCCACTGAACGTCCACGAGCCGCCGACCACCGGCAGCATCTAACCGCCGACACAGTGCCACGACTGCCACCTTGGAGGCGTCGGTCACATGGTGGAACTTCGACTCAGCCGCCACGAGTCCTCCCACTTCCACACAGAACAGCCCCCCGGCCAGGTGTCGGCCGGGACCGTCCCCGCCAGCCCACACCTCCACTGAGTGGGCATAGCCGAGCTCGTGCAGACGCCCGTAGGCCTGCGCCATCCGGCCCGATATCCAACCGGCCGGTCGCTGCGGATCGGCACAGGCAGCCAGCACATCCGCGAAGGCAGCGTCGAACGTCACCTCAAATCGCGCCATCGAACGACGCAGCGAACGGCTGACGTGTACCCGATGGGGCCACAACACTCCGCGAGGGTTGGGCGACCACCACGACAGCGGCCGCCGCTCACCCGACTGACTCTCTGCTTCGTCCATCGGGAAAAACCCATGACTATAGGCATAGAGCAGAGTCGACGGGTCGAGGTCGCCGCCAACTGCGAAGAGTTCCTGATTTTCAGGCAGTTGAGCGGGTTCGCTCACGCAGACTCTCCACGGGGCTATCGGGATAGGTTCTCCCCCAACGCTCAACGATGGTGTCCGGTTCGAGGGTGTGTTCTTGGGTTCCGGCATGTTCGAGAACCAAGCTGGCCACGACTGATCCGAGTTGGGCCGACTCGGTGGAGTTCCATCCCCAGGCGACTCCCGCCAAATACCCGGACCGGAATGCGTCTCCCACGCCAGTGGGATCAGCCACTCTCTCCACGGTGACCGCCGGTACGGCGATGTCGTCGACTCCCCGCTCCCGAATCACGCTGCCATGCTCGCTGCGGGTCATGACCCACTGCCCTACCCGATCCAGGATGTCCTGGTCTGACCATCCGGTCTTCTTGGCGATCAGGGCGGCTTCGTATTCGTTGCTAAACAGGATGTGGGCGTCCTCGATCAGGCTGGCAATATCTGGACCATCCATGATGGCTAATTGCTGGGATGGGTCAGCCACGAACCGGATGCCACGATCTCGACATTCTTGAGTGTGGCGGATCATCGCGGCCGGGTCGTTCGGGGAGATCACCACTAGGTCGAGGGTTCCGTGTCGGTCCACGACGGGCCCGACCTCGATTTCACGGGCGTCGCTCATGGCCCCGGCATAGAACGATGCGATTTGGTTGCCGGTGGTGTCCGTCGTGCAGATGAAACGGGCCGTGTGTTTATCGGCCACGACGTGCACAGAGGTGCAGTCGACCCCGTGGCGGCTCAACCACGAGCGGTAATCGTCGAAGTCGCCGCCCACTGCGCCGAGCAGAATCGGCTGGAGTCCCAAGAGTCCCAGACCGAACGCGATGTTCGCTCCGGTACCTCCGCGCCGCACCATGAGGTCGTCGACGAGGAAGCTGAGGCTGACAGTTTCAAGCTTGTCAGCCACGATGAGGTCGGCGAAGCGACCGTCAAAGGTCATCAGGTGGTCAGTGGCTATGGAGCCGGTTACGCAGATCTGCACCCGTTCACCCTAATGTCTGGCCCGGCAACCAGATCGTGCTACCTGCCGAGCCGACCAGACCTTAGTGGAAAGAATCGCCGCAGGCGCACGATCCGGAAGCGTTGGGGTTATCGATCGTGAACCCTTGCTTCTCGATCGAGTCAACGAAGTCTATGACCGCGCTGCCGAGGTACGGGGCCGACATGCGGTCGACAACTACGGACACGCCACTGAAGTCGGTGACGACGTCACCGTCAAGTGAGCGATCGTCGAAGAACAGCTGATACCGCAGCCCCGAGCATCCGCCCGGCTGCACGGCCACCCGCAGTGCCAGATCGGTGCGGCCTTCTTGTTCGAGCAGGTTGCGCACTTTGCTGCTAGCGGCCTCGGTCAAGACGATAGTGTCGCTGGCTTCGGTGGCTTCGGTGGTGCTGGTTTCCGTGGACATCGCGTTGAACTCCTCGTTGTTTCCGATGTGGTCGGTGGATGAGTGGAATCGGTAGACAGTGGGCAGTCGTTGTCTCAACAATCCTACGCCGCCTGACTATTCCCGCCAAGTCTCGGGACACCGGGTCATCCAATTCCGCGGGACCAGGTTCGCGCCACTCGCGCCGCAGCGGTCTCCAGTGTGTCGTAGGGCTCAGCCAAGGACTGCTCCACGGTTCCCGCCACTTCCCGACACGAATATGCGCTCGACACGCCAATCGCGGAGTATTCCCGCCTGCCGACCACGACATCACCGGCGATGACAACGCAAGGCTTCAGAGTGGCCATCGCCCGAGCGGCGACCCCGCTGACCACTTTGCCCCGCATACTTGACCAGTCGAAGCGTCCCTCGCCGGTGATCACCAAGTCAGCGCTCGAGCACGCATCGGCGAATCCCACTGCGTCGAATACGGTGTCGATCCCGGCGACTCGCTCGGCCCCGATGCGCAACAGGGCAAATCCGATTCCTCCCCCGGCCCCGGAACCGCGAGCAATAGCAGGGTTCTTTCCCGCCCTGTCTTTGCCGAGTGCCGCAGCTAGGTCGGCCAGGGCAGCGTCGAGTTCGAACACATCGGATTCGCTGGCACCCTTCTGAGGTCCGTACTCTTTCGTGGCGCCCGTCAATCCCAGCAAGGGCTTGCCAACATCGGTCGCAACCACTAGCCGAATCCCGGCGCCGAGGTCTTCGACTGCCTCGATGTCGATTGTCGTAACCCCCTTGACCGCCGCGCCTCCCTGGTCGAGTGCCACATCGGCGGTTGCACCCAGCGCCGCTAACAGCCCTGCTCCCCCGTCGTTGCAGGCGGTGCCGCCGATGCCCACGACGACGGTGTCGGCTCCCGAGCCGATCGCAGTCCGAATCAGTTCCCCCACTCCATAGCTCGTGGCGGTCCGGACCGACCGGCGAGCAGTCGGCACCAGATGTAGTCCACATGCTTGAGCACATTCCACGTAGGCCGTGGACCCGACCCGAGCGATCGTGGCCGGAACTCGGGGACCAGCCGCCCCCCAAGGGCCGGTCACCGTGGCGGCGAGCAGATCGCCGGCGAGGTTGGCATGGATGACGTCGACGAAGCCTGGGCCGCCGTCGGCCAGGGGACAACAGGTGATTGTCGCGGAGGGATCAGTGCGACTCCACCCCCGCGCGATTGCTTCGGCGGCGCTAGCAGCCGATAGACTGCTGCCGAAGTTGTCCGGCGCTACGAGTACCCGCATGAGCCGAACGTAACCGACAACCCGAGGTGAGGCCATGTCCCACGCTTCAGCCCACGTATCTCCACCAGCTCCCTCCCCCCTTATGCATTTCCTGGGACAAGGCGAAGACCTGAGCAGCGAACGCGGCGTCGACTGCCCCGGGGCACTTCCGAGCCCCACCGATCCCGAGCTCGCTGAACGCGCCCGGGCCGCTAAGGACGCCCTCGGCTCGCGGGTGTTTGTACTCGGTCATCACTACCAACGCAACGAAGTCATCGAGTTCGCCGACGTCACCGGCGACTCGTTCAAGCTCGCCCAGAAAGCCGCGGCGCAACCCGAAGCCGAGTTCATCGTCTTTTGCGGAGTTCATTTCATGGCCGAGAGTGCCGACATTCTCACGGCCGACAGCCAGCAGGTCATCCTTCCCGACCTCGCCGCCGGCTGCTCGATGGCCGACATGGCCTCGCTGGGGCAAGTGGAGCAGGCGTGGGACGTTCTAGCTGACCTCGGCATCGCCGAGTCGTGCGTTCCGGTCAGCTATATGAACTCCTCCGCGGCGATCAAGGCGTTCACCGGTCGCAACGGCGGCACGATCTGTACATCGAGCAACGCCGAACGCTCGCTGAGGTGGGCCTTCGAACAAGGCGAGCGTGTGTTGTTCCTGCCCGACCAACACCTCGGGCGCAACACCGCGGTTCGCGACCTCGGCCTCGACCTCGATGACTGTGTGGTGTTCAACCCGCGTCAGCCTATGGGAGGACTCAGCGCCGAGCAGCTCGCCACGGCGAAGGTGATTCTGTGGCGAGGCCACTGCTCGGTACATGGTCGATTTACCCGCGAGTGTGTCGACGACGTCCGGGCAGGTATTCCGGGAGTGAACGTCCTGGTTCATCCCGAATGCACCCACGAAGTGGTCAGTGCCGCCGACTACGTGGGATCGACCGAGACAATCATCCGCACCCTCGAATCAGCCGAGCCCGGATCCGCTTGGGCGATTGGCACTGAACTGAACCTGGTGCAACGGCTAGCGGAAGACCACCCCGACAAAACAGTCGTCTTTCTCGACAAGACAGTGTGCTTCTGCTCGACGATGAACCGCATCGACCTGCCCCACCTGGTGTGGTCACTGGAGAGCCTGGTGGACGGTCACGTCAACAACCGGATCGTGGTCGAACCTGGCACAGCCGAGTGGGCGCGCGTCGCCCTCGATCGCATGCTGGCCCTGCCCGGAGCGTGAGTCGTGAGCCGCTCCCGGCAGCTTGTCGCTGCCGAGGGCGGCGCTATCGGCGTGTAGTCTGAGAAGCGTGTTTGGGCGCAAAAGATCAGATGGTGACAGCGGTGGCTCGGTAGCGACTGACGACTTCGACAGTTCGGCGGCCGCTAATCCGCAGAAGAAGGGTCGCCCCACCCCGAAGCGCAAGGAAGCTGAGGCCGCTCGCAAAGCCGCACTCAAGTCCGGCGTCTCGTCGGCGGGCTCCAAGAAAGAAGCCCGCAAGCAGCAGCGCGAATACATGCGCGAACAGCGCATCAAGCAGCGTGAGGCGATGATGCGCGGCGATGAGCGATTCTTGCCCGCCCGTGACCAGGGTGCGGCCAAGAAGATGGTCCGCGACTTTGTGGATTCCCGCCGCACCGTAGCCGAGTTCTTCATTCCTGCTGCCGTGGTCATTCTGGTGATGGGGATGCTGCCCAACGTTGAGATCAAGACGGTCGTTACTTTCGCCTGGTTGTTGATGATCGTTCTGGTCGTCGTTGATACCGGGTTCCTGCTGTTCAAGATGAACAAGGAACTCGCCAAGAAGTTCCCCGCTAAAGCCGACCGGAAGGGCGTCAACTTCTATGCCGTCATGCGGGTCCTGCAGATTCGACGCCTACGCCTGCCACCACCGCGGTTCAAAGCTGGCGGACGCCCCATCGACCGCGGTTAGGAGCACGCTATGCACCATCGTCATCTAGGTTCGACTGGTCTTGTCATCAGCGAGTTGGCGTACGGCAACTGGATTACCCACGCCAGCCAAGTGGAACGGGACACGGCCGTGTCGTGCGTTCACGCTGCCCTCGACGAGGGGATCACCACTTTCGACACGGCCGATGTGTATGCGGGGACTCGTGCCGAGGAAGTCCTAGGAGATGCTCTGTCCGGCCAGCGCCGTGAAGGCTTGGAGATCTTCACCAAGGTGTACTGGCCGGTTGGCCCCGGTCACAACGACCGTGGCCTGAGCCGCAAGCACATCCGCGACGCTTGCGAAGGATCGTTGCGGCGGCTTGGCGTGGACTACATCGACCTCTACCAGGCTCATCGGTTCGACGTCGAGACGCCGCTCGAAGAGACCTTGCGCGCCTTTGACGATTTGGTGCGCTCGGGCAAAGTCCTCTACGTGGGCGTCTCAGAGTGGACCGCCGAACAAATTTCAGCCGCGGTACAGATTGCCGACGACATGGGCTTGGATCGAATCGTGTCGAGTCAGCCGCAGTACTCGATGTTGTGGCGAGTGCCGGAAGAGCGAGTCTTCCCGACCTGCACCGAGTACGGGATCGGCCAACTGGTGTGGTCGCCCATGGCCCAAGGCGTCCTCACCGGCAAGTACCGACCCGGCGCCGAACTGCCAGCCGGATCGCGCGCCACCAGTGAAGAGGGCGCTTTCTTCATCGAACAGTGGCTGCGCCCGGAAGTTCTGGAAGCGGTGGAAAAGCTACGGCCGATCGCCGCCGACTTGGGCCTGTCCATGGCGAATCTGGCGCTGGCGTGGGTGCTGAGCAACCCGGCCGTTTCGGCCGCGTTGATTGGCGCTTCACGGCCCGAACAGGTCCGCGAGAACGTGTTGGCAGCCGGGCGAACCCTTGACGCCCCAACCCTGGCAGCGATCGATGAGGCTCTCGGCGACGTCGTCAAGACTGACCCGGAACTGACGCGGTCTCCGCAGCAGCGCCCGTGAAGGCCTCGCCCGCACCAGTGGGTGCCGACACCTACTGGTGGGAACTGCTCGACGAATCCGGCACCACTGTGGCTGGCGATGATCTGCCAGCGAGTGCCCAGAATCTGGAGCGGTTCCATGCCCAGGCCGACGCTGAAACGTGGCTCGGCGAGGTGTGGCGTGAACTCGCCGACGAAGGCGTGTCAGCCGTCAACCTTCGTCGCGGTGGCCAACTCGTTTACGGCCCGATGTCCTTGAGCGAAGACATCGACGCTTGAGCGATTAGTGTGCGCGAACGTCACGTCACAGATGCGGCATAGATAGAAGAGATCGCCTCAGACAACGTTGCCGAGAAGTCACTGTCGCTTTGGCCCGCCGAAAGTCCTTCGGTCAATGCACGGGAGAAACTCGCGATCAGCCCGGGCTGCCTGGCCAGAATCTCGTTGGCCTCTGTCCGCGAGTAGCCGCCCGATAGCGCCACAACCCGCAGGACCCGGGGATGCTCGATCAGTTCCGTGTAGAAGCCATCCACACTCGGCAGACTGAGTTTCAGCATGACCGTGGCCTCCCCGCCTAGGCGGTTGAGGTGGTTGAGCAGCCGATCTTTGAGGATCACTTCTGCCTCGGCCTTGGTGGGCGAGTGGATGTCGACTTCTGGTTCCAAGATGGGAATCAGTCCGTGGTTCAAGATTCGGTGACCGAATGCGAACTGTTGATCGGCGATTGCTGTGATGCCATCGCGGTCGGCGTGCTTGATGACCGAGCGCATTTTCGTCCCGAACACTCCGAGTGAGGCTGCCCGCTCGAGTAGGTCGTCGAGACCCTCAATCGACTTCATGAGTTGCACGCCAAGTTGTTCGTCAGCGAGGCCCTTGTCCACCTTCAGGAACGGCACGATGCCCTTCTCGCGCCACAAGTACGTCGGTGTTTGTACCCCTTCGACGTCACGGTCCATGGTCTGCTCGAACAAGATGGCAGCCAGGATGTGCTGGCGGGTGAAGGCTGGATCGGTCATGATCCGCACGCGCATGGCGTGGATGAGATCGAACATTTCGGTGTCGTTGCTGTACTCAGAATCTGCGACCCCGTACAGGCGCAGGGCTTTCGGGGTGGATCCACCGCTTTGGTCGAGGGCCGCAATGAACCCTGGGTCTTGGGCCATTCTGTTCTTCATTTTTTCGGCTGCGTCGGCCATCTGGTGCTCCTCTAGTCTCACGTGAATCGCTCGCGTTCAGCCTACGCCTGCGGCGGCCGGTGTCTCTTGCTCAAGTCTCGACCGGCTCAGGCAACCCCGGTCGGATCGCGAAGGTGCGCTATGGTGTGCCCACCGGTTCGCCACGGCGCGTGTGCCTCTGGCCGGACCGGTGCGTGCTGCGGCTGGGGAAGTCGGTGAGATTCCGACGCTGACCCGCAACCGTGAAGTCCTCCGGGGCTGAGCCGGGATACCAGAGCAGCACGAGCGGATCCAACGTCGAGGTGTACGGGGCGGATCGCGCAGCTCTCCTGAGTGTGCGTGGCTCGCCGCGCGACCGCTCCAGGAGAGGAACCTTTCATGTTTACCCAAACGTCCCATCGGTCGCGCCGCCGAAACGTGGCCCGCCAGTTGCGCACCGTGGTCTTGGCGATTGCAGCCACTGTCGGTCTGTGCGGTACGTCGACCCTGATCGCCGGGCCAGCGTCAGCTGACAGTGCCTACGTGTATTGGTCGTACTGGCAGGCCGATCCGGGCACGTCGACGTGGACGCTTGCTTCCGAGGGCGCCGGATCAATCACCCCGGCTGACGGGGCGGTGGAAGGGTGGCGCTACGGCGTGGGCCAAACGGCCGGACTCACTCAAGAACCCGCAACGGCACCAGACTTCACCAGCCTGTGCGCTGATACTCCAGCCGTGCCGGGTCAGAAGCGGGTGGGCTATGTCATCGATTTCGGTTCCGCGCTACCGGACAGCAATGACGCTCCACCCGCGCCGGCGACCGGGTGTGCGGTGGCTGAAGTATCGGCCACCGCCTTATCGATCTTGCAGGAAAATGCGACTGTTCGCCAGGACTCATCGGGCATGGTGTGCGGAATCAATGGCTACCCATCGAGTGGCTGCGGATCACAGGTCGACACCGCAGTGTTCGCGACTGATGCCACGAACCCGGCCGAACCGGTCTCCGAGCCATCAACGTCGCCCCTGGTCATGCTGATCTGGTTGGCGATCGGAGTCGTCATCATCGTGGCGGCCGTTTTCGTGGTGCGTGGCCGCTCGGCTCGCACCTAGTTGAAACCATCTTT
This sequence comes from uncultured bacterium, assembly GCA_965651595.1. Taxonomy (GTDB): domain Bacteria; phylum Actinomycetota; class Actinomycetes; order S36-B12; family UBA10799; genus CBFGTA01. The sequence goes on along the minus strand of CBFGTA010000008.1, from coordinate 14,408 downwards.
GGTTGAGTGCATCTCAGGCCATGAACACCTCCACTTCGATGTTGCCCCGCCCCCTGCACGCGGGGGCCTGGTGGTTGTGGGCGGTCGGCTTGGCGATTGCTGCAAGCACCACCACGAACCCAATCCTGCTGCTGTCAATCGTGGCCGTTCTGGCGATCGTGGTGCACTCGCGCAAGCCCGATGCACCATGGGCGCGCAGCTTCTCGTTCTTCGTCAAGCTCGGACTGTTGGTGGTCGCGATCCGCGTAATTTTCGGGATGGTGTTCGGCACGCCGATTGGTTCCACAGTCCTGTTCACCTTGCCGGTCATCAACCTGCCCGACTGGCTGGCTGGCCTGCGTCTGGGCGGGCAGTTCACTGTCGAATCGCTGGTCTTTGCCGCCTGTGACGGTTTGCGACTAGCGGTCATCTTGATGTGCATCGGGGCTGCCAACTCCTTGGCGTCTCCCGCTCGACTCTTGAAGTCACTGCCTGCAGCGCTGTACGAAGTGGGTGTGGCCGTGGTGGTGGCGATGACGTTCGCGCCCCAGTTGGTGGCCGACGTCCAACGGGTACGGCAGGCGCGTCGACTGCGTGGCCGAGCATCCACGGGCCTGCGCGGCATCCTGGGCACGGCGATGCCCGTTTTTGAAGGTGCACTCGATCGGGCCGTGAACTTGGCGGCAGCCATGGAATCGCGCGGCTACGGCCGCACCCGGCCGGTCGCCCCCAGCGTGCGGGTGGCGTCATCGCTATTCCTCCTCGGGGGCCTACTCATCGTGTTGATCGGTCTGTTCGCACTGTTGTCGGCTTCCGGTTCCGTCGCCCTGAACGGCTCGCTAGTGGCTTTGGGTCTCGTAGCGACAGTGGCCGGGGTGTGGATTGGTGGACAGCGGGCGATCCGCACCACCTATCGACCTGACCCGTGGTGGGGCCCGGAGTGGCTGACCGCTGTGTCGGGGGTGATCGCGGCTGCCGCTCTCATCGCCACGCGCATCACCGACCCCGTCGCCTTGACTATCGCTGTGACTCCCCTAACGTGGCCGACGGTGTCGGCGCTGGCCATGGTGGGGATTGTGGTGGCTGCCATTCCCGCGGTCGCCACACCTATTCCCACCGCCACCCGGCCCACGGTGCGACAGGAGGTGCTGGTGTGATCCGTTTCGACTCCGTAACCTTCGCTTACGACTCGGCCCCGACGCCCGCCCTGCGCGACGCCACGTTCACGATCGAAGAGGGCGACTTGTGTCTGCTGGTTGGCCGCACGGGTTCGGGCAAGTCGACCCTGCTGCGCGCCATCAACGGACTCGTGCCCCACTTCACGGGCGGGCGACTGACCGGTGAGGTGACGGTGGCGGGGCGGTCGACGCGCGACCACGCGCCTCGCGACCTCGCTGACGTGGTGGGCTATGTTCCCCAAGATCCTCTCAGCGGCTTCGTCACCGACACCGTCGAGGAAGAACTTGCCTACGGCATGGAGGCGATGGGGGTCGCCCCGGCCGTCATGCGTCGGCGGGTCGAAGACATGCTCGACCTGTTGGGCTTGGCGGACTTGCGTGACCGCCCGTTGCGCACCCTGTCGGGTGGTCAGCGACAGCGAACCGCCATCGGGGCCGCACTGGCACCCGACCCTCCGATCCTGATCCTGGACGAGCCGACGAGCGCCCTCGACCCCGGCTCGGCCGAAGACGTGTTGGCTGCCATCCAGAGACTGGTTTTTGATCTGGGGATCACGGTCGTGTTAGCAGAACATCGCCTCGAACGCGTCGTGCAGTACGCCGATTCGATTGTAGCGGTGACAGCCACCGGCACTGTCGACCATCAATCCACGGCTGCGGCCCTCGCCGTGGCGCCAGTGGTTCCCCCCATCGCTGATTTGGGCCGCCGCCTCGACTGGTCGCCGCTACCGGTGAGTGTGCGCGACGCCCGCCGGGCTGCCGCCGACTTGCGCCAAGCGTTCTTAGTCGACCTGTCGACGTCGAGCCCTGTCAACGCCACTGCCTCGACGCCGGAACCGAAGCGGGTCGAGGCCCTTGGCTCAAGCCAGGCTGTTCTCACCGCCGATCACGTTTCGGTGACCTACGGCGAGCGGGTCGTGTTGCGTGATGTTTCGCTGACAGTTCAGCGAGGCGAGATTGTGGCCCTGATGGGCCGCAACGGGGCTGGAAAATCGACCTTCTTGAGCGCGTGCATGGGCATGACGGGCCTGCGCACAGGTCGGATCGCGGTCGGCACCGAACAGCTCAGCGCCGCGAACCTCGCCAATCGTGACCTGATTCGCCACATTGGCCTCGTCCCACAAGAGGCCACCGACTTGTTGTACGAGCAGTCCGTGGCCGCAGAATGCCACCGCAGCGATTCCGATTCACGCGCCGACCCGGGCACAACCTGGGAGTTGTTTGATTCGTTGTGTCCCGGCATCGACCCGACTGCCCATCCGCGCGATCTATCAGCGGGCCAGCAGCTCTCGCTCGTGCTGGCGATCATTTTGGCGGCCCGCCCACCGGTGGTGCTGCTAGACGAGCCGACGCGCGGGTTGGACTATCCGGGAAAGGTGGCGTTCGGGGAGATTCTGCAGCGCCTAGCTGCCGACGGTCACGGCATTGTGATGGCCACGCACGACGTTGAACTGGTGGCGAACACGGCCACGCGGGTGGTGGTCCTTGCCGATCGCGACGTCGTCGCCGACGGGCACGCGAAGGATGTGGTGGTGTCCTCGCCCATGTTCGCCCCCCAGGTTGCTAAGACTTTCCGCCCATTGCCGGTGCTGACCGTGGCCGATGTCATGGAATGGAAGACTCGCCTCGATTCGGCGAGCGCATCGTGAACACCATGACCCGGGCTTGGCCGCTGCGCAGTGTCGCGGCGCTCGTTCTGGTTTCGCTGGTCGGCTTCGTGACGTTCTTCTGGCCGTTCATGGCCAGCAGTGACTCGGTGGTGGCGGAGAACTCGACCCTGGTGCCGTTTGTGTTCGCGCTATTACTGCCGTTGATCCTTGGCGTGATTTTGGCGCAGATCGCTGACGGCGGGCTCGATGCCAAACGCATCGCGATGCTCGGCATCTTGGCTGCCATCGGAACTGCCCTACGCCCGCTCGGGACGGGCATCGCCGGCTTCGAACCCGTGTTCATCATCCTCGCAATCGGCGGGTGCGCATTGGGTCCGAGTTTCGGCTTCACCCTCGGCATGATCACTATGATGTCGTCGGCTCTTGTCACCGGTGGGGTGGGCCCGTGGTTGCCGTTCCAGATGATCGCAGCGGGCTGGTTTGGTCTCGGGGCTGGCTGGGTGGGCACTCTCCGCTCGCGCAGGCTCATGATTGTGGTCTTGGCGATCTACGGGTTCTTCGGGTCAGTGCTGTACGGGTTCCTCCTCAACTTGCAGTTCTGGCCTTGGGCGTTGGGGGTGGATTCGCAAATTTCCTTCGTTCCCGGGGCGGCCGTGGTGGAAAATCTGCAACGCTGGTTCGCCTTCGAAGTCACCACTTCGCTGGGTTTCGACATCCCGCGCGGAATCATGACCGCACTCGCGATTGCCTTGATCGGCGCTCCGGCTCTCCGGGCCATCCGTAGAGTGACCCGTATGGCGTCGTTCGGGCCACCGGCCGACACCGATTCTCGCCCTGCCCATTCCGGTGCCGTGCCGGGCCGCTGATAGGAGACTCGTGAACGACGCAGACCGTCACCGCCTCGGCGACCTCGCGGCAGTTGCCACCTGGTGGACTTCCTGCCACAACGGCGAACATCCGGACCCGGTCGTCGGAGAAACTCTGGGTATCGTCGTCGACGACGCGGCCACCACCGACCGGCACGACGAGCAGTCGGTACGGGCGGCCGCGGTGGCCGCGGCGGCGATCGCGGCCATGACTGGCGAGAACGCGGCCGCGGTGACCGACCTGGTGATCGATCCAACGGGTCGCATTGACTACCCGGCCACCACAGCCGCCACTGACGCCATTCGTGAGGCCTGGTTCGAATTGCGACAGGTTCGCACCGAACCAGCAGCCCTCGTGGATTCCCTACCAGCGTCGCTGCAGGCGCGGGTGGGAGCACTGGAACAGGCGTCATCGCGCTCTCCGGCACTGCTCTATGGCGGGCTACTCACTACGGCAGCCGCGATGGCCTGGATCGGGACCGAACCGGCTCGCGCCCAAGGCATCCGCCCCTTGAGTCGCGGGGGCAGTGTGGCCGAGCAGATCGGCAACGACTATCTGCTGTTTGCTCCAATCGTCCGCCTCGAGTCGCGCGTCCCGCCAGATCGACTCGTGGACATCGCCCTAGCCACAATTCGGGCCAGCCACAGCTAGATGAACCCTACAGTGAGGAAGCCCCATATGGACACTTCGGCCGGAACCAACCCGACCAGTCAATGGGACGCCGCCGACTACACGGCTCATGGCCGGTTCGTCCCCAATCTTGCCGGGGCCGTGCTGGACTTGCTGGCGACTCAGCCGGGCGAACACATTCTCGACGTGGGCTGCGGTGACGGCTTGCTCACCGCCCAAATCCTTGAGGCAGGTGCCCGGGTGGTCGGGATTGATAGTTCGCCGGCCCTGGTTGCCCGAGCCCAATCCCGCGGCCTTGATGTTGTCCTCGGTGATGCTGCATCGATGACGTACCAGGAGGAGTTCGACGCTGTTTTCTCCAATGCGGCCCTGCATTGGATGCTTGACTATCAGCGAGTAGCCAACCGCATGTGGGCCGCGTTGAAGCCCGCCGGTCGACTGGTGGTTGAGTTCGGCGGATTCGGCAACATCGCCGCGATTCGGACGGCTCTGCGGGCGGTCTTGACGGCCCACGGCTACCGAGACGTTCCCTCGGACCAGTTCTATCCCCAGCCCGCCCAATACGAGGCGGTATTGGCTGCGGCGGGGTTCGCCGATATCAGCGCCCAACTCGTCCACCGACCCACACCCCTCCCAGGAGGAATGAGAGCGTGGCTACGCACATTCCGGACCGGCCTGCTCAACGCTGCGGGCGTTCCGGACGCAGTTCATGACGAGGTTTTCACTGAAGTGTGTGACCTGCTAAAGCCAGCCTTGCGAGACCATGAAGGCAACTGGTGGGCGGACTATGTCCGACTGCGGGTGACCGCCCGCCGTTGATCAGACCCGCCGTTGATCAGATTCGGGGGTTCGCATCCACGAATGGTGCTCGCACGATTGTGGATCGGCACCGACGGCCGCGCACGTCCACAAACACTTCGGCGTCCAAGCCTGCCCCGGGAGACAGTCGAGCCAAAGCGATGCCTCCTTTGAGGGTGGGTGAGAACGTGCCAGAGGTGACGGTTCCGAGCAGGCGGGCATCGGGGTCAGCAGAGTCAAATACCTGCATGCCTGGGCGCGGAATCCCGCGATCCACTAGGCGCAGGGCCCGAATCCGAAATGTGTACGCGTCGTTCTTCTGTTCGATGAGGGCAGCTTTACCACCGAAGTGGGGCTTGTCCCAACCAATCGCCCATGACAGTCCCGCCTCGACGGGCGAGATTTCCAGGCTCAACTCGTGGCCATGCAACGGGTACCCCATCTCGGTGCGCAGGGTGTCACGCGCAGCTAGCCCGCACGGCAGGCCACCGAGTTGCGTCACCGGGTCGAGCAGCGCATCCCACAAATCCGGCCCCGCTGCTGCTGGCACGGACAGTTCGTAGCCGTGCTCCCCGGTGTAGCCGGAGCGGGCCACCATGACCTCGGTGCCGTTCCACTGCACTGTGGTGAACGTCATGTAGGCGAGGTCAACGACGATCCCGACTGCCTCTAGCACCGCCCGCGACTGAGGTCCCTGAACAGCGATCAGACATCGGGCCGGACCCCTATCATCGATGCGCACATGTTCGTGGGTCTGCAGGACGCTTTCCACCGTGGCCGCCACCAGCGAAGCGTTCGCCGCGTTCGGCACGACATGAACGTGTTCATCGTCGACGACGTACACGATCATGTCGTCGATGACACCTCCGCCGGACGCGCACAGGAGGGTGTACTGCGCCGACCCATCCGGCACTTTGCTGAGGTCGTTAGTCAGGATTTCGTTGAGGGCGGCCCGGGCACCGGGGCCAGCCACGTCGAACGCGCCCATGTGTGACACGTCGAACATTCCGACTGCGCTGCGAACTGCAGTGTGTTCCGCGACTGTCCCCCCGGCTTCGTATTCGAGCGGCATGCTCCAGCCGCCGAAGGGAGCGAACCGAGCCCCGAGGTGCTCGTGGCGCGCATAGAGCGGCGTCTGCCGCGCGGAACTCGAAGTCGTCACCATCTGACGGTATCGCGAGCGACTCGTGTGGCTGGTCCGGTATGCCACTATTGGCTGCACACGTACTCAACGGCTTCAACCGAGTCCTCGACGGTGATCAGGAGAAAGCATGCCCACCATTCGGATCGTGTCCACCAGCAAGAAGATTCCCAGTGCCGACGCTGTCATTGTCGGGGTCGTGCCAGCCCGCACCGCCAAAGGAGACCCCTACCTCCACCCGGATACTCCGCTGCCCGCGAGCACGATTCGCGCCATCAACCGACAGGTCGCAACTGTCGGCGTATCGGCCAAGGCCGACGCCGTGACTCGTTTGGCTGCTGTGGCCGATGTGGCCGAGCCGGTGATCGTGGCGGTCGGACTCGGAGTCAGCGCCGATGACACGACGCTCGAGGTGCTGCGCCGCGGCGCGGGTGCGGCTGTTCGGAGCCTAGACGGGGTGAAGCGTCTGACGGTAGCACTGCCTGCCAGGACGGCCGAAGAAGTCGGGGCTGTCACTGTCGGCACTCATCTGGGGGCCTACCGTTTTCGGGCATTCTTGGGCAGCGGATCGCCCAAGGTTGTCCCACCACCGGCTCGGGCAACCATTCTGGTCGATCGTGACGCCACTGCCGCCGACAAGCAGGCCGTCGCGGCCGCGGTGATTGTCGCCGAGAGCGTCGAGCGCGCCCGCGACCTGGTCAACACTCCCCCCTCTGCCCTGGGCCCTGCCGAGGTGGCCGACGTGGCCGAATCCTGGTCGGCCCACCTACCCATCAAGGTGGATGTTCTCGACGAGGCGCAACTCCTCCAAGACGGCTACGGCGGCATTTGCGCAGTAGGCCAAGGATCGGCCCGTCCCCCGCGACTCGTCCGCATGCACTACGCACCCAAGAACGCAGTCCAACGGATCAGTTTGGTGGGCAAGGGCATCACCTTCGACTCAGGCGGACTGTCGTTGAAGCCGCCGAAGGCGATGGAGACGATGAAAATGGACATGGGTGGGGCGGCTGCCGTCATAGCCGCCACCATCGCGATCGCGCGACTCAAGTTGCCCGCTGAGATCATCACCTACGCCGCCTGCGCCGAGAACATGCCCAGCGGGACGGCCCAGCGCCCCGGCGACGTTCTCACCACCTTGTCCGGACGCACTGTCGAAGTGCTCAACACCGACGCAGAGGGACGACTAGTGCTGTGCGATGCTCTGACTCGGGCCCTGGACGACGAGCCCGACGCCATCATCGATGCCGCCACCCTCACCGGCGCCCAGATCGTCGCCCTCGGGCCCCGCGTCAGCGCGGTCATGGCCAACGACGACGAACTGCGTGAAAGCATCGTGGCCGCTGCCGATTCGTGCGGAGACGCATGCTGGCCGATGCCGCTACCTCCTGAACTGCGTGCCACCCTCGACTCGAAAGTTGCCGACATTGCCAATGTGGGAGACCGTCTCGGGGGCATGCTGATCGCTGGCCTGTTCCTCAAGGAGTTCGTCCCGGACACTGTCCCGTGGGCTCACCTCGACATCGCCGGACCGGCTTTCAACGAATCGGCCGCCTACGGCTACACGCCAGCAGGCGGGACGGGCGCTGGGGTTCGAGTAATCGTGCAGGCAGTGCAGGATCTCTGCGACCGGTCTGGATAGGCTGAGGCCAGAACTCCATTTGGGGGCGCCCGAAACCGACCTGGGGGTGCACAGTGAGTGCCGACGTGACCGAAGCAGACCTCGTCATTCTGGGGGCGGGAAGTGGTGGCTACGCTTGTGCTCTGCGCGCCACCCAGTTGGGCATGAGCGTCATCCTCGTTGATGAGGCTGAGCTCGGCGGAACCTGCCTGCACCGCGGGTGCATCCCGACGAAGGCGCTGCTGCATGCGGCCGAAGTGGCCGACACGGCTCGTGAATCGGCCCAGTTCGGCGTCAACACCACCCTCGACGGCATCGACGCGGCCAAAGTGCTCGCGTATAAGGACGGGGTCGTGGGTCGGCTCTACAAGGGACTGCAGGGTCTCGTGAAGGGTCGCGGAGTAACTCAGGTGGCCGGCACTGGTCGCATCGTGAGTCCGCGGGCGGTTGAAGTCGACGGCACCCGCTACACGGGCAAGAACTTGGTCATCGCGACTGGTTCGTTTGCCCGGGTGCCCGAGGCGATCCCGGGACTGACCGTGGGCGAGCGTATCCTCACCAGCGACGAGGCCCTCACGCTCGATCGGGTACCCTCCTCGGCCATCGTCATCGGTGGCGGGGTCATCGGTGTCGAATTCGCCAGCATTTGGCGGTCTTTCGGGGCCGAGGTGACCGTCGTGGAGGCCCAGCCTCGGCTGCTGCCCGGTGACGACGAGTTCTGTTCCAAGCTGCTCGAACGCGCCTTCCGCCGCCGCGGCATCATCACCAAACTCGGGGCCGCCGTGGCGGGTGTTGAAGCCACCGAAGCCGGTGTAGCTGTCGACCTCGGAGACGCCGAGCCACTGACCGCCGACGTCTTGTTGGTGGCGGTCGGTCGTGGTCCACGCACCAACGGAATCGGTTTGGACGACATCGGCGTGACAACGGATCGCGGGTTCGTTCCCACTTCGGACGTGCTCGAGACGAACGTGGAAGGCGTCTACGCGGTCGGCGACATCGTGCCGGGCCCCCAGTTGGCCCATCGTGGCTTCGCTCATGGGATCTTCCTGGCAGAGCACTTGGCTGGCCTGCAGCCCCGCCCGATCGTCGACTCCGGCATTCCGCGCGTCACGTACAGCGATCCGGAAGTAGCCAGCGTGGGTCTGACCGAGGCTGCCGCCCGCGAAAAGTTCGGCTCCGAAGTGACCACCGTTGAGTACAACTTGGCTGGCAACGGCAAGAGCCAAATCCTCGGCACTCAAGGTGCCGTCAAGATTGTGGCGCGGACCGATGCGGAGGTGCTCGGGATGCACCTGGTGGGCGCGCGGGTCGGTGAACTGATTGGCGAGGCTCAACTCATTGTCAACTGGGGTGCCGAGGCCTCCGACGTGGCCGACCTGGTCCACGCGCACCCCACCCAGAACGAAGCCGTTGGGGAAGCGTTCCTCTCCTTGGCGGGTAAGCCGCTGCATAGCCACGCCTGATGAGGTAGGGAGTAGTCATGGCCGTCACCGTCACCATGCCGCAACTTGGCGAAAGTGTCACCGAAGGAATCGTCACGCGTTGGCACAAGAACGTCGGCGACGAGGTGACGATGGATGAGCCGTTGTTGGAGGTGAGCACCGACAAGGTCGACACCGAGATTCCCGCGCCAGCCTCGGGCGTTCTCCTCGAGATACATGCTGTCGAAGACGAGGTCATTGAAGTTGGTGGCCTGCTCGCCACCATCGGTGACGCGGGCGACTCCCCCACCGAGGCACCCGCACCCGCAGCCGAGTCAAACCCAGAACCGACTGCCGAACCCGAGGCCCCTGCCGAGGCCCCTGCCGAGCCCGAACCGGAGCCCGCTCCAGAACCACCAACGCCCGAACCGGCCGCCGACGACGGCGACCAGCCAGCGCCCTATGCCAGCCCGGTGGCGCGCCGCTTGGCCCGCGAAATGGATGTGGATCTGTCCCAAGTGTCAGCCACCGGCGAAGGCAATCGTGTCACCAAAGCCGACGTCCGTGCCGCGGCCGGAAGTGCTGCGCCTGCACCACCCGTGCTTCCAACTCCCACCTCGCCCTCCCCTGCCGCAGCGCCTGCCACTAGTTCCGGCGGGCGCGGGGAACACACCGAACCCATGTCGCGTCTACGCCGGGTCATCGCCGAACGCATGGTTGAGTCGCTGCACGTGGCGGCACAGCTGACCACCGTCATCGAAGTTGACGTGACAGGGATTGCTCGCCTCCGTGACAAGGCCAAGGCCGGGTTCGCTGCCCGTGAAGGTGTGCCGCTGACGTTCTTGCCGTTCTTTGCTCGCGCCAGCCTGGAAGCATTGAAGTTGTACCCGCAAGTGAACGCCACCATCAACAGCGACGATCACACGGTCACCTACTTCGACGCGGCCCACCTCGGGGTGGCGGTCGACACGGAGAAAGGCCTGCTCGTCCCGGTCATTCGCGACGCTGGCGATCTCACCCTGGCCGGTCTCGCCCGCCGCGTCGCGGATTTGGCCGAACGGACCCGCGTAGGTCGACTGAGTCCTGACGAACTGTCCGGAGGCACTTTCACGGTGACCAACACGGGCAGTCGGGGAGCCTTGTTCGACACGCCCATCATCAACCAGCCGCAGGTCGCCATTCTCGGGACAGGCGCGGTCGTCAAGCGGCCGGTGGTAGTTACGGACTCGACGGGTGTCGACGCGATCGCGGTTCGCCACATGATGTACCTGGCGCTCACCTATGACCATCGCCTCATCGACGGCGCTGACGCGGCCCGCTTCTTGTCTGCCATCAAGACGCGGCTCGAAGAGGCCCAGTTCGAGTCTGAGCTCGGAGTGTAGAGCCGATGAGGGTCGCGATCGCGGGTGCGAGCGGACTGATCGGCACGGCCCTCGCCGAAGACTTGCGCGCTGACGGCCACGATGTGGTCACTTTGGTGCGCCGCGCAGCTACGAGCGACTCTCAGATCAGCTGGGACCCGAGCACTTCGGCCCTCGACCCGGGACAGCTCTCCGGAGTCGATGCCCTGGTCAACCTAGCTGGTGCCCCGATAGGTGACAAGCGGTGGACTGAGGCCTATAAACGGGAGATTCGCTCCTCCCGAGTGGACGGCACCGCCACGTTGGCCGAGGCGTTGGCCTCCGCGACCAACGGGCCGCGCGTATTCGTGAACGGTTCAGCGATCGGATACTACGGGGATCGTGGTGACGAACGGCTGACTGAACGTTCCCGCGCTGGCACCGGCTTCCTCTCCGAACTCGTGACCGATTGGGAAGCTGCCGCCGCACCGGCCGCGGCAGCTGGCGTGCGCGTGGTGAATGCACGCACCGGTCTGGTGGCATCGAGCCATGGCGGCGCCTGGGAGCGGCTACTCACGATCGCCAAACTCGGACTGGCCGGGCGGATGGGCTCCGGCAAGCAGTTTTGGAGTTTCATTTCGCTAGCCGACCAGGTGCGGGCGTTGCGGTTCTTGATCGAAACGGACTCGGTGGCAGGACCGGTGAACCTCACGGCCCCGCATCCGGTGACGAACCGGGAGGCCACAGCGGTTCTGGCCCGCACGCTCGGGCGCCCATCGGTGATTCCAGCCCCGGCCCTTGCCATCAAGACGATTCTGGGGGAGTTTTCGGTGGAAGTGCTGTCCTCGAAGCGGGTCCTGCCTGCGGTCTTGTCGGAGGCGGGATTCACCTGGACTCATCCGCGTATCGAAGACGCCACTGCCTGGGTAGTCGCAGGCGGCTAAGAGCCGACGGTGGCGGGGGCCTGCTCGGGGGTGTCGGCTGGCGGCGCAGGTGGGTCGTCTTGGCGGGAAAGCTTGCCCGGCCACCAGATGCGTTTGCCAATGTCGAGCCCGAGCGCGGGGAATAGCACCGTTCGCACGAGGAACGTGTCGATCAGCACTCCAATCGCGACCGTCAGACCCATCTGGAACGTCGTCGTGATCGGCAACACCGCGAGTGAGGCGAACGTGGCCGCCAGGACGAGGCCAGCACTCGTGATAACTCCGCCGGTGACAGCGAGGCCCTCCAAGATTCCTTCGCGGGTGCCCCGCACGGCGGCTTCTTCTTTGACCCGATGCATGAGGAAGATGTTGTAGTCGACGCCGAGTGCGACGAGGAAGATGAACACGTACAGCGGATAGCTCGAATCTTGGGCAGTCTGCCCAAACACCACGTGGAACAGGGTCACCGACACGCCCAAAGCGACGGCCAGGCTGAGCACACTGATCAGCATCAGCAAAGCGGCCGCCACAATGGCCCGCAACAGGATCGCAGTCACGATCATCACCACGATGAGCACCAGTGGGATCACCACAGACCTGTCCCGATCAGTGGCGGCCTGGACATCCATGTTGATGGCGGTGGCTCCCCCAATGAGCACCGTCAAGTCGTCGGCCTTGGCGACGTCGGCCCGCAACCCCTCGATGGCCGTGCTGGCCTCGGGGCTTGACGGGTCCACAGTGAGGGCGACAGGCAGAACTAACCACCCATCGGACGACAGGGGCACGTCGAGGATCGTTTCGATGTCCTTCTTGTCTTTGAGGACGTCATACAGTTCGACGAGCGTGATGGGGCTATCGGGGCGGGCGGCGATGTAGACCGGCGAGGTGGCGCCAGCGGGGAAATGGTTCGCGACCTGCTGCTGGCCTTCGACTGCCACGATCGGCTTCGTGAAGGTTTCAGCCGGAGTGAGTCCGGAGGGGTTGAGGAACGGAATGTTGAGACCCGCGACCGCGAGCAGCACAAGGCCGGTCGTGATCCACACCAGGCGGGGTCGACGCGCCACTCGGTGTCCGATCTTGTACCAGACTCCGTTGGCTTCGTCGACGACCGTTCCTGGCGCCACTGCGCGGGGCCAGAAGATCCAGCGTCCAGCGATCACCAGCAACGCCGGATACAGGGTGAGCATGCAGGCGAGAGCGCAGATGATGCCCACCGCGGCTACGGGGCCGAGACCGCGATCTGAGCCTAGGGTCGACACCAGCAGGCACAGCATGCCGATGGATACGGTCGCCGCCGAGGCGATGATCGCCGGTCCGGCACTTCGCAATGCGGTTGCCATGGCAGCGTGCTTGTCGGCCTGGATGCGCAGTTCTTCCCGATATCGACTGGTCAGCAACAGGGCATAGTCGGTCCCCGCACCGAAAACGAGAACGAGGAGGATGGACGCGCTAGCGAAGTTGACGATGAGCCCGAAGTGGTCGGCGAGCAGGTAGTTCACCGATCGCGCCAACATGAGGCTGACCCCCACACACAGCAGAGGGAAGAACCACAACACGGGCGAGCGATAGGTCAGCAGCAGCAGCAGGATTACCACTGAACCCGACACGAGCAGCAACGTCGAGTCCACGTTGCCCGAAACTGCGGCCATCTCCGCCGATTGTGCGGCCGGGCCAGTCACCCAAATGTCGAGTCCGTTGGTGGTGGTATGCCCACTGTTACTGGGATCGCTGGCGTTGTAGGTGCCGGCGATGCGGTTCAGTGAGTTGAAGTTGTCGACGATAGGTGCCGGCGGGGTGAGGTTCATCGGCACCTGGATCAGCAGTGCCTTGCCGTCCTTGCTGGCCACGACGGGGCTGACGTTGCCCTCCACGAGTCCGGCATTCGCGATGCGGGTACGCATCTGTTCGAGTTCGGCCCGGTCGGCACTGGTCACGCCGCTGTCGCGAATGAACACGACACTCGCCGGGGTTGCGTCGGCGCCGGGCACGTCTTCGAGGATGTCGACGACCATGGTGGATTCGGCGCTGGCGGGCAGAAACGCCGCAGCGTTGTTGTTCTCTACGTCGGCGAGTTTGTTGGCGTTCGCGAACGCCCACGCGCCGATGAGGATCCACACGCCAAGCACGACCCACTTGCCAACACGGTGGGCAGGTAGCGTAGCTAGGGCGCGCATGTGAACACGCTAGTACACACAGAAGGTGCAAAGTGACTCTTGACGAGCAATGGGTGGTGCAATCCCTGAGCCCGGGGCGGGAGCTTCACGAATTCGGTCGCGTCTGGGACCTGCAGCGGCGCATCCATGCCGAGGTCGTGGCTGGCAATCGCCCCAACACGCTCATCGTGGTCGAACACGAGGCGGTGTTCACTGCAGGCCGATCGACCCAACCCAGTGACCGTCCCGCACCCACGGCGCCCACACCGGTAGTCGATGTGGACCGCGGCGGGCGCATCACCTGGCACGGCCCGGGTCAACTGGTGGCATATCCGATTGCGCGCTTGGCCGAGCCACTCGACGTGGTGCGGTACGTGCGGTGGCTGGAACAGGTCGTGATCGACACGTTGCGGACTTGGTCCGTCGAAGGTATGCGGGTGCCGGGCAGGTCCGGCGTGTGGGTAAGCGACCCGTCGACCCCCACCCCCGCAAAGGTTTCGGCCGTTGGGGTGCGGGTCGCGCGGGGCGCCACCCTGCACGGGCTAGCGCTCAACGTCGACTGCGACACCAACTGGCAGCACGAGATCGTTCCGTGCGGGATCTCCGACGCCCGGGTCACCACTTTGGCGGCTGCTATCGACGCGGCCCCTCGGGCGGCCGACGTCACGGCGCCTGAGGAGGGCTGGCCCACAGTCACCCGACCAACGGTGGAGCAAGTTGCCGAGGTGCTCGTGGGGCAGGTGAAGTCGC
>CBFGTA010000007.1:0-43387 GCA_965651595.1 uncultured bacterium | reverse complement strand
GTGTTCGGCCAAGTTGGCGGCGCGAGTCATGAGGGTCGTGTAGTCAATAGCGGCCTCGTACTCAAGAACGTCGAGGTACTCGTCCATGAACGTGGCGACGCTCTTCCACGTCGGCCGGTTGAGATCCTGGCCGAGGCTGTTGAGCTCGGTGGCACTGATTCCGAGTGTCTGGCAGCGGGCGATCAGAACAGCGACATGTGACGCTAGGACGATCGTCCCGACGGCCGGGTCGAGTTCCCCAGGCCATGGCACTCGGCCTTCTCTGATGGCGTGAGTCAGCAACTCCCGCAAACGCGACTCCTGCTCGGGTGCGGTGAGCAACCGTGGGCTGAACGCGAGGCCCTCCGGGGCGTACTGGCTCATCAACTGATAGGCGAAGGAGTGGAACGTCGTGACCACCGGAAGTGGGCCCTGACCGATTCGGCGAGCGATTCGGTCGCGCAACTCCATCGCTGCTGCCCGCCCGAAGGTCAAGACCAGACAGCGACCGGCCTCTTGGTCGTTGCGCGCTGCCACCGCTTCAGCGATCGTTGCTGTCTTCCCGGTACCGGGCCCGGCCAGCACGAGCAGAGGACCGCCGCGGTGTGAGACGACGGCTTGCTGCTGCGCGGACAGCTGTAGGGGTGCGGTGGGAGCAGTCACGGTTCTAGGTAACCACGCCACTATGACATCCGTGAGCGTTTGCCTATCGGCATCTGCGAGTATCTAGGCGTGTCCGAATTCGATCCGCCTACGCAGCAGCCTGAGCCCCCGGGCGGATCGAGCTCACTACCCCCCCAGCCGCCACCTACTCCGCTGCCTCCCCGCGGGATGCCCACAGTCAGCGACGTGCCGGTCGATGCCCGTCGCCGGGCGATCAGCTTCTCGTCGACGCTGGTCATCGAAGGAGACGTGCTCCCCCGTCGCCTGCGGCGCCCAGCCGACCTGTTGCGGGCAGCGATCACCCTGGCCGCCGCAGGACTCATCTTCCTAGCCGCCTATTTCGCGTCGTCCACAACCCTGGGGCTCGATCGTGACCTCATCGAGGCTTCGAGCCGAGTACCCGACGCCATCGTCTTGATCGTCAACCTGGTCAGCGGCTTCGGAGTCTTCTTGTTGCCGTTCGCCGCAGCGGTCGAGTTACTGGTCCGCCGCCGAGCACGCCAGCTCGTGGAGGCCCTCGCTGCCGGGGCTGCCGCGTTCGTCCTAGTGTCACTGGTGGCGTGGTGGATCGACAAGGCTGCCGGCCCGCAGCTGCTGCTCGCCTTGACCGGTCGTCCGGCCGCCGGATCGGTGGCGCCGCTGCACGCGATACTGACGGCCACCGTCACGTTCATCACCGTGGCCCGCCTCGTGGACCGGACCCGCTGGGCGTATATCTGCGCGATCGTGGTGGTGGCGATAATCTTCGCGCAACTCGTGGCCGGGGGGATCACGTTCGCGGCCCTGGCTATCTCGGCACTGCTCGGCTGGAGCATTGGACTGTTCACGCGGTACGCCTTGGGTACATCGACGACGCGACCATCGGGAACCGAAGTCGCGGCAGCGCTGGACCGGCTGGGGTATCCGTTGTCGGTGCTCCGAGCCCGAACCGAGACCTCCGGTGGGCGCAGGTACACGGCCACCACCCGCACCGGTGCTCTACTCGACGTCATCGTCCTCGATCGTGACTTGGAGGGTGCCGGGATCCTGCGAGGGGCGTGGCGCTCCCTCCGAATCCGTGACGAGGGCAACCCGGCCGGGTTTACGATGCGCAGCCGTCTAGAACATGCCGCCCTGCAGTCGTATGCTTCGCAAGCGGCCATGGCGCCGGTCCCGCGGCTCGAAGCGGTCGTCGAGGTGGGTCCTGACGCGGCCTTGCTCGCATATACGCGCATCGACGGGAGCAGTTTCGCCGAATTGGGCGATCAACTCACCGACGCCGATCTGGTCAACGCTTGGAAGGCGCTGCGGGCCCTGCACGATGCTGACATTTCTCATCGAGGGTTGACACCCGAGAACATCTTGCGGGCTGCCGACGGCTCAGTGTGGCTGACGAATCCCGATGAAGGATTCGTTGCCGCTGGCGAACTGTCGTTGCGCCTGGACTTAGCAGAACTGCTCGTCAACTTGGCGTTACTCACTGACCCCGACCGGGCCCTCGCCGCTGGTCGACGGGTGCTGGGAAATGAGCGGGTAGCGAACGCCTTGCCGGTCCTGCAACCGGTGGCGTTGAGTCCGAGCACGCGACGCGCCGTGCGCAAGCGCAAGTCCATCCTGGTTGCCCTGCGGGAAGGACTCGAGGAGATATCGCCCGACGGCGAGATCGAACAGGTACGGATCGAGCGCCTCCGCCCAAAGACGATCATCACGGTCATCTTGGGCACCTTGGCGGCGTACCTGCTGATCATCCAACTCGGCCAAGTCAACCTGGTCGAGTTGGTCACGAACGCGAACTGGTGGTGGGCGGCATTCGCCTTGGTCTTGTCGGCCCTCACCTATATCGGGGCCACCATGAGCTTGGAAGGATTCGTACCTGAGCGACTGAACTTCTGGCGCACCCTGCAAGCCCAGCTCGCGGCGTCCTTTGCCACCTTGGTGTCGCCCCCAACGCTGGGGGCCGTCGGCGTCAATCTGCGCTACTTGCAGCAGTCCAAAGTCCACCCCGCCCTGGCTGCCGCCAGCATCGGCGTCTCCCAAGTGATGGCGTTCGTCATCCACATCTTGCTGGTCCTCTTGTTCGGCGTGATTGCTGGTACCCAAAGAGATTTGGACGTGTCACCTCCGGCGTGGGCGATTGTCGTCGGAGTGATCTTCATCGTCGCACTCGTCTTGGCTTTCGCCCTCCCGTTCACCCGCAATTGGGCCCAACGGCGGATTCGGCCGATCCTGCGGCAGGTGGGCCCGCGACTTCTCACCTTGGCTCAGCAGCCAGCCAAGCTCGCAAGCGGTATCGGCGGTTTTCTACTACTCAATCTCGGCTACTGCATCTGCCTCGTCGCTTGTGTACGGGCATTCGGGGGTGGAGGGGAATGGGCCGCGATTTTTGTGGTGTACCTCGTCGGCGCGACCGTGGGGCAAGTTGCGCCCACTCCCGGCGGTCTCGGAGCGGTGGAAGCCGCCATGACCGCTGGCCTGGCCGGTGTCGGAGTCGATGCTGGGGTTGCTCTGTCCAGCGTCCTACTGTTCCGCGTGTTCACTTTCTGGCTGCCGACGATCCCCGGCTACATCGCCTTCCACAACCTGCTCAAGCGCGGATACCTTTAGCCGTCGTTGGCCGATGGCGAAGCACGATAGGGCCGAAGCGCGAAGAGTTACTCTCCGGCCGGGTTCTCGGAAGCTCCCTCACCAGTGTCGATCACGACGCCCTTCCAGAACGCCAAACGGCCAGCGATCGACGCGGCGGCATCGAAGGGTTCGGGATAGAACCAGGCCGCATCCGGGTTGGTGGCACCGTCCACCACGAGCGTGTAGTAGTTCGCGGTTCCCTTCCACGGACACACTGTCTGAGTGTCGCTGGCCCGTAGGCAGTCCGCCCGCACTGAGTCAGCCGGGAAGTAGTGGTTGCCTTCGACCACCACGGTGTCGTCTGACTCGGCGATGACTGCACCATTCCAGGTTGCGCGAACCATGATCGTGTCCTTCCCTGGCCGAGTCCGGTTGCCTTAGTACGACGGCTGTGAAGGGTCGACCTGGTTGACCCAGGCCACAACGCCACCACCGACGTGGATCGAATCGGAGAATCCGGCCGCCTTCGCCAGAGCTAACACTTCGGCGGACCTCCCCCCTACCTTGCAGTAGAAGACGGTGGGCTTGTCTTGGGGCAGCCTCTGCAGCGCGTCTCCCATGAGGAACTCGTTCTTCGGGATCAATTCGGCCCCGGGAACGCGGCAGATCTCCCACTCGTTGGGTTCCCGCACGTCAACGAGGTAGAAGTCTTGCTCACCGGTGTCTCGCGCGTCGAGCATGGACTTCAACTGGTGAACGGAAATGGTGGACTCCTTCGCCGCCTCGGCCGCCTCGTCGGAGATGGCCCCGCAGAACGCCTCGTAGTCGATCAGCCCGGTGACCGGCTCTCCGTTGGGATCCCGACGAATCCGCAAGGTCCGGAAGTTCATTTCCAACGCGTCGTACACCATCAAGCGACCCAGCAGCGGCTCCCCGGTGCCGGTGATCAGTTTGATGGCTTCGGCCGTCATGATCGACCCCACTGTCGCGCATAAGACGCCGAGCACTCCGCCCTCGGCGCAGGAGGGCACCATTCCCGGCGGCGGAGGCTCCGGGTACAGATCCCGGTACTGGGGGCCGTGTTCGGCCCAAAAAACGCTGACTTGGCCCTCAAAGCGATAGATCGATCCCCACACGTACGGCATGCCGAGCAGGACACAGGCGTCGTTGACGAGGTATCGGGTGGCGAAGTTATCGGTTCCGTCAACAACCAGGTCGTATTGGCGGAAGATCTCCAACACGTTGGAGGTGTCGAGACGTTCCATGTGGAGTTGGACGTTCACATGGGGGTTGATCTCCAGAACCGAGTCCCGGGCAGATTCGGCTTTCGGGCGACCGATGTCACTCTGGCCGTGAATGACTTGACGCTGCAAGTTGGACTCATCCACTTCGTCGAACTCGACGATGCCGATGGTGCCGACTCCAGCTGCCGCCAAGTACAGCAGGGTGGGGCTGCCGAGGCCCCCCGCCCCCACGCACAACACGCGAGCATTCTTCAGTCGCTTCTGTCCGTCCATGCCCACGTCGGGGATGATGATGTGACGCGAGTAGCGACGGACTTCGTCCATCGTCAGCGATTCCGCTGGTTCAACGATCGCAGGTAGTGACACGAGAGCTCCGAGGGTCGGGCGACCGTCTGATTGACGGCCGGTTTCTAGCAGTTACTCTACGAATTGCCTCAACCCCACCGACGCCCGGGATGTTCCCGATCTGCCAGTCCTGCGCCCCGGGAGCGTCGAGACTCAATCGCCGACTGACTCACGAAACGCCGAGCCGCACCATGTCGTTCCAACTCGTGGCGACAAGTTCGGGGTATTCCATTTGCGGCACGTGGCCTGCGGCCGGGATCACAAGTACGCGGGCGTTGGAGAACTCGCGGGTGATCCGGTCGGCGGCACTTGCGTGCACGAGCCGGTCACGTTGGCCGTAGATCCCGAGCACGGGGGCTGGAATGTTGGCCGCCAACTTCCACGGACTCGCTGCCGAACGATCCAGATATGTCGAGAGGAGACTGCGCAAGCTCGCTAAGACCGCCTCTGTCGCGTACGGCAGGGTCGCCCGATAGTCCGCCTCCTCAATCATCATGGCGATCCGCTCTTCACTGACGCGGCCCGGATCACCGAAGATCATCCGCATCGACTGCTCCACTCGCCATTCGGCAGGCTTCGACAGCACCCTCTGCATCAGCGGCTCCCCGATTCGAGGAACAGCCGTCAGTGGCAGGTGGATGTTGCTGGCACGCAGGCGGCGCTCGGGCATGGCTGGTGCCACGAGAGTAAGGGATTCGATCAAGTCGGGTCTGGCTGCTGCCAGCCGAACCGCGATCGCACCTCCCATCGAGTTCCCGAACAGATGCACGGGACGGCCGGAGAACTGCCCTTCGACGATCTCGGCCACCACCTGGGTCTGGGTGGCCATGCTGTAGTCCCCGTCGGCCGGTGGTGGCGAGAATCCGAAACCGGGCAGGTCCAGAGCCACTGATGCCACCTGCGGTGGCAATCCGCCCATTAGTTCAAGCCAGTTCGTCGATGACCCGCCGAGCCCGTGGACGAAGACGGCCGGAATGGCACTTCCCGATGTGTGGTTGAGGCGACGCACGGCGACCGCGCCGCGGGACGCATCGACCATCTCCACCGGCGGGGGGACCACGAACCTCGTGGCCGCCCCAGAGCCAGCCGTGGTGGGAGGTCCGAAATCGCTGGCAGCAGCCGGGGACTGGCGGTCAGGATGACTGGTAGAGGACATGCAGTCCACGGTACGCCTTGAGGGGCGTTGGCGCTCGACGCGAAAGCGGCCGACCCCGCACCCGCGCTCACTGCAGATTCCGACCCGCGCGAGTGCGCCTGTCGCCGCCCGAAAACTGTCAGGTGCCACCAAACCGTGTCGGTAAGTTACTCGTGGGTAGTATTTGCGCATGCCCGCCTCCGAATCGCAGTTGCGCTCCCAGCGTCTGCCTCGCCAACTTCGGCGCGCACAGCTGCTCAACGCAGCTCGGGAGGTGTTCGTCAGCGAGGGCTACCACGCTGCTGGCATGGACGACATCGCCGAGCGGGCAGGGGTATCGAAGCCGGTTCTGTACCAACACTTCCCGTCCAAGCTCGACTTGTATTTGGCTTTGCTCGACGCCGGGGCCGCCCAGCTGGTGGATGCGGTTCGCACGCGACTGGTCGTCACCGCTGACAACCGCGAACGCGTGCACGGCGCCATCGAGGCATATTTCAGCTTCGTTGATGATGCTGGCGAGGCGTACCGACTGGTTTTTGAATCGGATCTGTCGAACGAGCCCGCGGTGCTGGAACGGGCGCGACGCACGGATGAGCAATGTGCGTCTTTGATCTCCAGGGTGATTGAAGACGACACAGGCCTGGGCGAACAAGATTCGCGCACGCTTGCCTTCGGTTTGATCGGGATGGCCCAGATGGCGGCCCGCAGGTGGCTCAACGAGGGCCGCGTCATTCCCCGCGATCAAGCCATCGAGCTCGTGTTTCGGATGATCTGGCGCGGAATCAGCGGGTTCCCCCTCACCTCCGACCAACGCGGGTCGTAGGCTGATCCCGATGACTACGCGAAAAAAGCCCGCCTCCACGGAGAGCGGCACCACAATTGAAGTCAAGATTGGCGTGCAATTCAGCCAACGGGAACTCGTTGTCGAGACACTGCTGTCTGCCGAGCAGATCCGCGAAGAACTCGCGGCGGCCAGCAGCGAATCACGGGCGTTTAGTCTCACCGATTCGAAAGGCCGGGTCATTGTCGTTCCCCACGACAAGATTGCCTACCTAGAGATCGGCGAGCCACTCGCTCGCACGGTCGGGTTTCACGCTTAAAGGGACTCAGCCTCGCACTGCAAGTGGGCGGTTGACGCCCGTCCACGACCGGCAGGCAGACGTCACTCACGTACTGCCAAGTCCAACGTCACGGGCCCGATCCACGACGCAGGCAGCAGCTTTAGGGGTCGAGTCCGAGTGATCGCATCCGTCCCGCGTGGGCTTCGGTGAGTTCCACAAACATCCGATTGATGCCAGCCAAGTCAGGGCCAGCACCTCCGAGCACGAGAGCGACGAGGGCCTCGCGCGCGACCGCGACCTGCTGCGACTGGGCGATCATTTCCCCGACGAGGCGACGGCCCCATAGTGCGAGACGACCCGCAACCTGCGGATCTGACTCGATCGCCTCCCGGATCGTGGCGATGAAGAAGCGCGAATACCCCAGGTCGCCACACACCTCATTGACGAGTGTCCGCGTGTCCGGATCCAGATTCTGAGCCACCATTCGGTAGAAATCCATGGCGATGCCATCACCGACGTAGGCCTTCACTAATCCTTCTAAGTAGTCAGCGGGGGCAGTGGATGTATGGAATCCGTCCACCGCTACTTCGAAGGGACTCATGGCTTCATACGGATCTCGGCCCATCTGCTCGATGCGCTGCTTCAGTTGCACATAGTGGCCGAACTCGTTGACCGCCATCTGCGCAATCTGTTCCTGCTCTCGAGAGGTTGGCGCCAACGCAGAGTCGCCGGACAGTCGCAAGAAAGCCTGCAGTTCGCCGTAAGCCATCGTGCCGAGCAGGTCCACAACTCCCTCCTCGTATTCCGGCGAATCGTAGGGGAGAGCGTAGAGAGAATCCCCGTCCTCAGCGGCGGGCATTCCCTCTGGGGGATTCGCGGTCGAATCGGTGGCCATGATGAGAGGCTAGTGCACACAAGGATGGACGCCGCGGTTATGCCGTCACCAGCACAGCAGCCAACGAATCCGGGTGCACGCTGCCCAACTTCGCACTACCACAGGTACAGTGACACTACTGTTGAAGCACAGCGGGGTTGATTCACGCTGGCAGCTGCATCGAGACGAATTCTGGCAGACGCCCTCGACAGCCCTGGAAGCCGATTGGCTTCGCCACTACCGGGAACCACCCTGGTTCGCCCACCCTGACTGGAGGCCGATGAGCCCGTCCCCATCCCCCGATGCACCCGCGTCATTCGCCGACCTCGGCGTCAAGCCTGAGATCGTGAGCGCACTGTCTGCTGTCGGGATAAGTTCAGCATTCCCCATCCAACAACAGTGCATCCCGTTGGCGTTGAAGGGTAGCGACCTCATCGGTCAAGCCAAGACCGGCACGGGCAAGACCCTAGGCTTCGGCATCCCCCTGCTGCAACGGATCCTCTTCGACTCAGACGGCGAACGGATCGAGGCCACATCGACACCTCGCGCGTTGGTCGTGGTGCCCACTCGGGAACTGTGTTTGCAGGTGGCTAACGACTTGCAGGTGGCCGGGTCTGCCGCCGGGGTGCGGGTACTGGCAATCTTTGGCGGCCGCGCCTACGAACCGCAACTCGAAGCCATCAAAGCCGGACTTGATGTGGTCGTCGGCACTCCCGGCCGTCTCCTCGACTTGGCGCGCAGCCGCTATTTGGACTTGTCGGCCGTGGAGGTGCTGGTTCTCGACGAAGCTGACGAGATGCTCGATATGGGGTTCCTGCCTGACGTCGAGTCGATCATCGAACTGATCCCGAGCAGTCGGCAGACGATGTTGTTCTCGGCCACCATGCCGAGCCGGATTGTTAGCTTGTCGCGGCGCTATATGTCTCACGCCACCCACGTGCGGGCCGACGATCCTGGTGATGATCGGGCTACCGTCGACGCTATTGAGCAGCACGTGTGGAGGGCTCACCCGCTCGACAAGCCCGAAGTGGTGGCTCGGATTCTGCAATCGGATGGCCGCGGTCTGAGCATCATCTTTTGTCGAACCAAGCGGTCGGCCTCGCGGCTGGCTGAGGATCTGGAACAACGTGGGTTTTCCGTCAGTGCGATTCACGGAGACTTGGGCCAGGATGCCCGCGAGCGGTCCCTCAAGCGATTCCGTGAGCACACTACCGACGTGCTGGTCGCAACCGACGTCGCCGCCCGCGGCATCGACATCACCGGCGTCACCCACGTCATCAACTACGTCTGCCCCGAGGACGAGAAGACCTATCTGCACCGGGTTGGCCGCACTGGTCGCGCTGGCGCCAGCGGGGTCGCTGTCACTCTGGTGGACTGGGAAGACACGGCCCGCTGGGCAATGATCAACAAAGCGCTCGGGTTGGCGTTCAACGAACCAATCGAAACGTACTCGACCTCTGAGCACATCTTCACCGGACTCGGCATCCCCCGCGAAGCGAAGGGTTGGGTTGGTGCCGAACCGCCCAAACCGGCCCCCAAGTCCGGTGGTTCTTCGTCTGGCAGCCGCGACAGTGGTCGATCCAATCGATCAACATCCAACCGATCGACTAAGGGCAAGGACAAGAGCAGCCACAAGAATTCAGGCCGGTCAGCGTCCCGTTCGACTTCTGACGGTTCCCGCGGCCAACAGTCGACGACGCCAGCTTCGGATAACGCCGGATCCAAGCCGTCGCGCAAGCGCCAGCGGACCCGCAAGAAGCGCAGCGACAGCGACTAGACGGCGGCCCCGTTCGCGCGGGCCGATAGTCCCCGTCGTCCCGGCCAAGGGCGTTGCGCTGGAGCGATCAACTGCGAACGGTGACGGACATCCAGGAACGCTTCTTGCAGGCTGGACACACGATCCACGCCTGCTTGGAGATCCCAGGCACCGGCACAACGAGACCCCCGGCAGCCAGTCGGGCCAGATGAACCAACGACACCACTGACCGGGTCGAACACTTCGAGCACTCAATGGCGACCGAACCCATGGCTGGCGGCTGCTCGGCCCCACTGAACAGCGCCCGTTTTCCCTGCAAGTCAGAGTCTGACCGGTTCACCGTGGCGGCGTCCGATGTAGGCGCAGGTTTGGGGGGTCGGATGCGATCGAAGTTCGGCTGTGAACCAGCTGATTTGGACCTCACGAACGCATGTCCTTGACCAGGCCCTGGGCGACTTCTCGATAGGCCTGCGCGCCCTTGCTCGACTTGGCGGTCCGCAGGATTGAACGGCCCGCCGCCGGCGCTTCCGCGAATCGGACGGACTTAGCGATGGGCGGTTCGAGCACGGGCAAGCCGTAGCGCTCTTTCACATCGTCCAAGACTGCCCGAGCGAGGTTCGTGCGCCCGTCGAACATGGTCGGCAGAACGCCTCTCACCGTCAGCGACCGGTTGCACAATCGTTGAACGTCGGCCACGGTGTCGAGCAGTTGCCGGACTCCCCGATGCGACAACGTCTCACATTGCAGCGGGATGATCACTTCGTCTGCCGCCGTCAGGGCGTTGATCGTCAGCACTCCGAGACTGGGAGAGCAGTCCAACAGCACGACGTCATAGTCACTGGCGACGTCGTCAATCGCCGACTTCAAGACGTACTCACGACCGGTGCGCATCAACAGGTGCGCCTCCGCTCCGGCTAGGTCGATCGTGGCTGGCAACAGCGCCGGGCCGTCTTCTGTGTTCACGATGGCGATCCGCGCGTCCACCCGCCCCAGCAAGACGTCGTGGATCGAGAACTCGAGTTCCTCTGGGTCGTGACCAAGGGAGAAGGTGAGGCACGCTTGCGGGTCGAGGTCGACGAGCAGGACCTTGTGCCCCAGTTCGGACAAGGCGACGCCCAACGACGCCACGGTCGTGGTCTTTGCCACGCCGCCCTTTTGGTTAGCGACTGCTATTACTCGTGTCACGCCTCTTCCGACCCATCTCGCCAGGCTGGCGCTCTCTGCGCTAGCGGTTTCTCACGCGAGCCGCGGTTGGCTCACCACATCGAATCGCTCACCGCTCTTGGTGACTATTGTGGCGCCCATGACTGGCTCACCGTTCATTGCCCTCCCGTCGGGTGTCCGTCGGGTATCTGTCCCGTCGCCGGTTGGTCAACTCGCCACATTGCAGATTAATGCAAGTGTGCCAACGCGACGAGGGATCGGGCGGCAAGGATTCGGTGCGAGCTCCCCCACTGTTGTGCTCGTTCCGGGTTTCACCGGATCGAAAGAAGACTTTATCTCGATCTTGCCACTGCTCAGCACACAGGGTCTGAATAGTGTGGCGCTCGACTTACGTGGCCAGTACGAGTCCATCGGCCCTGACTCTCCTGACGCCTATGGGCTGACCGGATTCGCCCAGGACGTGGATGCCGTTGTTCGCCATGTGAGCGCGAGGGCGTCCGGCCCGATCCATCTCGTCGGTCATTCGTTCGGCGGCCTAGTCGCTCGGCAGGCGGTTCTCTCGAACTGCCTCACTACTCCGAGTTGGAGGAAGGTGCGCTCCCTCACCCTGTTGAGCTCGGGCCCGGCCGCGGTCCCGAGTCAGATGCGGCCACTCATTGAAGCTCTCCTCGCCGCTCTGCCGCATCATTCGCTGGCCGAGATCTACCAGTGGGGTAAGTCGGCCGAAACCGACCGCGCCCACCACGGCCCGATTCCTGACGACGCCATGGAGAACTTCCTCGCCACTCGATTCACCCGCAGCAGTCCGGCCAGTCTGACGGCTCAGGCCCGCATCTTGCTCAGTGAGATCGATCGCACCGATCAGTTGCGGGCGGCCGCAACGAGCGCCGGACTAGATCTCAGCGTCACTTGTGGGTCACTCGACGACCGCTGGTCGCCGCAGACCCAGGCCGAGATGGCCGAGCGTCTCAATGCTCCGTTTCGCACGGTCCCCGGTTGCGGGCATAGCCCAGCCAACGAAGATCCACCTGCCACGGTGGAGGCACTCGTCTCAGGATGGTCACGATAGGTCCGGCAAGATCCAAATTGGTGGGGGACGGTGGGTTTGTGGTGGGCGACGAGTGGGTACACCGTGGGGGTGGAGTATCACCTGCCCATTGAGGCCTCGCCGACGGCGGTCCGTCAGGTCCGCCAGGCAGTGGCGCGCACGCTGGAAGGGTGGGGTGTTCACGAACGTATCGATGACGTGCAACTGGTGGTGAGCGAACTCGTCACCAACGCGATCCGGCACGGCGTGGGCCCCATCGAAGTGGGTGTCGCTTGCAAAGAAGGCCGCCTCCGACTGGAAGTGATCGACGCGGACCCTGACCACTTGCCCGCACCCGCCGATGCGAACGACTTCGACACTGGGGGCCGTGGCCTCACCATTATTGAGGCACTGTCGTTCACCTGGGGGGTAGAACCGCGCGGCGATAAGAAAGTTGTCTGGGCCGAAATCCCGTTTGTCCGCATTGGCCGTGGATCCACGGAATAGCCGTTCGGCCGATCGAGTTCACATGGTGGCGTCAGCGACTCGTCCATCTGTCGACAGCCAACAGGACACCATCGGAAAGATCTACTAAGACAGGTTCATGGCCGACGACACCCCATTCCCCCTGCCCGGAATCGACCCCACCCCCGCAGCTCCCGCCGCCATCGTCAAGGACCTGCTCGCTGGCGCCGTGGACAGTCTGCTCGGCGCCCACGTCAACGATGACCCATACTGTTCCGAACCGTTCGGCAGCCTCAGCGGCGACACCCGCTTCGTCGAAGCGACCGACGGGGTTGAGCTGTGGATGGACGTGGATGAACCGGTCGGGGCCAATGGCCAGACCCCTACTGTCGTTTTCATCCACGGATATTCACTGCGACTCGATGCTTGGCATTTTCAGCGCAAGGCGGCCCGTGAGAACGCCCGAGTCGTCCTATTCGACCATCGAAGCCACGGCCGTTCCCAGAAAGCTGATCGCGAACAGTGCACGATCGAACAGTTGGGACAGGACCTCGCGCGCGTCATTGATGCGACGACGTCCTCCGGGCCCGTGATTGTTGTGGGCCACTCGATGGGCGGAATGACGATCCTGTCCCTGGCCCAGCAGGAGCCGGAACGCTTCGGGGATCAGATCACTGCCGCAGTGTTGTGCAACTCGAGTTCCGGCGGCTTCAACCGAGTGAACTTCGGATTGCCGAGTCCCGTTGCGAAAGTGGCCCACGATCACATTTCCGAGGTCGGGGCGGCACTCGCCAAGCAGGCACGATTGATCCACCTACTCAAGAGTCAACAGTCCCCTGCGTCGGTGGAGTTCACCAAGGTGAGCCAACTCGGCCCGCACACGCCGTACTCGGTTGCCAAGTTTGTCGACCGGATGATGTGCGATACCCCGATCGACGTGATGGCGGAGTTCTTGCCGGCGATGGAGACCTACGACAAGTACGACGTTATCGACGTGCTGAACCAAGTATCGACCACCCTGATCAGCGGGGCTCGCGACACTGTGCTGCCCGCTAGCCACTCGCGACTGATTGCTTCCGCTGTCGACGAGGCTGAGCTGGTGGTGATTCCCGATGTCGGCCACGTGTCGCCGCTCGAAGCACCTGAGATCGTCAGCAGCAAGGTCCTCGAACACATCGCAGCGGCCAGCTGACCGAGTCAGGCGATTGCGGCCAGTACTGACCGATCAGTCAACGACGTCGACTGCGGTCAGCACGTCTGGGTCGCCGGATCGCGGGCCAGTGCCGCTAGGTCGCCGGGCGCGGGAACTACCCGCGCAGTTTGTAGTCTTCGAGTAGTCGCCGTGCGATGATCATTCGTTGAATGTCCGCGGTTCCTTCGCCGATCATCAGCATGGGAGCCTCGCGGTACAGTCGTTCGATCTCGTATTCCTTCGAGTAGCCGTATCCGCCGTGAATCCGGAACGAATCCTCCACCACTTCCTTGCAGTATTCGCTGGCCAGGTACTTGGCCATCCCGGCCTCGAGGTCGTTGCGCTCGCCGGAATCTTTGAGCTGTGCGGCCTTGACCATCATCAGGTGGGCGGCTTCCACTTTGGTGGCCATTTCGGCAAGCCGGAACGACACCGCCTGGTGTTCGGCAATGGGTTTGCCGAAGGTGACGCGCTGCTGCGCGTAGTCGACGCCGAGCTCGAAAGCGCGGACAGCGATGCCGCAGGCCCGGGCAGCCACATTCACTCGACCCACTTCGACGCCGTCCATCATCTGATAGAAACCACGACCGGCTTCGCCGCCGAGCAACGTCGTGTCATCGAGTCGGACGTCTTCCATGACCAACTCGGTCGTGTCGACGCCCTTGTAGCCCATCTTGTCGATCTTGCCCGGAATCGTGAGACCCGGGAGGACCTCTCCAAATCCGGCTGGCTTCTCGATCAGAAAAGTACTCATCTTCTTGTAGACGCTGGCATCCTCGGGCGCCTCGGCATCGGTACGCACCAGCACCGCGCAGAGGGTGGACGATCCGCCGTTGGTGAGCCACATCTTTTGACCGTTGAGGACCCAATCGTCACCATCGCGCACTGCCTTGCTGGTGATGGCCGACACGTCTGAGCCACAACCCGGCTCGGACATCGAAAAAGATCCTCGCAGTTCGCCGGTGGCCATGCGCGGCAAGATCGATTGCTTCTGTTCATCGGTGCCGTGGCGCATCACCATGTAGGCGACAATGAAGTGCGTGTTGATGATGCCCGAAACGCTCATCCAGCCGCGCGCGATCTCTTCAACCGTCAGGGCATAGGTCAGCAGGGATTCGCCCAGCCCGCCATACTCCTCGGGGATCATGAGGCCGAAGATCCCCATTTCCTTCATTCCCTCGACGATTTCGCTGGGGTACTCGTCGTTGTGCTCGAGGTGTTGAGCGTTGGGGATGATCTGCTTTTCGGTGAACTCGTGGACTGCTTGGAGGATCTCCTGCTGGATGTCTGTCAAACCGTCCGTACGTGCGAGCCGACCCATGCGTGCGCTCCTTGTTGCGAATCCTCAGGACCCTGCCGGGCCCTCCTGTGTCTACAGCCCCTCGGGTTCGAGTGGCCGGGTTCCTGGCGGCCGCTCAGTTAGGCGTGAGCGACCAGGTGGCGAGGTGGAGATTGACGGGCGGACGTCCCTTCCGACCCTCGCGGCCGGGCGGCTCGCCGACGCACCCTCCGTCTCGAATTACGCCTCCGGTGGCGTGAACGTCTGGGTGCGGGCCATTCCAGCGGCGCGACCCTTGCCCGCGATAACCAGAGCCATCTTCCGGCTCGCCTCGTCAATCATCTCGTCACCGAGCATGACCGCTCCGCGTGCCCCTCCCTCAGCAGATGTGAAGTAGGCGTAGGCGTCGAGGATCAGTTCCGCGTGGTCGTAGTCGTCCTGCCGCGGGGAGTACACCTCGTTGGCCACGTCGACCTGACCGGGGTGGAGCACCCATTTGCCGTCGAAGCCCAAAGCCGCCGAGCGCTCCGAAACTTTCCGGTAGCCGTCAAGGTCGCGGATCTGCAGGTAGGGGCCGTCGATTGCTTGTTTGTCGTAAGCGCGGGCCGCCATCAGGATTCGCATGAGGATGTAGTGGTAGGCGTCGCCTTCGGTGTATCCGGGGGGCTGCTCACCGACGACCAGTGACTTCATGTTGATGCTGGCCATGAAATCGGCGGGCCCAAAAATAATGGTCTCTACCCTGGGCGACGCGGCGGCAATCTTGTCAACGTTGACCAGGCCCAGTGCGTTTTCGATCTGAGCCTCGATGCCGAGTCGACCGACCTCGAATCCCATGGTTTTTTCGATCTGGGTGAGGGTGAGATCCAGCCAGTGGACCTGCTCGGGCGTCTGCACCTTCGGCAGCATGATGCAGTCGAGGTTGGTTCCGGCATTCTCGACGATGTGCACCACATCCCTGTACGTCCACTCCGTCGTCAGGTCGTTGACCCGCACGGTTCGCACCTTGCCGTCGTAGCCGCCGGAGTTCAGCGCGTCGACCACATTGCGGCGGGCTTCTTCCTTGGCGATGGGAGCGACCGAGTCCTCAAGGTCGAGGAATACCTGGTCAACGGGCAGGCCTTTGGCCTTGTCGAGCATCTTAGGATTGCTCCCCGGAACGGCAAGGTTGGAACGACGGGGACGCAGTTCGCGGCTGCTGGCGTCAGAATTGGTGGTCATGGCCCGAAACCTTACAACTGCAGGCACTTCGGCCCGCCGCATGCCCCCGTTGTCTGCCGACATACCATCGAAGCATGACGTCTGTGACCCGCGAACTCGTAGATGCCGCACTGGCGACTGTTGACGATCCCGAGATTCGCCGGCCCCTGACCGAACTCGACATGATCAAGTCGGTCGAGATCCGAGACGACGGATTCGTGGCGGTCGAAGTGTTCCTCACGATCAGCGGATGCCCGATGCGCGACGAAATCACCGGCAGAGTCACATCCGCCGTTGAGAAAGTCCCCGGCGTCACCGGCGTCTCTGTCGTCCTCGATGTGATGAGCGACGAACAGCGCACGGCACTGCGGGAAAAACTCCAAGGTCCCACGAAGCACAACCCTTTCACCGAACCGGGCAACACCACGAAAGTCATTGCCATCGCGTCTGGCAAGGGCGGTGTCGGGAAGTCGTCCCTCACCGCGAATCTGGCTGTGGCGATCGCGGGCACGGGACAGAGTGTGGGGCTCGTCGACGCCGATATCTACGGCCATTCGATTCCCAGAATGCTGGGCGTGGTGGATGCGCCGACCGCAGTCAACGGAATGATCCTCCCGCCGGAATCCCACGGCGTCCGGGTAATCTCGATGCTGCCGTTCAAACCAGGCGGAGTCACCCAGGCCGTGGCGTTTCGCGGCCCGATGCTGCACCGGGCACTCGACCAGTTCATTACCGACGTCTTCTGGGGAGACCTCGACGTCCTCCTCCTCGACTTGCCGCCCGGAACCGGTGACGTGGCAATCTCGGTGGCACAAATCCTGCCCAAGGCTGAACTGATCGTCGTGACAACTCCGCAGGCCGCTGCGGCGGAGGTATCGATCAGGGCTGGGATGCTGGCGAGCCAGACGCATCAACGGGTCATGGGCGTGATTGAGAACATGAGCGGCTTCCCGTGCCCCCATTGCGGAGAGCCCATCGACCTGTTTGGTCGTGGCGGTGGGGCGTTGGTGGCCGAATCCTTGACCAAGGAACTCGGCACGGAGGTCCCAATTCTGGGACGGGTGCCTTTCGACGTGCGCTTGCGGGAGGGCGGCGATTCGGGCATTCCCCTGCTGGCCACGGATGACGATTCCGCGGCAGCCACCGCCATTCGCTCGATCGCCGACGCCATCGCCAGCAAGCCCCGCGGGCTCGCTGGCATGAGCCTGGGACTCACTCCCCAGCGGAGCAACTGACCGACCCAACTAGCGGGTTCAGAGTTCATCTCGATCCGCTCAATCTGACGGTCTTCGCTGCGAGCCGAGGCAATGTGCGTAACAATGGAACGGTGCCAGATATCGGATGGGGCGAGTGGTTGTTCCTCGGTGCGGCAGCCCTGGTGCTGTTCGGACCCGACAAACTTCCCAAAGCTGCCGCCGAAGCGGGCCGCATGTTTCGCAAATTGCGTGAGCTCGCCGCTGGTGCTCAAAAGGACTTGACTGATTCGGGTCTTGACGTTTCCGGACTGAAGGACGACCTTCGTCAGGTCGCTGAACTGCATCCGAAGCGACTCATCACTCAGGCCATGAGCGACACGCCGCGCCCGGCCACAACCAGTCGCATTCCCGAACCTCCCACCGGAGACGTGCCGCCAACCTCGGCATCTAGCAGTCCCGTCTCGGGTTCTTCTGTGCCCGGCGTCGACCCCGACGCCACGTAGGCATCGGCAGCTACCACTCAGTCCGAGTCAGCTACTGCGTCAGTCACTACGAGACCCGGGCGGGCACCGTCGTGGCGACCGAGGCCCCGGTTGATGGACGGCTCGGGAGTCAACGGTCTACCCTTCGCGTGAGCCGAGGGTCAACTCGATGTCTTGGACTGAATCGCCCCTGCCTCGCTGCACCTGCAACGTGATCGCGTCGCCGGGCGCGTAGCCCCGAAGCAACGCGAGGAGCTCAGCGGCGTTCTGGATCCGGTTACCGTTGACACCGACGATCACGTCACCTTCGCGCACTCCCGCTCCGGCAGCGGGCGTGTTGGCCTCGACTTCGGCGACTCGCGCTCCTTGACCGGTGAACTCGGGGTCCACTGTCACGCCGATGATCGGAACGGTGGACGTACCGGTGGCGATAATCTCGTCAGCAATTCGCTTGGCGTTGTTGATGGGGATGGCAAAACCGAGGCCAATCGATCCGGCCGTTCCGGTCAAACTGCGCATGCTCGCGATAGCGGAGTTGATGCCGATCACTTGACCTTCAGCGTTAACCAGTGGGCCCCCGGAGTTGCCCGGGTTGATCGCGGCGTCAGTCTGGATGGCGCTGATGAAGGCGGTCTCGCCCTGACCGCCTGCCGTAACTGGGCGGTTCATGGCAGAAATGATCCCGCTGGTCACGGTGCCGTCGAGTCCGAGCGGGCTGCCGATCGCTACTGCTGCGTCGCCAACGACGACAGCGTCAGAGTTGCCGAGTTGGGCCGCTGGGAGGGCAGTTGCGTCGACTTTCAGGACGGCCACGTCGTAGCTCGTCGAGCGGCCCACGATGCGGGCTCCAACCTGCTCGTCGTCGGCAAAAGTGATCGTCACCTGGCCGCCATCGACAGCGTTCGAGATGACATGGTTGTTGGTGAGGATGTAGCCGTCGGCGCTGATGATGAATCCCGATCCGGTACTTTGACTGCCGTCGGCGCGAGACGCGACGGACACAACTGACGGGAGCAATCGTTCGGCGATACCGGCAACGGAGTTCGCAGCCCGATCAGACAACACGTCGGGTGAGCCGGGATTGAGTTGTCCGATAATCGAACCACCCGACTGACTGCCTAGTTCGCTCGCCACCACATAGGTTCCGCCCCCGGCCAGGATTCCGGCCACGACCCCAGCAATCACTCCGGCCGCAATGGCGGTGTTGCGGCCGCCGCCGTTGGAGGACGTGGCTGGTGCAGCAGCAGGGGCCGCGCCGGTCGCATCTGGCCATTCTCCTCGGAAGGCGCTCGCATCGACCGGTTCGGTGAGGTGCCCCGCTCCGGCCTGGTCGGCGGTTGCGGCTGATTCCGTTGCGGCGGAAAAGAACCCTGTCTCTGGCGACAGGGATCCGTCGTCGTAGGTAGCTTCGCCCGAGGACTCGGTGGCAGACTGGCCGAAATCAGCCACAATCGGGTCGGCCGGAATCGGGGTCGACGCGGGGCGTGGCGTGGTCTCACCGTCGACTCGGCCGGGGGCTTCGCTAGTGGCTGCGTTGTTCTGGGCGGCCCACTCGGCGTATTCCCGCTCGTATTCCGCGTAGCGGGCGCGGTAGTCCTGAAGTTGGCGAAGGTAGTCGTCGTAGTCGGCTTGGGCGACGCCAGGGGGAGCAACACGGGGAATGTCGGGCAACAGCGGGAATGGGTCGGCCGAGTGCCCATCCGTGGGCTGATCGCCCGGCTCTTGCTGTGACTCGCTCACGTCAACCTCCGTTGCGGTGTTCTTGGTTCGTGAGTATGTCACGCGAGGCGAGCCAGCGCTGTGTTGCGGTGAGGCAGAACGGAGATTCTCGGGGTGCTCTTACCGCCTCCTGATCACTTGTTAGCCTAGGGAAGTGGACATGGGACCGAATGTGTCAGGTACCCGCGTCGTCTCAGCAACTGGCACGCATTATGGTCGAACCGGCCGACTGCTGGGGTGTGAACGGCTAGTCTCGCAATGGTTCGAGCAGCACCGCGCTGCCCGCCTGATGGAGGTGCGTCATTTCTTCGGTTAATTCGTCCGATCCGCTGGCTCGCGTGATGGACTGGCCGGTTGAGTCTCCGGAACTCGCGATGGCCCGCAGCCGCGCTGCCGAGCTCGATCTACCCACGACGGACCGCCCCACGGCGGCGCTGCTGACCATCCTGGCGCGCACCACCGGCGCAGCCAACGTGGTTGAGATTGGTTCAGGCGCTGGGGTCTCCGGGCTGGCGCTCCTGCAAGGGATGCGTGACGGCGGAGTCCTCACATCCATCGACTTCGAAGGCAGCCACCACTCCGTCGCCAAACAGAGCTTCGGCTATGCGGGGTTCGAACCGAACCGTGCTCGACTGATTGCTGGCGACCCGCACGAAGTGCTTCCGCGCCTAGCTGACGGCGCCTACGACCTCGTGGTGGTCAACGAACCCGGCTCTGCCTCGAGCCGGTATCTCGCCGAGGCCGCCCGCCTACTGCGCACTGACGGCATCTTTGTCGCTGCAGGAATCGACTCATCGGCTCACTCATCGGCAGCTGCAGCGACCCTGGCTCAGCAAGTCCGGGCCGAGGACAGTGCGTTCCACGCCGTGCTCCTGCCGATCTCAGAGGGCTTGATTGTGGCAGTGCGGCGGGCCGAGACCGCCTGACCCGGCCACGAAACCTCCTGACCCGGATAATTGCCCGAACCCTTCTGTGAGCACCGGGGATCAACTAGCGACAGTCGAGCAATCTGCGCCGGTCAGGAGCGTTCCCACTGCATGCCCACCAGCCGTGCCTCCGGTTCAAGGTGAATCCCAAACCGATCGGCGACTCGGTCGGCGACGGCCCGAGCCAAGTCCACAATGTCGGCCGAGCTCGCGTGAGCCCGGTTGGTGATGGCCAGGGTGTGCTTGGTGCTCACTCGGGCGGGTGCTCCCGCGCCCGGCCAGCCGCGGTGGATGCCCGATTGTTCGATGAGCCAGGCGGCCGATAGCTTCACTGAATCCTCAGCGTCCGGGCCAGGACCGGTGCCAGTGTCGACTTGCCACTGCGGGCAGGCAGCCAACGTCGCGGTCAACTGACCGCGGCTCACAATCGGGTTAGTGAAGAACGACCCCACGCTCCAGGTGTCGTAGTCGGTCTCGTCGAGCACCATCCCCTTACGTCGCCGAGCCTCAAGCACCGCGTGGCGCACGGTTGCAGCAGGAGCGGTCTGACCGACTGGGATCTGTAGCCGGTCAGCGAGTTCTCGATAGGTCACCGGCAAAGACTCCTGGGAGCGTCTCAGGCTGAACGTCACGGCCAGGACGGCCCACCGGTCGGCTTCTTGTTTGAACCGACTGGTGCGGTAGCCGAACCCACAGTTGAGAGCGGTCCGGCGCACTCGGGCACTTTCCGTGGAAGCCGAAGGCAGGCTGAGCCCGGCTGACACCTGCTGGCGGTCAAGTAGTTCGACCTCGCTGATAATTTCCGACACGTCGTGGCCGTACGCTCCCACGTTCTGAATCGGAGTGGCACCGACGGTCCCCGGGATCCCTGACAGCGACTCCAGCCCCGACAGCCCCTCGTCGAGTGTGAACTGAACGAACTCGTCCCAGTCAACCCCGGCTTCTGCCCGCACCATCACGAGACCGTCGGAGTTCCTGTCCACGACTGAGTAGTTCGACGTACGTACGCCGATCACGCGCTGCTCGTGGGGCTCGTCGGCGGCCACAATGTTGCTGCCGCCGCCCAGGATGGTAATGGGTCGTTGGCGCGCATGGGCGTCAGTCACCGCCGCAACGAACTCGTCGGTGGAGTGGACGGGAACCCAGTCCAGGATCGGACCACCGACTCCCACTGTCGTCAGGTCCGCGAATCGAACGTGTGCGCCTGCGGCGGCCCCGGGGGTCATCCCAGTGACGGATAGGCGATGCGCCCACTGGCGTTGCCGAGGACTGACTCCCCATCGACGGTGGCCGACAGGTCGACGGTAATCGTTCGAGCATCAGGATCGACTGCGCTGACAGTGCCAGCCACCACCACTGTGGTGCCCGCATCATCGTCGGCCACCACCACTGGGCGGGTGAACCGCACGCCGTAGTCGATCACGCGCCCCGGGTCACCGGCGAGATCGGTGAGGAGGCGGCCAGCCTCAGCCATCGTGAGCATTCCGTGGGCGATCACGTTGGGAAGACCCACCATCGTGGCTATGCGCTCATTCCAGTGAATGGGGTTGAAATCACCCGACGCCCCGGCGTACATCACCAGATTCATCCGGGCGATCGGGAATCTGGCTTCGGCAACGGTGTCACCGACGGCGATGTCTTCGAACGCAGTCTGCGAGGAGATTTCAGTCATCGCTAGTCCTTCCCTGCTGCAGTGTCGGCTGCCGTACCGCGCGAAACGGTGATGTTGCGGGTGGAGGCGATCAGTTTGCCCTCGGCGCTGAACACGTCTTGACGGAGGACGAGCAGTTCGTTCTTGCCCGCCGTCAAGATGTCTTCGACGGTGCTGGTGACAGACACCTCATCGCCAGCGTAGAGCGGTCGCTCGTAGTGGAAATGTTGTTCGCCGTGCACAACGCGGCCGTAGTCGATCCCGAGCGCGGGATCGCCGATCGCACCGATGAGCGCCTTGTAGGTGATGGAGAAGGCGAATGTGGGTGGTGCGACGATGTCGGGGTGGCCAGCTTCCTGGGCTGCCTGCACGTCGTGGTAGATCGGGTTGAAATCCCCGATGGCCTGCGCGAATTCCCGCAGCTTCTCGCGGCCCACTTGGTAGCGCGCCGCCGACTCGAAGGTCCGCCCGATGAAGTCACGATTGATCGCCATCGCCCTACATCCCTCCGAGTTGTCCGCCAGTCACGGGGATCGTCACACCGGACACGAAGTCGGAGTCAGATGAAGCGAGGAATGCCGTCACGTTGGCGATGTCTTCAGGCTCTCCGAGCCGCCCCAACGAGATCATCATCTTGGCCATCTGTCGCATCTGCTCCGGAATGCCGAGGTCGCTGCCGGGCTCTTTGGCGGCCGTCAGTCGAGTCTCCACAAAACCGGGTGCCACCGCGTTGACGTTGATGCCGAAGCTGCCGAGTTCTCGAGCCAAGGTCTTGGTGATGGCGATGACCGCACCCTTAGCTGCCGTGTAGTTGAACTGCCCGGGGTTGCCCATCAGCGCAGCGACGGAGGACGTAAAGACAATCTTGCGGTTGTAGGCCGGGGCCCCGTTGGCGGCGATTTCTGACTTAGCCACGTCCCGCAAGTACGGCATGGCCGCGAGAGTGGTGTGGTAGCCGGTTCGCAGGTTGGCATCCACAACGAAATCGAACAGTTCGTCGTCGAGCTTGTGGAACATGCGGTCACGCGTGACCCCAGCGTTGTTGACGACAATGTCGAGTTTGCCGAAGTTGTCGACGGCCGACTGCACGAGTTGTTTGGCCTGGTCGAGTTCGATCGTGTTGGCCACCACCGAGGCGGCTTGCCCGCCAGCCGCTTGGATGAGCGCTACCGTCTCTTCAGCCGGTTCCGGGTCGATGTCGTTGACCACCACGGCGGCCCCATCGGCAGCGAGGCGCACGCAGGTGGCTCGCCCGATACCCCGGCCTCCTCCGGTCACGATTGCTACTCGATCCTGTAAACGCCCCATTGAGGCCTCCTTCGTCGTGGGCTCGCGGCCCGATCCGTGTGCCCGCCTACATAGGCGGGATGGGCGGTCGGCGACGACCACCGCGCATCGGCACCACGCTATCGGGCAGTGGTCGTCCTTCTGAGGCCACCCACTATCAGACTGACAACTCCGAGTACGGCCAACCAACCGACGGTCGCACCCGCTGGCACTCCGGCCAGGACGCACACCACAGCTGCGGCAGTCGCGGTGGCGAACGCCGCCACGAGCCACCTGGTGGGTGTCGGGGACTCTGCGCTCACCGATTCGAGCCACGGATGCACCCCGGCTCGCAGTTGCAACCCGGCGGCCATCACAGCAACGATCGTCAGTCCGGCCGCTGCCACGGCGACCACTGCGGGCGGGAAGTACGAGTTGAGGACTGATAGTCCCCAGGCTGGTGTTTGCAACGATCCGCCGAGCAGCAGCAAGCAGGCGAGCAAGAACACGAACGTGATGGCACCGGCGAGGACTGCGCCGACTGCGTAGCGCCGGCCGGAAGTTTCGGACTGCCGCAAGGCCGGGTTGGCGGCTCCGATAAGGACGATGGCGGCGGCCGCTCCGATCGTCACGATCGGAGAATTTCCAGGCACTGCCACCATGGGCGCCGTCAGGGCGCTAGCAGGACTCGTTGCCGCCGCCACCGCAACGGCCAAGATGACCACCACGATCATCACGACCAGTCCAATGAGGGCCACTAGCCCGGTAGATCGACCACCGGCCGCCCAGATTCCGGCTGCTACCGCGAGCACGACAGTAGCAACGACCGCGTTGGCGCCAGCGATGAAGAACATCAACGGAGCGGTCCAGGCGAGCACTGCGGCCGCTAGGAGTACCGCAACGGCCACGTTGAGCGCGCCCCCGGTCAAACCTCGGACCGTGCCCGGCACCGATCCGGCGGCGAAGAGCCGTGCGGCCAAGACGCCGACCACGACTGCCACGGAAGCAATCAAAGCAGGGCCGACGGTGATGCCGGCGGGGGCCGTCACCGCGACTGAAAGCACCATCAGCGGGAACGCCGCGAGGACAACCCCACCGAGGCGAAGGCCGCCTTCGCTGCGGCCCAGCAACCCCAGCACAGCAATGATCGTGGCGACTAGTGCCACGCCGACCATGGCACTCATCGCACACCACCACAGTCGCGCGGAGCTGGCACGCCAGCCATGCGATCGGCCAGCCAGTCAAGGTACAGCTGCCGGCCGGTCCACTGCACGGACCGGTGAACATCGTCGGGGAAGGCCTGGTAGCTCACCGGGGCGCCTTGGGTGCACAGTTGCGCGACGAGCGAGTGGCTCAGCTGAGGAACCACCGATTCGTCCCGGCTGCCCTGCTGAACGAGGATGGGAACCCGGGAAACCCCGTTGACGGGCATGTTGAGGGCTGCCACGGTCACCATCTCTGGGGCCGGGTCGCTTTGGACGTAGTCGGTCAGCGGCCCGGTGAAGAACGAGTTCATGGTGCCGGTGCAGGTCTTGACCGCTTCGGCGACGGTCGTGACCCCCTCCGGGGTGTAGATCTTTTCCGGCGACAGCAGGTCCGGGTAGGTATCGGCCCACGAGGTTCCCAAGACCGCCAAGTACCCCGAACGGGGGCTCGGCCCATCGCCGGTGGACTTCACCGTCGCCGAAATCGCGAACGGCAACGGGGGGATCAGACCGGGAGCGAGAGAAACTGCCCCTCGCACGGCAAGATCGGGGGCGTAGTCGGCCACCGCCTGGGCGGCGGCGAGGGCGGCGAAGCCACCTTCGCTGTGTCCGACGATCCCCAAGCTGTTGGCGTCGAGCCGGTCGGGCCGGAAGTTGATCGCAGCTCGGAGACTGTCGAGCACGTCGTAGGCCTGAGCTTTGAGGATCAGGTACGTGGCGGTGCCGGGCGCACCCATCCCCTCGTAGTCGGTAACCGCTACCGCGTAGCCCGCGTCGGTGAGCGGCCTCACGATCGTTTCCCAGTACTCGAAACCAGGGGTGGTTGGCGTGAAGGGGGCCTGGGACATTCCGCAGGCTCGACTAATCCCGGTCGTCCCGTGCGCCATCCCGATCAGCGGGAACCGCTCGGCCGACTCCGGGGGCGCGGCGGGTTCGACGTAGTAGCCCGAGACGGCGATCGGATTGTCGTTGTTGTCGTTGGACAGATACAGCATTCGCCAGGCGCGGACCGCATCCGGGGCATCTTCGATGACTTCGGTCCGTAGCACCGTGCCCGGGTTGCCCTCGGGCAGTGGGCTGGGCGGGTCGTAGAAGGCGGTGGGTTCCACTGCCGTCGCCGCGGTGAGCTCGGGGTTGTTACCCAACGCCAGAGGTGCTGCTGGCGTGTCGATGGTGGGATCCCACCGACTCACTCCCAACGCAACGGAAGCCACCAGGAAACCGGCCAAAGCAACGGCCAGGACGGCAGAAACGGGCGGCCGGGGACGGGGAGCCATGAGGAACCTCCTCCACCGGGTTGTCTGAGGTCCACTAGTTCACCCGACTCACCAGGCCCTAGCGGTTCCCCTATCCCACCACCCCGAGGCGGTTCATGCCCGCTTCAGACACCCAAACGGGAGGGAGTTAGCGAGTTTCTTTGTGCGCAGTGTGCTTGTTGCAACGGGGGCAGAACTTGCTGACCTCGAGACGATCGGGATCGTTACGGCGGTTCTTCTTGGTGATGTAGTTGCGTTCCTTGCAATCAGGGCACGCCAATGTGATCTTCGGGCGAACGTCAGATGCCTTGGCCACAGTCTTGCCTTTCGGTTGTCACTCGCGAGCGAGTGATGCGGTGATCGTGAAGTGGTAGCGAGGGCCGGACTTGAACCGGCGACACAGCGATTATGAGCCGCTTGCTCTACCAGGCTGAGCTACCCCGCCGTGGTTAGACGCCGAGCGTCCTTCCGAGCCCCTTTACGGAATCGAACCGTAGACCTTCTCCTTACCATGGAGACGCTCTGCCGACTGAGCTAAAGGGGCATACCTGCGAAGCACTAGCGTACAAGGTGAGAATCTCCGCTAGTCGCCCGAGGTGCCCCCACCTGGATCAGCACCTCCCGCCGCCGGGGTTTCGGCAGGCTCGTCCTGGCCGAGCTCCTCGATCGGGGTACCGCGCGGCCAGAATATGGCGGTGACGATGAGGCCGGCGACAACAGCCAGGAATATGGGGCTCTTGAGGATGAGGAAGTAGCGGTAGCCCTGCGGCAAGAGTGTTACGACGCTGCCTTGAATCCAGTCTTCGGGTATCCGCCAGGGGTCTGGGTGTTCTTTGTTGATGCCCTGGGCGATGAACGTGCCGTCGGGGTTTTCGCGAACCAACTGGTGGATGATCCGACCCTTCGGCTGCCCGTCCTCGTAGACCATGTAGACGACGTTCTCGCCGACCTGGTACTGGTCTTGTTTGACAGCCACAGCAATATCGCCGGTGTGATATTCCGGCTCCATCGAGGTTCCGCTGACCACCACATAACTGACCCAGCCACCCCACTGCGGGGGCCACAGCAAGAACAGGACGGCGGCGAAAATCACCCACGAAGCAGTCGCCACGATGACTTTCGCCACGGACACTCCGGCATCGCCACTAGTGCGGATTGAGCCGACGCCGGTCACGGGAGGGTCAACTCCACTGTGCCGTCCAACCAGAAAGCGAGTTGGTTGACGTTGTTGGAGCGGTTGCCCTGGAACAGTCCCGCCCGACTGTGAGCCTTGATGGCACCAGGAACGGTGTAGGCAGGCGTGGTGTAGGTTCCGTTGCTGTTCGTGGCCACAGCCGTGGCCTGCACCCCGTCGTAGGTGAGAGTGATGGTGGTTGCGACGCTGGGGTTGGGTGAGATGGTTACCGACTCCGACGAGGTGAATGAACCGGTTGCAACCCCGGTCACCGAGTATTGACCCACCTCTAGCCGCCAGTTGCCCCCGGTGCGGTAGATCTGGGCCAGCAGTCCGGATCTAGCCGTCGAGTCCCATAGCAGCATCACGCCGGAGACGGTGTTGTTGTGGCCGAACGAGTTGACTCGCCCGGCGATTGACGATGGGGCTGTGATCCACGGGACGGTTGTCACCGAATTGCTGCAGTCGGCGTTGTTGACCGCGCAGGCCACACCGCCTTGGGCATTGCGTTTCTGCCAGGCGTTGAGGTTGTTGCCGGTCCAGGTCCAGGTCGTCCAACTCGGCGCTCCGACTGTGGTGGGAGTGCCGCCGGTGGTGGTGACTATGCGGGCGGATGTGCCGTTGACTTGGGCGTTGTTGGCGAGGGCCGAGAAGTTGTCGAGCACTCGCAAGGGCACGTCGGTCGTGGAGGACTGCTGTTCGAGTGGGGACACCGTGAGCGGGCCAAGACTAGCGGCCGCCCCGATGACGAGGCCCCCCGCGAGCGCAGCCCCGATGATGGCCCCGGCGATGGCTGGCCGCACCCGGCGGGAGGCACCACGCGCCGACGCGTCAGGACGCGAGGAAGGCCCCGACGAGGGCCCTAATGACGGCGACAGATCGGGACTCATGACACCACCACGATGCGGACCTGTTTGCCTGGTAAGTCGGTGATGGCAGGTTGCGGGCTGGAGAACGAGTAGTCGGTGGCGGGCTGGAAGTTGGTGGTGACGATCGGAGTTCCGATGACGACATCATTGGCGTCGAGGGCGCTGATCGACACGCGCTTGCCCGCGCAGGTCCCGAAGTTACTTGCCCCAAACCTCACGGACGCGATGCGGTAGCCGTTCGCGAGGCTGTAGGAGGACGCGAGCGACACAGGAATCGTCCCGGCCGAGCAGCCTGGCACGGCGGCCGAGGACGCCCCCATTCGGTCGGCCTGCAAGACGCCGAGGCTGGCGGCGGAGGCCGTCACCACGCTGGCGCCCAAGATCAGAGCCAAAACAGCGATGAGCACAACGCGCGTGCGAGACACGTCCTCACCTCCCTCGCCACTACCTCAGTTGATCTTCTGTGTGTCGCGTGTGCGTCGCGGCCACAGCAGGGTCACCACGATCGCTGCCGCGGCGAGGCCGAGGCCAATCGCGAAGCCACCTGAGGCCATCATTCCACCGACAGCGGGGACAACCACGATCATTCGCCCGTCGACCTGCTCGGACGTGATCTCCCACGGGTCGGGTGAGTCCTTGTTGTCGCCCTGGGTGCGGATAATGCCGTCGTCATCGACGCTGATGACTCGGTGGATCACCCGCGGTCCGCCCACCTCTGGGGCCCGAAACACAATCACGTCGCCCGGCTCATACCGCCCGCCGACTGAACGCTGAGCCCAAACGAAATCACCGTCGTTGAGAACTGGCTGCATCGAAGGCCCGGCCACCACCACGTAACTACTGGCGCCCCACCAGTGGGTGGGCCACACGATGGCGACCAGAGCCGTGAGGGCCAATATCGCTAGCGTCCGACGAACTGTTGTGGGTGAAATTGAGTCGTGGGGCGACTGCTCGATGGTGATGAGGCGAAGTATTCCAGCTCCCTGCGGTGGGGAGGCCCCCGATGAGTGGGCGTGCGAGCGAGTCATGGCTGACTCTTTAGGCCCCGCCTACCAGGACGATCGCTACCCGGTTGGTGGGGCTGACCCGCACGGCCGAGTCGAGGGTTACGGTGACCGAACAGTTGCTGCAATCTCCTGGCACGCTGATGGCCTTGGTTGCCAGTTCGGTGTTGGTGTCGCTGTCGGCGACTGTCACGGAGCCCGTCGCGCCAGCGCAGCTGGCGGGGATTCCGGTGACGCGCACCTGGTTGTAGACGTAGTTGCCGTTGCCAGCGTTGGGGTCAAAGCTGATTCCCCCCGCCGGCCAGTCCCATCCGAGACCGCTGTTGGTGCACGCTGCGGCCTCAGATGCTGACGTGCCGATTCCTTGCGGGTTCAACGGCCCCAGGGAGGCGGCGGAGGCAGTCACGATTGCCCCGACTCCCACGGCCGCCAGAATGGCAACTGCGATCTGCTTCCCCCGTGACCAGCGGAATCGCGACGGGGCGGGCGTTGGTGTCGAGTCCATGACCCCTCCTTCGCAGTTCCTTTGGTGATGTGATTGGGAAGCTACAGGCCAGTTGAGTCAGTCACCCAGTTCGAAACTGACGACCTTTGAGACGACTGATGGGTGGGAGGGCTTTGCCCACCCACCCATCAGCGTGCCTACGGTTGTGCTTAGCCGTAGATGGTCAGCGTGACCTGCTCGACGGCCTTGGAGTCGACGGCAGGGGCAAAGGTGGCCGTGAACTCGCCAGCAGTCAGCGACACTGTGTCGTCTACTTCACCGATTGAAGCACCGGTGTCGTCGGCCAAGGTCACCTTGTAGGACAGGCCGTCGCAAGCTGCTTCGACATTGCTGAAGTCAACAGTCGCTACGTTGTAGGTGCTGTTCGCGGGGTTGGCATTGCCAGCGTAGGTGGGTTCACCCCAGGCAATATCGATCTCTCCTCCACCGTCCTGGCAAGCTGCCACGACAGTGGAGCTGGTGCCGAGGCTTTCGGCGTTGAGGGTGCCGAGGCTGGCGGCCGAAGCGGCGACAGCACCGGTGGCGACGACGCCAGCGGCAGCGGCCAGAACCAGCTTGCTGCCAGCGATTTCCTTACCTGCGATCCTGATTGCCATAACTTTCTCCTTGGAGTATTGGTGGCGGGCACTGCCTGTAGTCCACCGGGTTGGTGTGCTAGGGCGATGACCACCCGGGCACGTGGGCTATCTGAAGTTGTCTCGCGGTGGGGCGGTCCGTTCGTCCCACTCACGGGATTCCCCGGTGACAGAAAGTGAAACCTCTCACGTCGGAAAAATTGTGAGGAGATTGCCACTTTCTCCGCTGGGACTACTGTACGTGAGGATTCAACTGCGAACAAGCCGCATTCGACGAGCAAATGGGTGACCCTAGGTGATCTACGCCGCAATTTCACCATTGTTCTTCATACTTTCGTATGATCAGCGCGCCAACGCCTGGGGAATCCATCCAACCGGGC
The DNA here is from genome assembly GCA_965651595.1 of uncultured bacterium. Lineage (GTDB taxonomy): Bacteria > Actinomycetota > Actinomycetes > S36-B12 > UBA10799 > CBFGTA01. The sequence goes on along the minus strand of CBFGTA010000007.1, from coordinate 13,251 downwards.
TACCCACCACCGAGGTGCCTCACTAGTTGAGTCCGATCGACTTTCCACCATGCTTCGTCACTCCGAGTAGCTAGTTCCCGGATATTGGTCACGCTGCGTACTGGTGGGTTTTGTGTGTCGATACAGCCCGAAACGCACGAACCGCATTGACCTTCTCTCCCGCGACTAGCTGCCACTGGCCTGTGCACATGACACAGAGTGGGAAGTCACGGATGCCGAAGGCGACTAGCCTGGCTAGACTCTGCCGAGTTGTGGCCCTTTGGCGTGCAGCGTTAGGAGAGGAGGGGCGATGTCGGATTCGATGGTCAAGCCGGAGCCTTCCGACGACGAACGTACCCGCCGCCTCGATCACCAGCGGGCCGAGACTGTCGAGCTATCGATCTATGCCACTATCACCACAATCGCGATCTTGGCCGCGAGTGGGATGAAGAACTATGTCGAGAGCTTCGACGAGATGTCCATCCTGGCCCTGGGCAGCTGTCTGGCAGTGGGTATCGCCCACTCCTGGGCCCTGGTCCTGATGCACCGCTCGCGGGCTGAGGCCATCGATTGGGGACGAGTGATTCTCAACGTGGTGGCCATTTTCAGCCCCGGCATCATCGTCGAGATGCTCAGCGAGTTCTTTGAAGACATGGGTTTGAGTGTGGGGATGGGCATCGCCATCACGATTGTGGCCCTGAGCCTTCTGCTCGCCGGGGTTTCAGGCTACTCGGTCCGACGCGGCGGCGCCACCTGGCTCCGCACCATCGGGTGGGCAGTCGCGAGCGTGGCGATCTGCGCGGCAGTCATCATTGCCAAGCTCATCGCCTAGTCCAAGTTGGGTGTAGAAATGCCGCAGGCGGCCCTACCGAACCTGGTAGGGCCGCCTGCATCTAGCTGACGGGGGATCGGGCCAACTACGAGCGGTGCAGATCGAATCGATCCGCGTCCATCACCTTCGTCCATGCCGCCACGAAATCGTGGACGAACTTCTCTGCAGCGTCGTCGGCGGCATAGACCTCCGCGAGGGCCCGCAGCTGCGAGTTCGACCCGAAGATCAGGTCCACGCGCGTGGCCGACCAACGAGATTCCCCGGTGCGGCGATCCTTACCTTCGAACAGCTCGCCTTGCTCGTCAACAGCTGACCACGTGGTTCCCATATCTAGCAGATTGGTGAAGAAGTCGGTGCTCAAGACGCCGGGGCGATCTGTGAACACGCCAAGGGAACTGTTGTCGTAGTTGCCGCCGAGCACCCGCAGACCCCCAACGAGGGCCGTCATTTCTGGGGCACTCACACCAAGCAGATTGGCGCGATCAACGAGCAAGAACTCGGCCCGCAGGCGATTGCCCTTGCCGAGATAGTTGCGGAAGCCATCGTGGCGAGGCTCCAGGAAGCTCCGCGATTCGATGTCGGTTTCCTCCTGGGACGCATCGGCCCGTCCGGTCGTCACCGGCACCGACACTTCAACCCCTGCAGCGCGAGCAGCCTTTTCCACGGCAGCCGCACCGGCGATGACAACGAGATCCGCGATGGATACGGCCTTGGGGGCATTGTCAGCATTGAAGCGCTGCTGAATCTGCTCAAGTGTGGCCAACACCTGGAGGAGCTGTTCGGGGTTGTTAACCTCCCAGCTGACTTCCGGCTCCAGCCGAATGCGACCGCCGTTGACGCCGCCGCGCTTGTCACTGGAACGGAAGGTGGCAGCTGCTGCCCAGGCCGTCTGGATGAACTGTTCGGCTGGAACACCGGATGCCAGCGCCTGCTGCTTGAGCGTGCCGACATCTGTGGCGTCAATGGCTGCACCAGCCGCGGACGGGATGGGGTCTTGCCAAAGGAATGTTTCGGAGGGGACTTCTGAGCCCCGGTATCGGCTGACCGGCCCCATATCGCGGTGCGTGAGTTTGAACCAGGCACGGGCAAAGGCCGCCTCGAATTCCTCGGGATGCTCGTAGAAGCGGCGAGAAATCTTCTCGTAGACCGGGTCAAACCTCAGTGCTAGGTCTGTTGTCAACATGGTCGGAACGTGACGCTTGTCAGGATCGTGCGCGTCGGGGATCGAGTTGGCTCCGGCGCCGTTCTTGGGAACCCACTGCTTCGCGCCAGCCGGGCTTTGGCTGAGTTCCCAGTCATAGCCGAACAGGTTCCAGAAGAAGTTGTTGGACCAACGGGTGGGCGTCGATGTCCAGGTCACCTCGAGGCCACTCGAGATGGTGTCTCCGCCGTGCCCAGTACCATAGGAGCTGCGCCAACCCAGGCCTTGCTCTTCGATGGGCGCACCTTCGGGTTCACGACCCACGTAGCGATCTGGGTCTGCAGCGCCGTGGGTCTTGCCGAAGGTATGCCCGCCAGCGATGAGCGCAACAGTTTCTTCGTCGTTCATCGCCATGCGCCCGAATGTTTCGCGGATGTCTCGGGCCGCAGCCAAGGGGTCGGGATTGCCGTTGGGGCCTTCGGGGTTGACGTAGATCAGCCCCATCTGGACTGCAGCCAGGGGGTTCTCGAGATCACGCTCACCGGTGTAGCGTTCATCTCCGAGCCACTCGGACTCAGGACCCCAGTAGACGTCCTCGTCTGGCTCCCACACGTCGGCCCGGCCACCGGCAAAACCGACGGTCGCGAAGCCCATATCTTCTAGGGCGACGTTGCCAGCCAGAATCATCAGGTCCGCCCACGACAGCGACTGCCCGTACTTCTTCTTGATCGGCCACAGCAGTCGACGGGCCTTGTCGAGGTTGACGTTGTCGGGCCAACTGTTCAGGGGGGCGAAGCGTTGCTGACCGGCCCCAGCGCCGCCGCGCCCATCACTCACTCGATAGGTACCGGCACTGTGCCACGCCATCCGGATCATGAACGGCCCGTAGTGGCCGAAGTCAGCTGGCCACCAGTCTTGTGAATCACGCAGCGTGGCGGCAATGTCGGCTTTGAGTGCAGAGAGATCAATGGATTCGAAGGCCTCGGCATAGTCAAAATCCGCTCCGAGCGGATTTGCGACGTCGGGATTCTTCGCCAAAATCTTGAGGTTGAGTCGATCGGGCCACCAGCGCTCGTTGGCGGAACCTTCCGAAGGGTGCGGCATCTGGTGGTGGGCAACCGGGCACCCGCCCGCCGCTGAGTCCTCGTTGATTTCTTCCATGATCTCGCTGTTATCCGACATTGGCTTCCTTCCGGTGTGGGGCATCCGTCGCGCCGACGACGGGTACCTGCGGCGGCTTGTGCCGCGCTGACTTGTTCATCTCAGACTCGCGGCGGCCGGTGCCGACCGCACCGCCGTCGAGTCAACATCATCGGGGGTAGTTCCAGCCTCCTGGCAGTCCTGGCAGGTGCCCCAGTAGATCACCTCGGCCTCATCAATCGTGTAGCCGAAGTTGTCGTGGGCTTCCAGACACGGGGCCTGCCCACGGGCACAATCCACGTCCACGATCGCTCCACAGGAACGACAGACCAGGTGGTGATGGTTGTCACCGACGCGAGTCTCGTAGCGAGCCACCAAGCCAGCCGGCTGAATCTTACGCACGATTCCTGCGTCCGTGAGCGCTCGCAAAACGTCATACACGGCCTGATGGGACACGCGCGGCAAATCATCACGCACACTGGCGATGATGGTTTCGGTTTCCGCGTGGGGGTGGCGATCGAGCGCCCGCAAAGTAGCTATCCGCGGGGCAGTGACCCGCAGGGCGTGGTCGCGCAACATCTGCGCGAACTCATCCTCGGATCTCATACCTACGAGCATGACAGCTAATCTTGAACAAGTCAAGTTTAGAGTGGCGGGTAGAGGATTCGAACCTCTGAAGCTTTCGCGACGGATTTACAGTCCGCTCCCATTGGCCGCTCGGGCAACCCGCCATAATCAGACCAAACGCCTGTCAGAATACACGGTGCCCTTACCCGCGGGCACAGAAAGGGACCCCATGGCCGACAGCAGCTTCGACATCGTCAGCAAAGTAGATCGCCAAGAGGCCGACAACGCCCTCAATCAGGCCGCTCGCGAACTCGCCACCCGGTTCGATTTCAAGAACACCGGGGCCAGCATCGAGTGGACCGGGGACTTGTCGGTCGAAATCACCGCGGCAACCGAAGAACGGGCCCGCGCTGCACTGGAGGTGTTCCGAGACAAGATTGTCAAACGGCAGATATCCCTGAAGGCGTTCGACGCCAGCGACCCGCGCCCCAGCGGGAAGATCGTCAAGATCACGGGCGAGTTCTCGGCCGGGATTTCCAGCGAACAGGCGAAGAAGCTCGGCAAGCTGATTCGCGACGACGGCCCTAAGGGTGTCAAGGTCCAAATCCAAGGCGACGAACTCCGTGTATCGTCGAAGTCCCGTGACGCCCTGCAGGCGGTACAGAAGCTCGTCCGGGAAGCCGACCTCGACTTCGCGACGCAATTCACCAACTACCGCTAGCAACCAAGTGCCTGTCGCTCAGTCACTCGCTACCGCTCCGGGTTGTCCGGCGAGGTAGCGGGGGCGGGCCCGGACTGGGCCAACTCGCCAATCAGGTCGGTTCGGCTCGCACTCGGTGGCCACTTGTCGTCGGTCCACACCAATGCGTCGGTCGGGCATAGGTCCACGCAGATCCCACAGTCCATGCAGAGCGAATAGTCAACGGTGAAGGATTGTAAAACCAGGCGGGACCGGGTGCGGCCCCGCTCGTCCACCTCCGAGTTCCGTTCGGCCGTCAGCGACAAGCACCACACGGGGCATTCCTTCACGCAGACCATGCAAGAGGTGCAGGCGTCGGGAATCAGTCCGATCCGTCCCCGCCGATCGCTGGCCGAGCCTGTCACAGTGAATCTCCTTCGGAGTCGCCCCCGGCCCGGCCCGCATCGCTCCCGTCACGGGTGGTGGCATCGTCGCGCACCCATTCTTCCCACACACCGGGTACCGGGCGGGGGCGTCGCCTGCCGCCGGGACGAGCGGCCGGGTCGTAGTGGCCGGGCCATTCGTTGCTGACTCGCCGCGACAGTGGCTGCTCCCGCAGCAGTCGGCCGGGAGTGCTCGGACTGCGGTCGCCGGGCGTCGTCCGGTCAGTGGTGATTCCCACTTGCTCGTAGCCTTCTTGCTCGTACCAGGCCGCGACGGGCCAGAGGTCGGCCAACGTCGGCACCGCAGAATCGACCGGAACCGTCACTGAGAACCCTCGAATCGGCGGGGCAGCATCCTCGCTCGGCTCGATGGCCCGCAGGACCGCACACACGTGTCGTCGATCCGAACCCCAGTCCGTGGCTGACCACATTTCCAGATAATCCCAGCCGTCGGCCACCGCCTGCTCGATCGCGCCGCGCCACTGCTGCCCCGAGGCACAGTGTTCTACCGATGTGGACATGCCTCAAGACCTCCGTGCGGAATCGTCTGCGACGGCGCGGCGAACCGCGGTGGCAAGGTCCCTGGCCGTCGGTGGACACCCGGAGACTTCGATTATCGCGGCGGCAGGGCCAGCCCAACCGTCCGCGGTCACCACCGGCGAATCCCAGTAGGGGCCACCACTGAGCGTGCACACGCCAAAATGCACGAGAGACACGCGGGAGCGAGCAGCCAGGTGGGCCACTGTGGCTCGCAGCCGGTCTGCGATGACGCAAGTGACGGTACCGGCCACCACGACCACCACATGGTCGGGTTCGCCGCTCGGGGCGCTCCCAGATGTGCCATCGGGTCGGGTGCCCCTGGGAGCTCCGATGGCATCGCCGAGTGGCTTCGACTCGAGGAATCCTTCCGCAACGAGCAGTTCGATGCCACTGTGGGCCATCACCGCACAGCAGGCCAGTGACACGAGCGCGACCCGGGATTCCGGCTCGACTGTCAACAACCCGGGAGTGTCAGCGGTCGCAGCGGGCTGTGGGCTGGCGACGGCCCACGCCGTCAGCGGCAGTGGTCGGGCCGCGCCGGGCTTCCCCACCGTGCCCGACACCTGAACCGCTTCCGCCATCGTCATAGTTTCCGAGTGTAGAAGTTGCGCGAACTGCGCGGGGAGGAACGGGCCGAGACGAGCTGCCCCCGGGCCGATCAGGGCTGCGGCGTGTCGGATGGGGAAGTCGCCGGTGATCCGGCGGCAACAAGTCCGACCCGAGTGTGCGCCGAGATTGGCAGCATCAGACACTAGAAGGCGTGTCAAAACCTACGGTGCAGCTCGATCGGGTCATCATCCGCTTCGCGGGCGATTCCGGCGACGGCATGCAGTTGACCGGAGATCGCTTCACGTCGTCGACAGCTTCTTTCGGCAACGACTTGTCAACCTTGCCCGATTTCCCGGCCGAGATCCGCGCCCCCGCTGGCACCTTGCCTGGCGTGTCCGCGTTTCAGCTGCACTTCGCCGACCACGACATTGTGACCCCTGGGGACAGTCCGAACGTCCTGGTCGCAATGAACCCTGCCGCCTTGAAGGCCAACTTGGCTGATCTTCCGCGCGGGTCAACAGTCATCGTCAACACCGACGAGTTCACCAAGCGCAATATGACCAAGGTGAACTACGCCTCGAACCCGCTGGACGACGGGTCACTCGAGTCCTACCACGTCCATCCCCTGGCTCTCACTTCCCTGACCGTCGAAGCCCTCAGCGAATTCGACATCACCAAGAAAGAAGCCGAGCGGGCGAAGAACATGTTCGCGCTCGGTCTACTGTCGTGGCTATATGGCCGACCTTTGGAAGGAACCGAGCGGTTCCTTCACGAAAAGTTCTCCCGGAAGCCCGAAATTCTGACTGCCAATCTGAAAGCACTGAAAGCCGGATGGAACTACGGCGAAACCACCGAAGACTTTGCCGTCCGCTATGAGGTGGGCCCGGCTGCCCTGCCCCCGGGCCGCTACCGCAACATCAGTGGCAACCTGGCCTTGTCCTATGGGCTGATCGCTGCCGCCCAAAGGTGCGGCATCCCCCTGTTTCTCGGTTCGTATCCGATTACCCCCGCTAGCGACATCCTCCACGAGTTGAGCAAGCACAAGAAGTTCGGTGTGCGCACGTTCCAGGCGGAGGACGAAATCGCCGGTATCGGTGCCGCCCTCGGGGCGGCCTACGGTGGCGCACTCGGTGTGACGACAACGTCCGGGCCAGGAGTGGCACTGAAGTCGGAAACGATCGGACTGGCCGTATCCACGGAATTGCCACTGATCATCGTCGATGTGCAGCGGGGAGGTCCCTCGACTGGGTTGCCCACCAAGACGGAGCAGGCTGACTTGCTGCAGGCGATGTTCGGCCGCAACGGCGAAGCCCCCGTCCCGATCGTCGCGGCCCAATCCCCCGCCGACTGCTTCGACGCAGCCCTGGAAGCGGCCCGTATTGCCACGACCTACCGGACACCCGTATTCCTGCTCTCCGACGGCTCCCTCGCCAACGGCTCCGAACCGTGGCGCATCCCGCGAGTCGCGGAACTGCCAGACCTGGCCGTGACCTTCGCTGACGGACCCAACTTCCGCGAGGACGACGGCACCGAGACGTTCATGCCGTTCGTGCGCGACGAAAAAACGCTTGCTCGCCCCTGGGCGGTACCCGGAACGCCGGGACTCGAGCACCGGATCGGCGGCATCGAGAAGGCCGACATCACTGGCCACATCTCCTACGATTCCGACAACCATGACCGCATGGTGCGGCTGCGGCAGGCCAAGATTGATGGAATCGCCGACTCGATTGGGGATCTCGCCGTCGACGACCCCAGCGGTGAAGCTGATGTTTTGGTGATCGGTTGGGGGTCAACGTACGGCCCGATTTGTGCCGCCGTCAGGCGACTACGGCGCAACGGTCGGCAGGTCGCTCAAGCCCACTTGCGCCACCTCAACCCGTTCCCCCACAACACGGGCACAGTTGTCTCGTCGTACCGCCGAGTCATCGTTCCCGAGATGAACCTCGGGCAACTGGCACTGCTGCTGCGCGGGAAGTTCCTCGTCGATGCCATCAGCTATACCCAAGTGCGCGGCCTACCGTTCAAGGCCGCCGAACTCGAGTCCGTGATCGGCGAGGTGATCAGCAGTGTCGACTAACCTGCCCCTGAAAGCTAAGGATTTCAAGTCCGATCAAGAGGTTCGCTGGTGCCCGGGTTGCGGCGACTACGCGATCCTCGCGACCGTTCAAGCGTTCCTGCCCGAACTGGGAATCCCGCGGGAAGACATCTGCTTCGTCTCCGGAATTGGTTGCTCGAGCCGGTTCCCCTACTACTTGACGACCTACGGCTTCCACTCGATCCACGGCCGGGCACCTGCCATCGCTACCGGCCTCGCCTCCTCGCGACCGGACCTTTCGGTGTGGGTAGTGACCGGCGACGGCGACGCGCTCAGCATCGGCGGCAACCACCTGATCCACGCTCTGCGTCGCAACGTCAACATCACCATCCTGCTGTTCAACAACCGCATATACGGTCTCACCAAGGGCCAGTATTCGCCCACCAGTGAACTCGGCAAAGTCACCAAGTCGACGCCGTTCGGTTCGCTGGACTACCCCTTCAATCCTTTGTCTCTGGCGCTGGGGGCGGAAGCGACGTTCGTGGCCCGCACGATCGATTCTGACCGCAAGCACATGACCGAAGTGCTCAGAGCGGCCGCCCTACACGAAGGGGCGTCTCTGGTCGAGATCTACCAGAACTGCAACATCTTCAACGACAACGCCTTCGATCTACTCAAGTCCCCCGACACTCGATCCGACGAGGTCATTCCGTTGATCCACGGGGAAAAAATCATCTTCGGTAGTGACGGGCAGTACTGCGTGGTTCGAACGGCCACGGGGGGCCTCACCGTCGCCGACACCGATGGCGTCGATGCCGACGAGATTGTCACCCACGACGCCCACACGCCCGATACGGCCACAGCGTTTGCCCTCAGTCGACTGAGCGATCCCGAAACGCTGCACCACACACCTATCGGAGTCTTGCGCAGCGTGGAGCGCCCGAGCTACGAACGCCTCATGTCCGACCAACTCAATCGAGCGCAGGAAACCGGCAGCGGCGATCTGCAGGTACTCATTGATGGGGTTGACACCTGGGAGATTGGCCCGGGCAGTTCGACTTCCGACTCGGAAGCGCCGTAGAACGTGAAGGACGACGACTTCGATTCGGAGCAGCGTCGAGCCCTCCGAGCGACTGTACGTGCCTTCATCGACCGGGAAGTTGCTCCCAATCTGGCTGACTGGGAAGCCCAGGGGGCCATTCCTCGCGAGCTTCACCGTGCGGCTGGCGCGGTGGGATTGCTGTCGATCGGCTACCCCGAGTCCATCGGCGGCAGCGGTGGAAACTGGGTTGATGTCACCGTGTTGACGGAGGAGTTTCTCGCGGCGGGCGGCAGCGGGGGCCTGTTCGCCGGATTGTTCAGCCACGGCATCGCCCTCCCACACGTGATAGATGCCGCTGGCCGTGCTACTGCGCGGGGAGATACGACGACGGCCGAGAAGCTCAGTTCAGAATGGATCAAACCGGTCCTGACAGGCGACAAGATTGCCGCGCTTGCGGTGACGGAGCCCGACGGCGGATCTGACGTTGCCCGGCTACGCACTCGTGCTCAATCAACCGATTCGGGTTGGGTCCTCAACGGCACCAAGACGTTCATCACCTCGGGAGCTCGGGCAGACCTGATCGTCGTGGCTGCCCGGACTGGACAGGGTGGAGCCGAGGGGATCAGCCTGTTCGCCGTCGACCCGCGGCTGCCGGGCTTCTCGGTCTCGCGCACGATCGACAAGATGGGCTGGTGGTGTAGCGATACTGCCGAATTGGCCTTTGTGGACTGCCAACTGCCGCCGCATGCCCTCCTAACTGCGGAACCGGGGGGCGGCTTCGCGTCGCTGGCCACCCACTTCGCGGCCGAGCGACTCTCGCTCGCCACCGTCGCCTACTCCACCGCAGCTCGTTGCTTCGACCTGACAATGCAGTGGTGTCGCCAACGGTCCACGTTTGGTCGCCCCCTCGCTAGCCGGCAAGTGGTCCGCCACCAGTTGGTGGAGATGTATCGCCTCGTTGACGTCGCCCGCACGTATACGCGTGCGGTTGCCGTGCGACATAGTCGCGGTGAATCGGTTCTGCTCGATGCTGTTCTCGCCAAGAACACTGCTGTTGACGTGTGCACCCAAGTTGTCGATCAGGCTGTGCAACTACATGGGGGATTCGGCTACACGCGCGACAGCGAGGTAGAACGTCACTATCGCGACGCCCGCATCCTGGGTATCGGTGGCGGGGCAACCGAGGTCATGACCGACCTGGCTGCCAAGCTCCTCGAAATCTGAACCGCGAGCCTTCCGAACAAGTCCGCAGTAGCTACGGCGGGGACACCACAGTGTCAGCCAGACCGGTGAACCACGTAATCACACAGGGCCTCTAGCGCCTGCCGTTGCGGGGATGGCGCAAGCGGCGCCAAAGCCTCCCGAGCCTGCCCGGCCCACTCCCCGGCCGTTTCACGCGCCCGACCCAGACTGGAATGCTGACGCAACAATTCGAGTGCCTCGGCGTGCTCGCCATCATCGGTGATCGGGCGCGAGACTAGCCTCTGCAAATGAGCGTCGGCCGGATCCGTCGACTGCAGGGCATACAGCACGGGCAAGGTGGCGATTCCCTCTCGCAAGTCAGTGCCGGGAGTCTTTCCGGACTGGCCCGATTCGCTAGCGATGTCGACAATGTCGTCGGCGAGTTGGAACGCGACTCCGATCCGTTCCCCGAAGTTCGTCAACGCCGCCACCGTCTCCCGGTCACAGCCACCGAACATCGCGCCGAACTGACAGGCCGTCGCGATGAGTGACCCGGTCTTATCGGCGAGGACACCAATGTGGTGGTCGATAGGGTCTTGGCCGTCCGTCGGTCCGTTGGTTTCGTGAATCTGGCCTGTTACGAGCCTTTCGAAGGTGCGAGCTTGGATTCTGACCGCATCGGGACCGAGGTCGGCCAGAATGTCGGAAGCACGAGCGAACAGGAAGTCACCGGTCAAGATGGCGATGGTGTTGTCCCAGCGCGCGTTGGCGGAGGCTGTGCCTCGGCGTTGAGGAGCCTCGTCCATGACATCATCGTGATAGAGCGTCGCGAGGTGAGTGAGTTCCACGACGACGGCGGAATCCACCACCCCTGGCGCGTGGGGGTCGCCCCAGTGGGAAGCCAGCACGGTCAACATCGGGCGGAACCGTTTGCCGCCAGCTCGTACCAGATAACTCGCCGCCTGGTCGATGAAGGGATCTACACTCTCGACGGCCGCAGTCAACCTGTCTTCAACTGCCTCAAGCGACTGTTCCAGACTGGCCTGGAGGTTGTCGTCGCCCAAGTCGGGACTAATACTTGTGGGCACCACAGCCTCCTCGACCCGATGACAGGGTCATCGGATGAAGATGGACGCTCGTTCGGCAAGTTCCAGGAACGGTTGAGGCAGGATTCCCGCCACGATCGTCAAACCTAGACCGGCCGCGATGGCGATTGCTGTGAACGCACTCGGAACCACCACGGTGGGCCCGTCGCCTTGCGGATCGGCGAAGAACATCACGACAATCAAGCGGGCATAGACGAACGCACTGATCGCCGACGCCAACACCGCTAGCAGCACCAACCAGCCCGCGCCTCCGGCGTAGCCGGCTTGGAATACCGCGAACTTCCCGATGAATCCGGCTGTCAGTGGAATTCCCGCGAAGCTGAGCAGGAATACTGCCATTGCGACTGCCACCCACGGCGCCTTCTTGGCCAGCCCTGCCCAACTCGACAGGTGAGTCGCCTCGCCAGAAGGATCCCGGACGAGCATCACTATTCCGAACGCTCCCACCGTGGCGACGGCATAGGCGAGCAAGTAGAACAACATCGACGAAATGCCTTCAGGATTGGTGGCGATGACGGCGATGAGCAAGAAGCCCGCGTGCGAGATGGACGAGTACGCCAGCATTCGTTTGACGTCGGTTTGCGTCAGGGCGATGATTGCGCCGACAAACATGGTCAGGATTGCGATCACCCAGAACATGGGCCGCCAGTCCCAGCTTGCGCCGCCGAAGGCTACGTACATGACGCGCAGCAAAGCTCCGAACGCGGCGATCTTGACGGCCGAAGCCATGAAAGCGGTGACGGGAGTCGGTGAGCCTTGGTAGACATCCGGGGCCCACATATGGAACGGCACGGCCGCCACCTTGAATAACATTCCCACTGACAACAGCATCAAACCGGCGATGAACAGTCCGTTCGGTGATGCCTGGGCGCTCAGAGTGTCGGCAATGGCGCCGAGATTGGTCGAACCCGCGAAGCCGTAAAGCATCGCCGCCCCATAGAGGAAGAATGCCGACGAGAACGCTCCGAGGATGAAGTACTTCATTGCCGCTTCTTGACTCAACAGTCGGCGGCGGCGGGCGAGAGCGGCCATCAGGTACAGCGGCAGGGACATCACTTCCAGGGCGATAAACATCAGCAGCAGGTTGTTCGAGACGACGAAGACGAGCATGCCGCCGACCGAGAACATCATTAGCGGCCACAGTTCCGTGGTCAACCAGCCCCGTTGGGCGAACTCTTGTTCTCGAGCACTCCCCGGAATCTCCGACGGTCGGGCAGCGAACGCGTCCCCGGCCGAATCGATCCGGCGTTCGGCCATCAGTAGGGCCGTCAACAGGGCCACCAGGAGGATGAGCCCCTGCAGGAACAATCCTGGCCCGTCAATCGACAGGGTGGTATCAGCGGTCAGCGTGCGGGAACCGGCCTCAACCGCGATGAAAATGAATGCGGAGAACAAGCCAGCGATGGCGATGGGAATCTGGATAGCACGTCGTGACGTTCGGGGGGCGAATGCTTCGACGAGAACACCCACGATTGCGATACCGAGGACGATGAACATCGGCATCATTGCCAAGTAGTCCAGGGTGGGCATGACGAAAGTTCCCGGGGCGTCGGTCATCATCGATTAGTCACCTCCCCGGCTGGATTGATGGATAACGCCACTCCGCCCGCTTCATCGATCGTTGGCGGTGGATCGGTGGCGTGGACCCGCTCAAGGACTCGATCCACAGCCGGGTTGATGACTTCTAGGACTGGCTGAGGATAGAGACCGAGGAACACCATGAGCACGAGCAGTGGAGCAACGGCCACCATCTCGCGTCCCCTAATCTCGGTGATGCGCTCGCACCCGGGCTTGAGCGGCCCAGTCATCGTGCGCTGGAACAGGTAGAGAACATACAGTGCGGCTAGCACGATGCCGAACGTGGCTATCACGGCCGCGACGATGTACTTCTCATACGTTCCCAGCAAGACCAGGAACTGGCTGATGAACGTGCTCAGGCCTGGTAAGGCCTGTCCGGACAGTCCCGCGATCAGGAACACGCCCACCAAGATGGGAGCAACCTTGTGGACACCCCCA